>NZ_JSWJ01000012.1:0-361816 GCF_000826845.1 Phaeobacter sp. S60
TTGACATTACGGCAGAGCAGATCGCCTATGTGGTGGATATATTCTATGCCCGCGTGCGCGGCGATGCGGTACTGGGGCCGGTGTTTTCGGCGCATGTGGAGGATTGGCCGGAGCATGAGGCGCTGATCACCCGGTTCTGGCGCAATGCCATCCTGCGGGAGAAATGTTACAGCGGCAATCCGATGCGGGTGCATGTCAGCCGGCCGGATGTAAAGCCCGAGCATTTTGCGATCTGGTTGGGCCTGTTTCACGAGGTCTTGCAGGCGGAGCTGCCGGAACGAACCGCGCTGCAATGGGGCGCCCTGGCGGACCGGATCGGCGAAGGGTTTCGCACCGGGATCGTCGCCATGCGCCAGCCAAAAGACGCACCACCAAAGCTGTTCTGATCCGCGCAAGCACAGGTGCTCCCGCGCCGATAGATGCCCTGGCGGGGCCAGCGCCTCCTTGTGGCCTTGGGCGTGGCTCATGCGAGGCATGAGCCTGGGGCGTGTGGCTAGGTGTCTTTGGTGAAGAGGCCAGTGAGGGCGCGCTGAATAACCTTGCGGGTCCGGGGTTTCTGCGCCTTGGAGAAGGTCATCGGACGGCAGACTTCCATGGCGGCGATGCCAACGCGGGCGGAGAGCGCACCATTCACCAGACCTTCGCCGAAACGGCGGGAGAGTTTGGACAGGATCGATCCGCCCAGCACCGGTTCCAGCAGGTCATCGCCAACAGCGACAGCGCCAGTGGTCACCAGATGGGCGAGCACCGCGCGGGTAAGCCGCCAGGAGCTGAAGAAGCCGGAGCGCCCGCCGTAGATATCGGCGATGCGGCGGATCATCCGCAGCGAGGTCACCAGCGCCGTCACCACATCGGCCAACGCCAAGGGCACCAGCGCGGTTACGGTTGCGACCTGCCGGGCGCCGCCCTCAACCACGCGCAGGGCGCGGGCATCCAGCGGCGCGAGCAGCTCTGCCTCCGCCAGATGCAGCAGCGCGTCGGCGTCCATGATGTCGCTCTTGCGCTCGTCCAGTCGGGCCAACCCCCATGTGAGATCCTTGCGCCCGCGGTAAAACCGTTCCAGTCCCGCAACATAGCCGCGGGCGGCCTTCAGATCAGCTGTGGCATCAGCGGCCTGGCCCCCAGCGGGGTCGGTCGGGTCCGCTGAAAGCAGCGGTTGCGCGTTGCGCAGGCTCTCGACCCGGCGCAGGCGGGAGAGGGCTGCGAGTTCACGCAGGCCCATCAGGAGGGCCAGAAGGACGGCCACGGCAAAGCCTGCGGTGATGGCCCAGCCCAGGAGCGGCACGCGGTCAATCAGCCCGGTGACAAACTCCCAGGCCGCGACCGAGATGACCGCGCCGATCAGCGCCGTCAGACAGGCCCAGAACCAGCGCGCCAGACGCGAGGGGCGACGGCTGGCCAGCGCGGCGGCCTGCGCCAGCGCGGGCTGCGGCAGGTCGCTGCTGGCGCCGTCCAGATCCGGGACCGGCGGCGCGCTGGCCACATCCGGGGTTTCGTCTGCGGTGGCGCTGTCTGTTAGGTCGAAGAGGACGGCATCCTTGCGGCTCATGGCGTGTCCTTCTTCGGGCGATCCGGTTTGCCGGCTGAGGGCTTTGTCACTGCGGCGGTGCGGGGTTTGAGTTCAGGCTTCGACGAGGGTGCGGGCCAGATGTATTGAATATCCGGCAACCCTTCGTCGTTGCGCGCGCCATCGGTGCGGGTCTGTTCGACGAAGCCTTCGCGCAGGTAGAACCGCTGCGCGCCTTCGTTGGCCTGAAACGTCCAGAGCTGGAGCGGCGACTGCACCGATTTGGCATAATCCAGCAGCAAGCGGCCAAGCCCCTGCCCGCGCGCCGTGTCGCGCACATAAAGCGCGCAGATCTCCGCACCGTCGCGGGCCAGAAACCCCTCTACCCGTCCGTCGATCTGCGCGATGGTGACCCAGCCGCGATCAATCATGGTGCCGCAAAAGCTGATCGCCTCGGCCCCGGTGTGCTGCTTGGGCATCCAGGGGGTATCAACCTCGAAGCGGTGCAGGATCTCGGCGATCTTGCCGGCATCGGTGCTGCGCGCAACACGCAGGATGGGCGGGGATGAGGCTGTCATAGGCGATCTCCGATCAGGAATTCCGCCGCCCGGTCCAGGCGGATGTGGGGCGGGCCATCGCCGGGGCGCAGGGTCAGTGGGGCCGGTGAAAAGGCCATGGCCTGATAATCCCCATCGAGCCAGCTTTCGGCGCCCTGACGGGCCGGGGTCAGCAGGTGCGAGGGATCTTGCGGCAGGGCACCGGGATAAAACGCGGCCGGTTTGCCGCTGTCCAGAAGGGTGCCGCGCACACAAGGCAGATCGCTGCCATTGTGGCTGCGCAGCTCCTCCGTCGTGGCACGCAGCGCGGCGAGCGACAGGGCCGCCGTCTCCGCCCCGGCAAAGCGGGCGCGATCCCGCGCGTCGCGGGTCAGCGCCTCGATGATGGCGGTCAGCTGGGGGTGCTGCTGGTGATGCAGGTGATCAGCCTTGGTCGCCGCAAACAGGATTTTCTCCACCCGTTTGCCGCGCAGGATCTGGCGCAGAAAGCCGTTTCGGCCCGGACGGAAGGCCGCAAGGATATCGGTCATCGCGTGGCGCAGATCCTCCACAGCGCGGGGGCCGGAATGGATGGCGCTCAGGGCATCAACCAGCACCACCTGCCGGTCGATGCGGGCGAAGTGATCGCGAAAGAAGGGTTTGACGACCTTGGATTTATAGGCCTCAAATCGGCGCTCCATCTCGCGGTGCAGGGACCGGCGGGGAGCGGTATCCGACAGCGGGATTGGCGCGAAGGTCAGCACCGGGGAGCCCGCCAGATCGCCGGGCAGCAGGAAGCGCCCCGGTGTGCAATCATAGTAGCCAGCGGCTCGGGCGGCCTGCAGATAGGCCGCAAATGCCCCGGCCAAATCCTGCGCCAGCGGCTCATCATGCGGAGCGGTGGCGTCGGCCTTTTGCGCCAGATCCAGAAACGTCTGCGCCTGCGCGCGACCACGAATGCGGGTCAGCACCTCATCGCACCATTGAGCATAGGATTTGTCGAGAAGCGCCAGGTCCAGCAGCCACTCGCCGGGGTAATCCACGATATCCAGATGCAGCGTGCGCGGCCCCTGCAAGCCCGACAGCAGCCCGTTGGGCTGGACCCTGAGGCTGAGCCGCAGCTCAGACACGGCCCGAGTGCTGTCGGGCCAATAGGGACGCGGCCCCGTGAGGGCGCCAAGGTGATTTTCATAGTCAAAGCGGGGCACGGTGTCGTCCGGCTGGGGTTGCAGAAACGCCGTCTCAATCCGTCCTTCGCGCGCGGCAGACAGCTGCACCATACGGCCCCGGTTCATCAGATTGGCCACCAGCGAGGTGATGAACACCGTTTTGCCCGCGCGGGCCAGACCGGTGACGCCAAGGCGGATCGAGGGTTCAAACAGGCTCTCAGATAGGGAGGCGCCCGCCCCCTCGACGCTGCGCAAAACCCCGTCTGCCAGTGATGATAGTCCCAAAGGTTTGCCCCGCCTTGCGGCCCCTGCGTTGGACCGGATCCTTGTTCAATCCGACCAAGATAGGCGTTGGCGGGGCGTGATACCACCCCGGCGCAGTAGTGGCAGGGACTTGTGCCGCAACCGCAGCCGCGTTACTTGCCCGCCCATGCCGCGTTTTGCTCTGAAAGTCGAATATCACGGCGCGCCCTTCGCCGGGTGGCAGCGCCAGAAAGATCAGCCCTCGGTTCAGGGGGCGATCGAGGATGCGCTTGCGCGGCTGGAACCCGGCCCGCATACGATTGCAGCGGCGGGGCGCACGGACACCGGCGTGCATGGTCTGGGTCAAGTTGCGCATTGCGACATGGTGAAGGATTGGGATCCGTTCCGCCTGTCCGAGGCGCTGAATTTCCACCTGAAGCCAGCGCCCGTGGCGATTGTCGATTGCGCCCGTGTGGAGGGAGACTGGCACGCGCGATTTTCTGCGGTTGAGCGGCAATATCTGTTTCGCATCCTGATCCGGCGCGCCCCGGCAACCCATGAGGCCGGACAGGTCTGGCAGCTCAATCACGATCTGAACGCCGACGCGATGCAGGAGGCGGCCAATCATCTGATTGGTCAGCATGATTTCACCACCTTCCGGTCGTCGATCTGTCAGGCGGCAAGCCCGCTGAAGACACTGGACGAATTGCGGGTTGAGCGGGTTCAGGGTTTTTCAGGGCCGGAGATTCATTTTCATGTGCGCGCGCGGTCCTTCCTGCACAATCAGGTGCGCAGCTTTGTCGGCACGCTGGAGCGGGTCGGCGCGGGAGCCTGGGCGCCCGAGGATGTGAAAACCGCGCTAGAGGCCGAGGATCGCGCCGCCTGCGGGCCGGTCTGCCCCGGTCACGGGCTCTATCTGGCGCGCGTCGGATACCCTGACGATCCCTTTGAGATTGCGGAATAGTTTTCCAAGTGAGCCGTATCCGACTGCGCGATTCATTGCAGAAAAGCGTGCCAAGATTTGCGCCTGGAACTGAGAGATGGCGGCAGAGCCGGGGTCGTGATGGGCAGCCGTGGCCGTCGTCTCTAACGACCAGCTGCCGAGCGCAGGGCCAGCAGCAAAAGACGTGACACGGAATCACCACTGGATGTGCCGTCCACCCCTGCCGGCTTTGATGTCTACGGTCACCCGATCAAACGACAATCAGCGTCGGCCAGATTGTCGCCACTTCGGGCTGAAACGCATTGCGGAGCAGATACGCACCCCTCTTCCCGGCGCTGCCATCACACCACCGTAGAGCCCCTCACAACTTGGGTCCGCTGCGGTTGGATGAACGCCAAGAGGTTTGGAAGTTTACGAGCCGGAGCGCGCTGCAGAAATACGTGACCAAGAGCGCCAGAAGGATGGGTAGCGGAGTTCCGATGGCACCGGGTCAGCCGCGACCGCGGTATGGGGGCACCCCTTGGTCTGGGATCCAGACCCCTTCAGGCAGCGGGCCAGTCTGCCAGAACACATCAATCGGGATACCACCACGCGGGTACCAATAGCCGCCGATGCGCAACCACTGTGGTTCAAGAAAATCGGCCAGACGGCGCGCAATCGACACCGTGCAATCCTCGTGGAATGCGCCGTGGTTACGGAATGACCCCAGGAACAGCTTCAGCGATTTGCTCTCCACCAGCCATTTGCCCGGCACGTAGTCGATCACCAGATGGGCAAAATCGGGCTGGCCCGTCATCGGGCAGAGCGATGTGAACTCCGGCGCGGTGAAGCGTATGTTGTAGGCCACATCAGCTTGTGGATTGGGCACCCGCTCCAGCTCGGCGTCTTCGGGGCTTGCGGGCATCACCGTGGCCCCGCCCAGTTGTTTCAGGTCTTTGTAGATATCATCAGTCATTTTGTTGTCTCCTCACTCCACGCGTTCAGACGCCACGTTTGTTGCCCCAGACCAGCACATGCAGCTGCGGCAGCACACGGGGGGCAAACCAGCGGTCGGCGGTTACTTTTTCAATCAGCCAATGCAGCCGTTCGGTGGCGGCGGTCAGATCCACTGGGGTCTCGGGGTCGACCTCAGGGTTGCCCGGCTGCAGGTAGAGCGGCAGGTCAGGTCGGCGATGTGCCACCGCCTTGGCCCAATCGTAATCGCAGTCATCGAAGATCACGATTTTCAGCACGATCTGATCGCAGCCCCTGGCAGCCAACAGACAATGGTCGAATTTCTGCCAGTCCACGCGGTGGCCGCTGGAGGGCGGCTTCGGGCTAAGCACAAGCGTATCGAGGGCCGCAAACCAAGGTTGGCTGATGGAGCCCTGTGTCTCGCAGGCGAAGCGATAGCCTGCCTCCTTGCCCAAAGCGATCAGCGGCGCGAAGTTCTGAATTGCCGGGTTGCCACCTGAGAGCGAGACCGTCAGCGGCTGACCACCGCTGAGGCGGGTCACCTCCTGCCAGACCTCATCCGTGGCCATCGGCGCCCAGGTGTCGCGGTAGCGGCTGTCCACCGCATGCAGGCTGTCGCACCAGCTGCAGCGATAGTCACAGCCGCCTGCGCGGACAAATACGGTGGGTTCACCGATCAGCGCCCCTTCGCCCTGGATCGTCGGGCCAAAGATCTCCGCGATACGCAGCGTGGTCGGCGCCGAACGGCTGGCCCCCTGCCTATGCGCAGGGGAGGGTGTGTCACCGGTCGCGCGCACGGCGCGCGGTATCAGAACCTCGGTCATGGTCGGTATTCCGCCCAGGTCTTGGGCGTCTCAGACACCCGCACCGCGGCGGTTTCCGGCCAGCGGGCAGCACACCAGTCATAGAAATGGCGCGCCATGTTTTCTGCGGTGGAGGGGCCTTCCATCACATCATTCAGATGGCGGTGATCAAAGCTGCCGTCGATGTAGTTCTTCAGCGGCGCAAGCTCGTGATAATCCCGCACAAACCCATCGCTGTTCAGCTCAGAGCCCGCCAGTTCGATCACCACGATGTAGTTGTGCCCATGCAGCCGGGCACATTGGTGATCTGCTGGCAGATGCGTCAGCTGATGCGATGCGGAGAAGTGGAATTCCTTGGTGATCCGGAACATTATGCGCCCCCCTCTTTGATGGCGGTGCGCCAGAAATCCGGGTCAGCGTAGACTGTGGGATCCACGACCCCCGCCAGATCAAAGGCCTCACGGCGTTCAACGCAGGTGCCACAGCGCCCGCAGTGATGTTCGCCGCCTTTGTAGCAGGACCATGTCTCGGCAAAGGGGGTGTTCACCGCCGCGCCTTCGGCAACGATGTCTCCTTTGGAGCGATGCACAAAAGGCGTCACCAGCGACACATCGGCATAGCCATCCAGCGCCATGCGTTGCATCGCGTCGAAGGCATCGGTGAACGCCGGGCGACAGTCCGGGTAGATAAAGTGATCGCCGCCATGCACCGCCGTTGCCACGGCCGTATCGCCCTTGGCGGCGGCAATCCCATAGGCAATGGTCAGCATGATGGCATTGCGGTTTGGCACAACCGTGACCTTCATGGTCTCTTCGGCGTAATGCCCGTCCGGCACATCGATATCATCGGTCAATGCAGAACCGCTGAGCGCGGCGCCGATCGAACGCATGTCGATGATCTCATGCGGAACCCCAAGCCGTTGCCCACAGGCGGCGGCGTAATCGAGTTCCTTGCGATGACGCTGTCCATAGTCGAACGACACCAAACGCGAGAGCTGCCCTTGGGCAGCAAGAATATGGGCAAGGGACACGGAATCGAGCCCGCCCGAGCAGATGACAAGTGTTTTCAAGTTTTCAGTCCTTGTTTTGATATCCGGGTAGGCTGCGACCGGAAGGCGTGCGTATAGCGACTGCCGTTAACCACGGCAAGATATCCACAGAAAATTTCCGCCACGTCAGGATCTGCGGTGATCGACTTTGGCGTGACGTATTTTTTGGTTTCTTTTCAGATCATTAGCCCAAACACAAAAAGCGCCCTCCTAGTGGAGAGCGCCTGAGAGTGGTTTTTGGACGTCCGTTTTCCCAGCACTCCGCAAGGGGCCGGGGCAGACCGTTAACCGAGATTTTCCTGACTGTAGGCTTTCAACTCAGCCCGCGCGACCTGCCTGCGGTGGACGGCGTCCGGACCATCGGCAAGGCGCAGGGTCCGCACATGGGTCCAGGCCTGGGCCAGCGGCGTGTCCTGGCTGATGCCCTGCCCGCCGTGCATCTGCACCGCCTCGTCGATCACCTTCAGCGCGACGCGGGGGGCGACCACCTTGATCTGGCTGATCCAGGGCGCGGCAGCGCGGGCGTCCCCCTGATCCATATACCACGCCGCCTTAAGGCAGAGGAGACGCGCCATTTCGATCTCCATCCGGCATTCGGCGATGATGTCGTAGTTGGCGCCCAGCTGGGCCAGCGGCTTGCCGAAGGCCTCGCGGCGCAGTGAGCGGCGGCAGAGCTGCTCCAGCGCGCTTTCGGCCTGACCAATGGCGCGCATACAGTGGTGAATGCGGCCCGGCCCAAGGCGGCCCTGCGCGATCTCGAACCCGCGCCCCTCTCCCAGCAGCATATGATCTGCCGGAATGCGCACATTCGAAAAGCGGATATGCATATGCCCGTGGGGGGCGTCATCATGGCCGTAGACCTCCATCGGGCGCAGCACCTCAATCCCCGGCGCATCCGCAGGCACCACAACCATCGACTGGCGCTTGTGTTTGGGCAGGTCGTCGCCGCCAGTACGCACCATGACGATATAAACCTTGCAGCGCGGGTCCCCAGCCCCGGAGGCCCACCATTTTTCGCCATTCAGCACATAATCATCACCGTCGCGCACGCAGGCCATGGAGATATTGGTGGCGTCAGAGCTGGCGACATCCGGCTCCGTCATCAGATAGGCCGAGCGGATCTCTCCCTGCAGGAGCGGCGCCAGCCATTGCTGTTTCATCGCCTCGGTGCCGTAACGCTCAAACACCTCCATATTGCCGGTATCCGGCGCGGAGCAGTTGAAGACCTCCGCCCCCAGCGGCGTTTTACCCATTTCCTCAGCAAAATAGGCGTATTCCACGGTGGAGAGGCCAAAGCCCTTGTCGCTGTCGGTGAGCCAGAAATTCCACAGACCCTGCGCCTTCGCCTTGGCTTTCAGGCCTTCAAGGATTTCGGCCTGCCGGTCAGTGTATTGCCAGCGGTCGCCCTTGCCGATTTCGGCGTGATACGCGGCCTCCATCGGCATGATCTCGTCGCGGATCATCGCCGCCACCCGGTCCAGAAGCGCGCGGTTTTCGCTCCGCATTCCCAAGTTCATATCCATCCCGGCGCCTCATTTGATTGTTTCGTTTGACCGCAGCATGGCGCGCGGATTGCGGCGCTGTCCAGCCGCGTGACGGGACGTCACGGGCGGATCACCGCAGCTAGGCAAAAGAAAACGGGCCCCGAAGGGCCCGTCTGCAAGCGGTTTATTCTGCCGCCTCTGCGTAGTCCTCCATCGGGGGGCAGGTGCAGACCAGATGGCGGTCGCCGTAGGCGTTGTCGACACGGTTCACCGGCGGCCAGTATTTGTCGACCCGGAACGCCCCCGGAGGGAAGCAGCCCTGTTCGCGGGAATAGGGGCGATCCCAGTCTTTCACGAGGTCTTCCATCGTGTGGGGGGCGTTTTTCAGCGCGTTATTGTCCGCATCCATCTCACCTGCCTCAACTGCACGGATTTCCTCTCGGATCGACAGCATGGCTTCGCAGAACCGGTCCAACTCGGCCTTGGTTTCGGACTCGGTGGGTTCCACCATCAGGGTACCAGCAACGGGCCAGGACATGGTTGGTGCGTGAAAACCGCTGTCGATCAGACGTTTGGCCACATCATCCACGGTGACATTGGCGCTGGCCTCAAACGGGCGCGTGTCCAAGATGCACTCATGCGCGACGCGGCCCGTAGGTCCCTTGTAGAGCACGTCATATGCCCCTTCGAGACGCTTGGCGATGTAGTTGGCATTGAGGATCGCCACCTTCGTCGCCTGGGTCAGACCCGCACCCCCCATCATCAGGCAATAGGCCCAGCTGATGGTCAGGATGGAGGCAGAGCCGAAGGGCGCGGCCGAGACCGGGCCTTCCTCCCCGCCGGTTTCGGGGTGACCGGGCAGATGTGGCTGCAAATGCGCCTTCACCCCAATCGGACCCATGCCGGGGCCGCCACCACCATGCGGGATGGCAAAGGTTTTATGCAGGTTCAGGTGGCTCACATCGCCGCCCAGATCGCCAGGACGCGACAGGCCCACCATCGCGTTCATATTGGCGCCATCGATGTAGACCTGACCGCCGTGGTCATGGGTGATCTGGCAGACCTCATGCACGGTTTCCTCAAACACGCCATGGGTCGAGGGGTAGGTGATCATGCAGCCTGCGAGGTTTTCGGCGTGTTTCTCCGCCTTTTCACGAAAATCATCGAGGTCGATATCGCCGTTTTCGGCGGATTTCACCACCACAACTTTCCACCCCACCATCTGGGCAGAGGCCGGGTTGGTGCCATGGGCTGACATCGGGATCAGACAGATGTTGCGATGGCCCTGCCCGTTGGCGCGGTGATAGGCCGCGATGGACAGAAGGCCCGCATATTCGCCCTGCGCGCCAGAGTTCGGCTGCATGGAAATCGCGTCATAGCCGGTGATCTGGCACAGTTTCTCTGACAGGTCGCTGACCATCTCGGCGTAGCCCTGCATCTGATCAGCAGGCGCAAAGGGGTGGATATTGGCAAATTCCGGCCAGCTGAGCGGCATCATTTCTGCCGCGGCGTTGAGCTTCATCGTGCAGGAGCCTAGCGGGATCATCGCGCGGTCCAGCGCCAGATCGCGGTCGGCCAGACGGCGCATATAGCGCATCATCTCGGTCTCGGCCCGGTTCATGTGGAAAATCGGATGCGTCAGGTAATCGGATGTGCGGTGCATGTTCTCCGGCACGCGATACTCAGGCGTGAAATCATCGTCGCCGCGGCGGATGCCGAAGGCACGCCAGACCGCTTCGATGGTTTCAGAGCGGGTCACCTCATCCAGGGTGATGCCAACGCGGGTTTCGCCAACCCGGCGCAGGTTCAGCCCTTCGTCCACGGCGGATTTCAACACCGCCTCCTGCAAGGGGCCAACATCCACGGTGATCGTATCGAAGAAGGATCTGGGATCCACCCTGAAGCCTGCCTCCTCCAGCCCCTTGGCCAGACGGACAGTTTTGCGGTGGATTCGCTGCGCGATGGCTTTCAGACCCTTGGGGCCATGGAAGACCGCATACATAGACGCCATCACCGCCAGCAGGGCCTGCGCGGTACAGACGTTGGAGGTCGCTTTCTCCCGGCGGATGTGCTGTTCACGGGTTTGCAGCGACAGGCGATAGGCGCGGTTGCCATGGGCATCGACTGACACGCCGACGATGCGGCCCGGGATCGCGCGTTTATAGGCATCCTTGGTGGCCATATAGGCCGCATGCGGACCACCGGCGCCAACCGGCACGCCAAAGCGCTGAGTCGAGCCGACAGCGATGTCGGCACCCATCGCGCCCGGCTCCTTCAGCAGGGTCAGCGACAGCGGATCTGCCGCGACAACGCCGATGGCCTTATGCGCGTGCAGCTGGGCGATGTGATCAGTAAAATCGCGCACATGGCCATAGGTGCCGGGATATTGGAACAGCGCGCCAAAGACCGCCGAGGCGTCCAGCTTATCCGGGTTGCCGACGATGACCTCGATCCCCAGCGGCGCGGCGCGGGTCTGGATCACGGCGATGTTCTGCGGATGGCAGTCGCGGTCGACAAAAAACGCCTTGGCCTTTGATTTGGAGACCCGCTGCGCCACAGTCATCGCCTCGGCGCAGGCGGTCGCCTCATCCAGAAGCGAAGCATTGGCGATTTCCAGACCGGTGAGGTCTGAGATCATGGTCTGGAAGTTCAGCAGCGCCTCAAGACGGCCCTGCGAGATTTCGGGCTGATAGGGCGTGTAGGCCGTGTACCAGGCCGGGTTTTCCAGAATGTTGCGCTGGATCGCGGGCGGGGTCACGGTGCCGTGGTAGCCCTGACCAATAAGCGAGGTCTTCAGAACGTTCTTGCCCGCGACCTCACGCATGTGATGCAGCAGCTCACGTTCGGATAGGGGGCGGCCAAACTCCAGCGCGGCGGCCTGACGGATGGTGGCGGGCACGGTGTCGTTGATCAACGCGTCCAGGCTCTTGGCGCCGACCACGGCAAGCATGTCATCCATTTCCTCGGGTGACGGGCCGATGTGGCGGCGGTTGGCAAAGTCGTACGGCAGATAATCCGTGGGTTCAAAAGACATATGTCGCCCTCTTCAGCAACAGGAGGTTAAGGCAGCAGGAGGCTGCGGGCAGGCCCGATCTTGCGGCTGGTTGCCGCGATCTATGCGGGAACAGCGATCAAAAAACCCCGCCGCGCGAGAGGCGCAGGCGGGGTGGAAGGATCAACCGATGAAGTCCTTATACCCGGCTTCATCCATGTAATCGTCCATCGGCGACAGATCGGAGGGTTTGATCTTGAAGAACCAGGCATCGCCCTGCGGATCCTCATTGATCTTGCCGGGATTGTCGGCCAGCGCCTCATTCACCTCGACGATCTCACCGTCCAGCGGCGCCAGAATATCGGAGGCGGCTTTGACGGATTCGATCACGACGATCTCATCATCTTTGGACACTTCGGTGCCGACCTCGGGCAGTTCCACAAACACGACATCACCCAGCTGCTCGGCTGCGTGGCTGGTGATGCCCACTGTGATCAGATCGTCGCCTTCCGGCAGCAGCCATTCGTGTTCTTCGGTAAATTTCATCGGTCTCTTCCTTTGGAGGTGGCGCTGGCGTCAGCGTCTGCGGCGGCCCGCCCGGTTGGACGGTCGCGGTTTGGTGGTGGTGATCTGCGGCATCACGGGGATGATAACGGCGGCCTCTGCCCGGTCCCGACCAAGCAGGTCGACGCAGGGTAGGTCGACGAGAGGCGCGCCAGCGCCGGGGACCCCGCGCACATCCGCGCGGGAGAAGTCTGGTTGTCCCGAAGTCTCAGCAGCCATGCCGATCCATCCCATGTGTTTCAGGGCCGGTCCGATCCGCTGTGGTGGCATGGTCCCGGCATCAAATCGTACGCGCAGGCCATGCCTGCACGATGTGATGCCCCCTCTGTCCCTTTGCCTGAGATCGCTATCCCTTCGGCGCCCCGATGTGATCAGGGTCTCTCCAGAGTGTGTTGCGCCTGCGGTCCCTGTGGCCTGAGAGTTTCCGGGGCGGTTGCTCCTTCGGCACCAAAGTCGGCGGTCAATTGCCACCGCGCTGGTTCTCCCGCATACGCCTGTATACGCTAGCAATAATATCGTTTCTCTTCAAGCTGCAATGCCGCCGTCTGGTGGCATTTCCGACAGGTGGCATCGCCGAATCCGACAGCCGTCAAGCGATGGGCTGTGATGGCGCATAACCATCAGTAAAGATTAAAATATTCGGCCTGTTCCCATTCGCTGACAGTATCCAGATAGCGGGACCACTCGACCTCCTTCAGATGGGTGAGATAGTCAACCACATCCTCCCCCAGCGCGCTGCGAAACAGCTCCGATGAGGAGAAGGCCTGCAAGGCCTGACCCAACGAGCGCGGCAGCTTCTCCGCGTCATCAGAATAGGGCGACGCAGTTGGGGCCGGCGCCTGCCTGCCCGCCATCAGCCCTTCACTGCCCGCGATAATCTGGGCAGCCAGTGCAAAATACGGGTTGGCGGTGCTGTCTGGCGCGCGGTTTTCGATCCGGCTGGTGGGATCACCGGGCCGCATAAGCCCCCGCAGCATCGCGCCACGGTTGTCTTCTCCCCATTGCACCCGATTGGGGGCCAATTGATAGGGCAGATAGCGTTTGTAGCTGTTCACGGTTGGCGCCACCAGAATTGAGGCGGCCTCCGCATGGGTGAGCAAACCCGCAATCCAACCGCTGGCTTCAGCGGTCAGCGCGCCCGCGACCTCCGGCATGAAGAGGTTGCGCCCGCTCTGGGTGTCGATCAGCGATTGATGGATATGCCAGCCGTTGGCCATGGCATGGTCCTGCCGGGGCTTGGCCATGAAACTGGCGTGCAACCCGTTGGCAGCGCAGACCTCCTTGGCCATGGTGCGAAACATCACCATGGCGTCGGCCTGCGTCATCGGGTCAGCGGGGTCAAAAGTGAACTCGAACTGGCTCGGCCCCATCTCGATTTCCACGGTGCGCACCGGCAGGCCCAGCGCCTGCGCATGACGACGCAGGGCATCCAGAATGCCCTCGGCCTCAGCGTAGCGGGTTTCGGTCAGATACTGATACCCCTGGATGAGGTTGCGCGTCTCAACAAGTGCCCCTGGCATGCCCTGCTGGGCGTGGCCCAGCGCAGGGTCGACCCGCTCAAAAATCTGAAACTCAACCTCCAGCCCGACCACCGTCTGAAGCCCCTGCTCCGCCAGCGTTGCCACAGCATGCTCCAACACATGGGCTGAGCCGAAGGGCACGGTTGCGCCGTCGTGAAAGGCCACATGACAGAAGATCCAGGCCGAATGCGGCGACCAGGGCAGCACCCGAAAGGTCTCAGGACGCGGCACCAGCAGAACGTCACTGGCACCCTGCATCGGCGTTACCACCTCCTCCGGGTTTTCGCTCCACACCGGGAAGACAGTGCGATGCGCGGTGTCTTTCAGCAGAAGCGTTGAGGGCACCGCGATCCCCTGCTCGAACAGCGACCGCAGACCGGCAGCAACCAAGGTCTTGCCACGCAGAATGCCGTGTTGATCGGCAAACAGCACCCGCACAGTTTCCACCCGCGCGGCCTCGCATTGCGCCAATACCGCCTCCGCATCGTGGCAGGCCTGGTCCGAAAGTAGCCCGTTGCGCGCCAGCGCGCCCTTGTTGAGCGATGTTGTCATCTTGTGATCCGGCCTTCTTCCTGTACGCACCCCCGGACACCGTCACGTAACCGCCCCCAATTTGTGACGTTGCGTCCGGTAACCTCTATGCCCACCTGCTGCACCGCTTTTGTTATGCATGTGGATAATTTAAGCTTGAACTAAAAAACTAGTTCAGGTCCAGTCTCTTATCAGGAGCCAAACGGAAAAACTGCAAATTTGGCAAGGATTTCCGCATCTAGCTGAAGACCGAAAACAACATACCACTCAAGGTGGCAAAATGGGGACATCTAGGAACTCGCCAATCATGAACCAGGTCCATGGAAGTCGCACCATGGAGCCACAGACAGGATGGTGAGCCTGTTTGAGTGCATGTTGCGGTGACCGGAGGGGCGCGCTGCCGCGTATTTGTGGAATAGACAATGAGTGAACAAGACCGAAATATTTCCTCCAGCTTTGCCAAGGGGCTGGCTGTTCTGGCTGCATTTGATGCTGCAACGCCGACGCTGACACTGGCCGATATTGCCCGACGCACCGGCCAGGACCGCGCCACCGCGCGACGCGGGGCGCTGACGCTTGTGCAGGCGGGGTATCTGCGCCAGCAGGGCCGTGTCCTGTCGCTGACGCCACAGGTGCTGGCGCTGTCGGGCGGGTTTCTTCAGGCCAATCAATTTGGCCGCAAGGTACAGCCGGTGCTCAACCGTCATGCGCGCAGTCTGGGTGCGGAGATTACCCTTGCAACGCTGGATCAAGGGCGTGTGCTGCTGCTGGCGCAGTCCACAGTCGAACATGCGCCGGTCACCTACGGGTTCACGGCCGGGGCCCATATCCCGCTGGTTCACACCAGTCTGGGCCGGATGCTGCTGGGCTGTTTGTCGGCAGACGCCGCTGCTGAAACACTGGCAACAACGGATATGCCCCGCCACACCGAACAATCGCTGACCGAGCCGGAGCAGATCCTTGAGCGGGTCACGACGGCGCGACAGCGGGGCTATGCGGTGACTGACAGCGAGTTTGAGACCGGCATTATCGGCTATGCGGTGCCGGTGTCGCGCCCGGAGCAGCGGCCGATTGTTGTTGGCAGCTCCTCCCCGCGCGGGGTGAACCCGGCGCAGGATACAGAACTGTCGTTACGCGCACTGCAACTCTGCGCCGCTGAATTGCGCCAGAGCCAGGCGTTGGCTGATCTCTAAGCAGATATGCGGCGGATGGGGGCAGATGCCCCCCTGCCCTATATGCGCCATCACTGCTACCGGCCGCCGCCTCGCCGCCCGATATTCAAAATTTCGCGAAGGATGTTATCCGCAGCGCCCCCCTTGGAGCGCCGCCTGCGAGTCCGCATAAATGCAGCAAGCATCACGAAAGGACCGCCGATGACCGCGCCGCGTTATTACACCCCTCAGGGAGGCCATCCCGGTCAGGAGCAGTTGCTGACCGACCGCGCCATGTTCACCGATGCCTATGCAGTCATCCCTAAGGGCACGATGCGCGATATCACCACCTCCTATCTGCCGGGTTGGCAGGGCATGCGGATGTGGGTCATTGCCCGCCCGCTGAGCGGCTTTGCCGAGACGTTCTCGCAATATATTGTCGAACTGCAACCCGGTGGCGGCTCCGACGCGCCCGAACATGACAGCGCCGCACAATCCGTGCTGTTCGTGACGGAGGGCGAGGTTTGTCTGACCCTTGACGGGGCGCAGCATATTCTGACGCCGGGCGGCTATGCCTATATTCCGGCGGGCGCGGGCTGGACCCTGCACAACAGCAGCAACAGCGTGGCCGGGTTTCACTGGATCCGCAAACGCTGGGAGGCGGCGCCGGGGCTCGAGAAGCCCGCAAAACTGATCACCAATGAGCGCGACATTGCCCCAACAGTGATGCCGGACACCGAAGGCCGCTGGGCCACCACCCGTTTCGTCGACCCCACAGATATGTCCCATGATATGCATGTCACCATCGTCACCTTCGAACCCGGTGGCGTCATTCCGTTCCCAGAGACCCATGTGATGGAACACGGGCTGTATGTGCTGGAGGGCAAGGCTGTCTATCGCCTTAACCAGGATTGGGTCGAGGTGGAGGCCGGTGACTTCATGTGGTTGCGCGCCTTCTGCCCACAAGCCTGCTACGCGGGTGGGCCGGGGCGCTTCCGCTATCTGCTCTACAAAGACGTCAACCGGCATATGCCGCTGAGCCCACCGCGCTAACCAAGGGCACGCGTGGCCATTGCCAGAACGCGCAGCACCGTTAAGGTGTCAGGAGTAGCCAACCCCCTGCACGCGGGCCGACCTCGGCCCGCCCTGACGGAGCCTGCGCCCATGTCAATCATATCTGCCGCGTTCACAGTTGCGTTCACTGCCTTGGCTCTGGGGTTAATGACCCTGCTGGCGTATTCGGGCAGTCATCGCAGAGCATCGGTGCCCCGTGTCGCGCCTGCCCAAACAAGGCCCGGATGCCTGCGCACACATACCGCCCGGCGCGTGTGTGGTCTCGCGCTGGCAGCCGCCCTTGGCCCTGCCTTGCTGACCCTGCCGACCGCAGCCGGTGCCGGATCAGACCCCGCGGCGCAGGTAAGCGTGGTTCAGGTTCTGGGCCGCAGCTGGCATGTTGCCCCGGTGGCTGAACGGCAAAGCGAAAGCGGTCGTCTCAACTCTGGGCGTTACATGGCGCAGCGCCTGAATGCGGAACTTGACCCGTTGCGCCCACCTGCGGTTCTGAGCGCCAAACAAGCCGTCCGTGCGTTTTTCGCAGCCACCGGCTGCCGCGCGCGGATCGACAGCATGGTGCGTTCGATCAACGGAGCATATTTCGCGGATCTGGTCTGTCGTTAAGCCGCGATCAGACAGACAGCAGCCCATTGAAACACCGCGCGGGAAAATGTGACCGAAACGGAGGGCCGATTGCCGCTGTTGCGGATTGAGCCGGATGCCGCGCCCTGTCATAGCTTGGCCATGAAACTTGCAATCAACGGATTCGGCCGTATCGGCCGCGCTATTCTGCGCCAGATCCTGACCACGCCGCGCGGCGCCGGGATTGAGCTGGTTTGCATCAACGATATCGCGCCTTTGGACATGTGCGCCTATCTGTTTCAATACGACAGCACCTTTGGGCCCTACCCCGATCCGGTGGCGATCGACGGCGACAGTCTGCGCATCGCCGACCGCGTGATCCGCTTTCACCAGAGCGCGGATCTCAGCACGCTGGACCTGTCGGGTGTTGATGTGGTGCTGGAATGCACCGGCATCGCACGGACCTCGGATGTGGCGGGGCGTGGCCTGTCTGCCGGGGCGCGCAAGGTGCTGATCTCCGGCCCCTCCCCCGCAGCTGAACGCACGGTTGTTCTGGGCGCAAATGAGGCGGAGCTGGGGGATGGAAGGATCATCTCCAACGCCTCCTGCACCACCAATGGGCTGGCCCCGCTGGTCAAACTGCTGGACGCGGAGCTGGGCATCAACAGCGCCCATATGACCACGATCCACTGCTATACGAATTCCCAGCCGATGGTCGATGCGCCGCGAGGGGATTTTGCCCGCTCGCGAGGTGGCGCGCTCTCGATGGTGCCGACCACGACCTCCGCGACCCATCTGATTGACGAGGTTCTGCCGCATCTGGCGGGGCGGATCAGCGGCGCTGCGGTACGGGTCCCGACCGCCAGCGTCTCCGCCGTGGATCTGGTGGTGCAGACAGAGCGCCCGATGCAGGGCGATCAGATTGCCGACGTGCTGCGCGCCGCCGTCGAGGCCGCGCCAGTGCTGGGCTGGACCGATCAACCGCTGGTCTCCTCCGATCTGCGGGCACGCCCGGAATCGCTGGTCATCGCCGGACCGGAAACACGGGTGACGGGCGCCCATCAGCTGCGAATGTTTGGCTGGTACGACAATGAATGGGGCTTTTCCGCGCGAATGCTGGATATGGCGCGGCTGATGGCCGAGGGCGCATAACACGCCAAGCCTCCCCCGACCGGATTTGGCATATTCTTCGCAAAAATGGGGGCCGCGCAAATCTGCTGCGGCCCCTATTTTCTGTTCTGACTTAGGCCGGTAGCGTTATTCCCCCGGCAGGCTGCCCCGGCCCTGACCGGAAAGGCCGCCGGAAACCTCTTCCGTGGATTCGCTGGCAAGCTCATGCGGCAGCACCAGGTTCAGGACAATGGCGATCAGCGCCGCTGGCAGCAGGCCAGAGGTCATCAGGATCCGCAGCGTGTCCGGCAGATGCTGCACCGCGCCCGGCTCCAGCTGCAGCCCCAGCCCGATGGAGAGTGAGATCGCAAAGATCACCATGTTGCGGCGGTTCCAGTCCACATCCGACAGCATCGAAATCCCGGCGGCCACCACCATGCCGAACATGACAATGACGCCGCCGCCCAGCACCTCAATCGGAATGGTGCGAATGATCGCGCCGACCTTGGGCACCAGCCCGCAGAGGATCAGGAACAGCGCGCCAATCGTGACGACATGGCGGCTCATCACGCCGGTCATGGCGATCAGGCCAACGTTCTGACTGAAGGAAGTATTGGGCAGGCCGCCAAACACACCTGCCAGCGCAGAGCCGAAACCATCGGCATAGGTCGCCCCGGCGATTTCCTTATCCGTGGCTTCCCGGCCTGCACCCCCACGGGCGATGCCGCTGACGTCCCCGACGGTTTCCACCGCCGAGACCAGCGCCATGAGACAAAAGCCGAGGATCGCCGCTGCGGAAAACTCGATCCCGTATTTGAACGGCACCGGCAGGGCAAAGGCACTGGCGCGCGACCAGCTGTTACCGATCGCCTCAACCGTGACCATCCCCATCATCATCGCATAGAGGTAGCCCACGATCAGCCCCAGCAACACCGCCGAGATCGACAGCATCCCACGGGCGAAGAATTTCAGCCCCAAGGTGACGATGATCACCACCAGCGCCGCTGACCAGTTGAGCAGAGATCCATATTCCGGGGTGCCAATCGCAGGCACGCCGCCGGCCGCGTATTGGATACCCACCTTGACCAGCGCGAGACCGATCATCGTGACCACCAGCCCGGTGACCAGCGGCGGCAGGGCAAAGCGGATGCGCCCGATGAAAAGGCCCAATACCGCATGGAACAGCCCCCCGATCAGCACGCCGCCAAACAGGGCGGCCAGCGCGTCAACTCCCTTGCCCGCAACCAGCGGGATCATGATCGGCAGAAAGGCAAAGCTGGTGCCCTGCACAATTGGCAGCGCCGCGCCAACCGGCCCGAGGGTCAGCGTCTGCAGCAGCGTCGCCACCCCGGCAAACAGCATCGACATCTGGATCAAATACAACAGCTCGGGAAAATCCGGAGAGTTCGAGCCAAATCCAAATCCCGCCGCCCCGGCGACGATGATGGCAGGGGTCACGTTTGAAACGAACATTGCCAGCACGTGCTGGATGCCCAGAGGCACCGCCTTTGCCAGCGGTGGGGTGTAGTTGGGATCGCGCAGCTGGGCTGGCGTTCCGATTGAGCCGTCGGCCATGGTTTTGTCCCTCTCTGTTGATATGCGGTCTGTTGGTCCGTCTTGGTTTGCGGTGTGTCAGCACTCTCGTTCGGCGGAGTGCTTTATGGGAAAGAAAAGGGCGCAAGGCCCGGTGGGGCGCTGCGCCTTTGTTTGTGCGGTTACGGTCGGATCACCTGATAGGGGGTGTCGAACCAATGCTCTTCCAGATTGGCCCCGTCGCCGATCCGGTCCACCACGGCAAACAGCCCCGGTGCGGTCAGCGGCGTCAACACCCCGTGCCAAGTGCCCCGATGGAAGTTGATGGCCTGGCCAGGCCGCGTTTCAAAGGCCAGCGGCTCCCCCGGTGCGCCGCCCGCATCCGGCGCGACGATGACCAGAAATCCGGTCTCGCTCATCGGGATGAAGGCCTGGCTGCCCTCCGGGTGACGTTCCACCATCAACAAAGGCATCGGCAGCGCGCGCGGTTCAGCGTTGAACAGGCTCAGCCCCGCGCGGCCAGTGCTGAAGTCCAGTTGCGCGCGGTCATGGTATCGCCCACAGAGCCCCTGATTGATGATCTTGTCCGGTGCCCCGCTGCAATCGACAAGATCCCCGAAGGGGGCAAACCCCTCAGCGCTGATGGGTTGGATTGCAACGGTTTTCATCGCGGGTCCCCGCATTTTGGGCACCCAAAGGACGATGGGCAGGTCATGGCAGCAGATCCTTCAGCCGGAATTCCGCGATACGTTCGACCTGTCGGCAGGCTTCGGCGAATTCGCAGGCCCGATCATGGCTGATACGCCGCTCAAAGGCGGCCAAAATCGACGCCTTATCATGGTCGCGCACTGCAATAATGAAAGGAAAGCCGTGTTTTTCCACATAGGCCGTGTTCAGTTGCGTAAACCGTGTGCGCTCCGCGTCCGTCAGCGCATCCAGCCCGGCGGAGGCCTGTTCATTCGTGCTTTCGGCGGTGAGGCGCTTGGCAGCGGCCAGTTTGCCCGCCAGATCCGGGTGCGCGGTCAGCACGCCCAGCCGCTCCTCCTCGCTGGCGGAGCGAAACATCCGACAGAGCGCATTATGCAGCCCTATCGCACGATCATGCGCGGGCCCCAGCTCCAGATCATGGGCCCGTTCCGCAATCCACGGCGAATGTTCGAAAATACCGCCATACGCCTCGACAAACCGTGCGCGGGTCATCTGGCTGGGTCGCTCGCGACGCTGATGCGGATGGGTTTTGGCCCAGTGGTCGGCGATATCGATGCGGCGCGGACACCACACGCCGTCAAATCCCTGGATATAGTCGATAAACCGCTTCAGCCCCGCCGCTTTGCCCGGGCGGCCGATGAGACGGCAATGCAGCCCGACCGACATCATCTTGGGCGCGCCCGCTTCGCCCTCGGCGTAGAGCAGGTCAAAGGCGTCCTTCAGATACTGATAGAACTGCTCCCCCGTGATGTAACCCGGCGCCGTGGCGAAGCGCATATCGTTGGCTTCGAGCGTGTAGGGGATGATCAGCTGATCCCGCGCGCCAACCTCAAGCCAGTAGGGCAGATCGTCGTCATAGGTGTCGGACACGTAGTCAAAGCCGCCCTCTTCAGCCACCAGACGCACGGTATTTTCACTGCAGCGCCCGGTGTACCAGCCGCGCGGGCGCGTGCCGACAACCTCCGTATGCAGGCGGATTGCCTCGGCAATCGCGGCGCGCTCCTCCTCTTCGGCCATGTCCTTGTGTTCGACCCATTTCAACCCGTGGGAAGCGATTTCCCAATCGGCGGCCTTCATCGCGGCGACCTGTTCAGGTGCCCGCGCCAGGGCGCTGGCCACGCCGTAGATGGTGACGGGAATATCCGCAGCAGTGAACATGCGGTGCAGCCGCCAGAACCCGGCCCGCGCCCCATAGTCGTAGATCGATTCCATGTTCCAATGTCGTTGTCCCGGCCAGGGCGCCGCACCGGCGATATCGGACAGAAACGCCTCCGACCCCGCATCGCCGTGCAGGATATTGTTCTCGCCGCCCTCCTCAAAGTTCAGCACAAACTGCACCGCGACCTTGGCCTTACCCGGCCAGGCTGCATCGGGCGGCGTCGCGCCATATCCGATCATGTTGCGGGGATATCTGTTCATTGCCGGGGGCCTCTTTGCAAACGACTGTCAGTCATTACTATGGCAGAAGATCTACGCGATTTTTCAAATATTCCCGAATACACTATCAGATCTCACAGGTTTGCGGCCTCTGGCCCCATCGGGCAGAGGTAGCGCGACAGCAGGAGGATACAGAATGACCACACGGACCGAGCCCGGCTATCTCACCACACATGTGCTGGACACCGCCCGGGGCTGCCCGGCGGCGGGGCTGCCGATCCGGCTCTATCGGCTGGACGGGCGCGGACGCGCGGAGATAGCCAGCATGTCAACCAATGCTGACGGGCGTACCGACAGTCCGATCTTGCCAAAGGAAGATTTTGTGACCGGCAGCTATGAGCTGGTGTTTGAGGCCGGCGAGTATTTGCGGGCCAGCGGGCAGGCCTCAGGTGAGGTGCTGTTTCTGGATGAAGTTCCCATTCGTTTTGGCATCACGGATGACAGCGCGCATTACCACGTGCCTCTGCTGCTGTCGCCGTTTGGATATTCCACATACCGCGGAAGCTGAACGCCGCCGCGCCCTTGCGCGGCCATGCCCAACGGCAGCGGCCCTCCGGCAGGAGGGTTGCAGCGGGCGGGAGGGGGTTGTTGCCCTAGGCGGATGGCGTCTCCGCCTGATCAGCCCCGGAACCGTCATCCAGGTTGCGATCCGACTGAGCCCCATCGGCGCGCAGTGCCGCAGCCAGCCGCGCGGTCATATACTCCATGAACAGGCGCGTCTTGGGGTCCTGATGGCGGCGGTGCGTATAAAGACAGGCCAACTGCACCGGCACCGGCGGTGTTGCCTCGGCAACCGGAACCAACCGCCCAGCCGCCAGATGTTCGGCCACCTCGAACAGCGGTTTCAGCACCACGCCCTCCCCTGCCAGCGCCCAATCGGTCAACACATCGCCGTCGTCGCATTCATAGCGACCGCTCACCGCAAAGCGGCGCGGACCCTCGCTGGTCTGCAGCAGCCATTGAAACTCACTCGCCCCCGGATAGCGCAGGTTCAGACAGTCGTGGCCATCGCGCAACAAGGCTGACCCATCGGCAGGCAGCCCCCGTCGCGCCACATAGGCAGGCGACGCGCACAGCACCCGTTGGCAGTCTGCAATCTTGCGGATACGCAGGTTGCTATCCTCTGGTTGGCCAAGGAAAAACGCCAGATCCAGCCCCTCGCTGGTCAGATCCACGGCCCGATCGGAAAGGCGCAGGCGCAGGTTGATTTCGGGATATGTCGCCAGAAACTCCGGCGTCTGTGGCGCCAGCAGCCGTCGCCCAAGCCCCAGAGGTGCCGCCACAAACAGGGTGCCACGTGGCGTATCGGTCAGATGCATCACCTTGGCCTCAGCCACGTCAACCGCATCCAGCACCGCAACCGCCCCGTCATAAAACGCGCGCCCCTGCTCGGTTGCGGTCAGATTGCGGGTGGTGCGCTGAAACAGGCGCACGCCGAGATACTCCTCCAGCTGCGAGATCCGCGCTGAGGTCACAGCTGGCGACACCCTGAGGTCACGCCCTGCGGCTGACATCGACCCCAGTTCATAGACCCGGACAAAGGTGCGGATATTGTCGAGATAAGACATGACAGAGGCCTGCGATTGTTCCAGAATTTTTGATACAGTTTGGCAGTATATGGGAATACCGAAGAAACCCGGCTTTGCCTAGGGTGACTGAGCTGCGTTACGGGGCTGTCCCGCCGCGCAGGATGAGATGTAACCAAGCCTGCGGTCACGGACCCCAAGGGCGACAAAGGACCGGATTTGAATGTTTGAGCTGTTGATGATGTGGGATTGGCTGGGCTTTGCCATCCGTTGGCTGCATGTGATCACCGCCATCGCCTGGATCGGATCCTCGTTCTATTTCATCGCGCTCGATTTGGGGCTGCGCAAAGCGCCGGACCTGCCGGTGGGCGCCCATGGCGAGGAATGGCAGGTCCATGGCGGCGGCTTTTACCACATCCGCAAGTATCTGGTGGCCCCTGCCGAGATGCCCGATCACCTGACCTGGTTCAAATGGGAGAGCTATATGACATGGCTCTCGGGGTTTGCCCTGTTGATGGTGGTCTATTGGGTCGGTGGCGAGCTGTATCTGATTGATCAGTCCAAGGCAGATATCGCGCTGTGGCAGGGGATCCTGATTTCGGCGGCGACGCTGTCTGTGGGCTGGCTGGTCTATGACCGGCTGTGCAAATCGGGCCTTGCTGAGCGTCCTACCCTGTTGATGGTGCTGCTGTTCCTGATGCTGGTGGCCATGGGCTGGGGGCTCAATCAGGTGTTCACAGGCCGTGCCATGATGCTGCATCTCGGCGCTTTCACCGCCACCATCATGACCGCAAATGTATTCTTCATCATCATGCCGAACCAGCGCATTGTGGTGAAGGATCTGCAGGAGGGCCGCGCGCCGGATGCCAAATACGGCAAAATCGCCAAGCTGCGCTCAACCCACAACAACTATCTGACGCTGCCGGTTGTTTTCCTGATGCTGTCGAACCACTACCCTCTGGCGTTTGCCAGTGAATACAACTGGCTGATTGCGGCACTGGTGTTCTTGATGGGCGTGACCATCCGGCATTATTTCAACACCCGCCATGCCCGCGCCGGGAACCCCACCTGGACCTGGCTGGCGACAGCGCTGTTGTTTCTGGGTGTGATCATCCTCTCCTCACTCGGGCTTGAGCATGAGGGAGACGATGCGCGGGAAGAAGCGGCGCTGAGCGGCACCGCGCTGGCCATGGCCAACACCGAGGGCTTTGAGCAGGTGCATGAGATCGTGATGGGGCGGTGCAGCATGTGCCACGCGCGAGAGCCATTCTGGGACGGCATCCGCACCGCACCCAAGGGTGTACTGCTGGAAACCGAAGCGGATGTGGCGCGCCGTGCGGGCGAGATCTACCTGCAGGCCGGGGTGACCCACGCGATGCCGCCGGCCAATATCACCTATATGGAACCAGAAGACCGCGCCGCAATCCGGGCCTGGTTCCGCGCAGCGCAGATGTAATCTGCCCCTGCAGCGCCTGATCCGCGCCATTGATCCTGCGCTCACATCCACAGGCCGGAACACATTGCCCGCTTTCAGAGAGTTGAACGGAAAATATCCGGGAACTCTTCATGCTCCATTGACGTTACACTCCGGGTTTGCCCTATGCTAGGTGTGAACCCGGTCCCCATGCTTGCCAACGGCACCAGTTATCCGGCGGTGGCTCAGGGCCGATTTTGTCTGTTCGGAGCCTTTATGTTCTACTGCCGCGCCCTCCTCCGCTCCGTTCGTGATATACCCCGCCGTGGCCATTTGGGCCGGTTTGGTCGCGGCGTGATCTGCGCTGCGAGCCTGAGCCTTGGCAGCGCTGCGGCACTGTCGGCAGCGGAGACGCGGCTGGTGGCCCCCGGATCAGACGGTGATTTGCGTGATCTTTTGCAGGATGCCTCCGCGACGCTGGCCACCAGCGCCCGAGGAGAGACCGGCGTTCAACCCTTGATGGCCGCAGCGCTGTCGGATTACCGGACGCTGGTGCAGGTGCTTTACGATCAGGGGTATTTTTCGCCGGTGGTGCAGATCCGCGTCGACGGACGCGAGGCGGCAAGGATCCAGCCGCTGAACCTGCCGCGCGAGATTAAATCCATTGAGATCACGGTGAAAGCAGGGCAGAAATTTACCTTCGGCACCGCCGAGATCAGCCCCCTGCCGCAAAAACGCACTGTCGATATTCCCGAAGATTTTGCCACCGGGCGCACCGCAACCACCTCGGTGCTGCGCGATGCGGCGAATGCAGGCGTTGAGACCTGGCGCTATGCCGGGCACCCGCAGGCAGAGATCGGCGGCCAATCAATCACCGCCAACCATGTTGCGGCGCGGCTTGACGCCCGTTTGCGACTGGCGCCGGGACCGCAACTGCGCTTTGGCCGCTTGCAACTGGCCAATCCCTCCGCCGTGCGGGCGGAGGCGATCCAGCGGATCGCTGGCTTCCCGACCGGTGAGGTGTTTCACCCCGATCTTCTGTCCAGATCCGCAACCCGGCTGCGCCGCACGGGCGCGTTTTCCGCTGTCACCATTCGCCCTGCTGAACGCGCCAATCCTGACGGCACCCTCGACTACGTCGCCCGGATCGAAGATCAACCGCCTCGGCGCTTCACCTTCGGCGCGGAGCTGAGTTCCTCCGACGGGCTGGAGGTGAGCGGCTCCTGGATGCACCGCAATCTCTTTGGTGGCGCGGAGCGGCTGAGGTTTGAAGCCCGGCTGTCCGGGATTGGCAGCGCCAATGACCTCGACGGGCGTGTCGCTGTGCGCCTGGATCGGCCTGCCGCCTTTGGCCCCGATGACAGCCAGTTCTACCTGCTTGAGGCAGAGAAGCTGGACGAAGAGCATTATACCGCGACCCGTGGACTGGGCGCCGTGGGGGTCCGGCGGGTCTATTCCGATCAACTCTTTGCCGAGGCGGCCCTGGGGTTTGAGAGCGTCCTGGCCGAAGATGTCTTTGGCAAGCGCCGGTTCAAATATCTGGTCGGGCAGTTACGAGCAGAATATGACGGGCGCGACAGCAGCCTGAGCGCCACCAGCGGCTATTATCTTGATGCCCGCGCCGTCCCCTTCATCGGGATTGATGGCAGCAAGTCCGGCCTGCAGCTGAAATTCGACGCCCGCGCCTACAAAGGTTTTGGCAGTGACGACCGTATCGTGCTGGCAGGACGGCTGCAGATGGGATCGGTGATCGGCCCGTCGCTCTCCGAGGTGTCGCCCACCCTGCTGTTTTATTCAGGCGGTGCGGGCTCCGTGCGCGGGCAGGAGTTCCAATCACTGGGTGTGCCTGCGGGGGGCGGCACCTCAGGCGGGCGCGGGTATCTGGCCCTGTCTGGCGAAATACGGGGCCGTATCGGTGAGAAATTCACTCTTGTGGGGTTCTATGACGTCGGCTTGGTGGACGCGGATAGTTTTGTCTCCTCGGACTCGGCCCGCCATGCCGGGGCCGGTGTTGGCTTGCGCTACGACGTGGCCGGGATTGGCGCCATTCGTCTGGACCTTGCCTATCCGGTGGACGGTGGCAGCGACGATGGTTTGCAATTCTATATCGGCATAGGACAGGCATTTTGAAACATCTCCTCGCAGCCCTTCGCCCTGCCGTCCTGCTGTCGCCACTGCTGTTTGCGACCACGCTGACCCTCGCCCCGACGCCGCCCCTGGCGCAGGAGCGTGAAGACTCCGGCGGCTTGCTGGTCGATTTTCTGGAAGACACGCTCTCTGGTGAGAGCCGCGCCATCCGCGTTACCGGACTGGAGGGGGCGCTGTCCTCACAGGCCACGCTCGAAAAGCTGACGGTGGCTGATAGTGAAGGCATCTGGCTGACCATCGAAGGCGCTGAGCTGGATTGGAACCGGCTGGGCCTGCTGCGCGGCGATTTCTCCGTCAATACGCTGAAGGCGGATCGCATCCATGTTGCGCGCGCCCCGGCGGCACCGCTGGAAGACCCCGATCTGCCAACCCCCGAAGCGGCGCCATTCCAGCTGCCCGAGCTGCCGGTGTCGATCAATATCGGCGAAATCAAGGTGGGGCGTCTCACCCTTGGGCAGGATCTGATCGGGGTGGCAGCTGTGCTGAGCCTTGATGGATCCATGAGCCTGGCCGATGGCACGCTCGACAGCGCCTTGCAGATTGCCCGCCTTGACCGTGACAGCGACCGGCTCGACCTCAAGGCGGGGTTTGCCAATGAGACCGGCACCATCACCGTTGATATGATCCTGGAGGAGAACGATGGCGGGCTGGTTTCCACCGCATTGGCCCTGCCCGGCGGCCCCGACATCCGTCTTGCCTTGCAAGGCAGCGGCCCGGTTGAGGATTTCAGCGCCGATCTGACGCTGGACACCGATGGGACACGCCGCATCGGCGGCACCGTGGTGCTTGCGGCGGCGGGCGATGCCCCTGCGGACCCGACCCAAGGCAGCCGCCCGATCGGATTTCGCGCCGACCTGAGCGGCGATATCACAGAACTGGTTGATCCGGTTTATCAACCCTTTTTCGGCCCCGATATGCGGGCCCGGCTGCGCGGTCAGACCCGTGCCATGGGCGGTGTCATGATCGATGATCTGGCCCTCACGACGCAGGCACTGGACCTCTCAGGCTTTGTGGAGGTTGCCGCCGGTGGGGCGTTGGAAAGCGCCGATTTGCGCGCCGATGTGACCCCACCGCCCGGTCAGGAAGCCGTCGTATTGCCGGTGGCGGGCGGCTCCACCACCGTCACGGACCTGTCCCTGCGCGCGGAAAAACCGGCGGGGCGCGATTGGACCGTGGCCGCACAAATGGAACGGCTCAACAATCCGGGCCTGCGGATCACCCGTGCTGAATTGGAAATGACCGGCACCCTCGACCAAAGTCAGGGCCTGTCACTGGATGGGCAGATCGCAGCTGCCCTGACCGGACTGGTGCCCACAGATCCCGCGCTGGCTGAGGCTCTTGGCAGCGCGCTGACCTTTGACGGGCGGGTGACCACGGATGGCCCGGGGGCGCTGCGCATCACCGATATGCTGCTTTTGGGCACAGACTATGGTGCCACCGGCGCGGTGACCCTCGACGGGCTGGAAAGCGGGCTGCGGATTGCGGCCGATATCGAAGCCAACGCTCAGAACCTCGCCCGGTTCTCAGACCTCGCTGGGCAATCGCTGAACGGGCGGATGACAGCCAAAGCTGTTGGCTCTGCGACCCCGCTGTCAGGCGCGTTTGACATTGATCTGTCGGTGCTGGGGCAGGATTTCTCCGCCGGGCTGAAACCGGTTGACGACCTGATCGGCGGCACCACCACAATCGCACTGAAGGCCGCGCGCGATGAGGCCGGGCTGCGCATTGATCGGTTTGATCTGGACGCAAAGGCGCTGACCGCACAAGCCAACGGGCAATTGGGCAGCACCTCTGGCCAGCTCTCCCTGGGGGCAACGTTGAAACAGCTGGAGAAACTCCTGCCACAGGCGCCTGGCCCCTTAGCGTTCAGCGCCGAGATCACCCGTGACAACAAGACGTTTTCTGGCGTTGCAGAGCTGCGAGGGCCCAAATCCTCCCGGGCAGAACTGACTGGTCAGATGACGACCAACGGCGATGGCGATCTTCAGTTCGATGCAGCAATCAATGCGCTGGAACGCTTTGTGCCCACCCTTGCAGGCACCCTGAGCGCCAAGGGCACCGCCAGCCGTCGCGCCGGGGTCTGGACATTTGATGGCGCCGCTGAAGGACCGGCAGGATTATCTGCGGATCTTGATGGCACGGTCTCCGAGAACAAGGGCGACGCCGATATCACCTTTGACGCGCTGGTGGCCGAAGTGCAGCGGTTTGTGCCCGGACTGCCGGGACGGTTGACCGCCGAGGGCACCGCGCGCCGCCGAGACGGGGTCTGGCAGATCAATAGCCGCGCCCTTGGCCCTGCAGGTGTCACCAGCACCGTCGCAGGCAGCTGGGACGAGGTGCAAGGTCGCGCCGATATCGATGCCAAGGGGCAGTTGCGCTTGGAAGGGTTGAACCCGTTCATTTCCCCCAATCTGATCCGTGGCCCGGCACAATTTGATCTGTCGCTGAAGGGCGAGCCATCGCTGGCAAATCTGAGCGGTCAGATCCGCACCAGCGGTACCTCATTGGCCATTCCAGCCGCGGCGCAGCGGATCGATGCCATCAACGCAACAGTCTCTATCGCGCGGTCCAGAGCCAATATTCAGCTGACAGCTGCGCCCCGTGATGGTGGCCAGCTGCGTGTTAGCGGACCGGTCGGATTGATCGCGCCCTTTGATGCGCAGTTGCAGATCGCCCTGGCCAATATCGGGCTGAGCGACCAACTCTCCTATGAAACCGAGCTGTCCGGTGCGCTGACGCTTTCCGGTGGTCTGATCGGCACCAACCGCCTGTCCGGGCGGATCGATGTGGGCGAGACCAATATCAACCTGGCCACCGCTGGCGGGTCTGTGACCGCCGCCCCAATCCCGGACATCCGGCATCAGGGCGAACCCGCCGAGGTGCGCCGCACCCGTGCCCGCGCCGGTCTGATCGACAGCGGCAATGGCGGCAGCAGCGGGTCCGGCCGGACTTTGCTGGATGTGCTAATCAGCGCGCCAAATCGCATCAATGCCCGTGGGCGCGGTGTGCGCGCCGAACTGGGTGGCCAGATCCAGCTGCGTGGCAGCACCGCCAATCTGGCGCCCGCTGGCCAGATCAGCCTGATCCGGGGCACCTTCGATATTCTGGGACGGCGGTTGGCGCTGGACGAGGGGCAAATCACTCTGCAGGGCGATTTGCGCCCCTATCTGCTGCTGCGCTCTTCCGCCGCGACCTCCGAGGGCACCGCAACGCTGGAACTTTCCGGCCTGATTGACAGCCCCTCGATCAAGGTGACCTCCGACCCGGAACGCCCCAGCGAGGAGGCGTTGGCGCTGTTGCTGTTCGGGGATAATATTCAGGATCTGTCCCCCTTGGCCTTGGCCCGGCTGGCCGGATCGGTCGCCACCCTCAGCGGGCGAGGTGGCAGCAACCGCGCCGAGGGCAAGCTGCGGGACGAGACCGGGGCCAGCAATGTGGAACTCGGGCTCGACAACCTTGGCGCGGGACTTCTAGATATCGGCGGCTACGTGTCCGAGAACGTCTACACCGATTTCAACGTTAACACCCGTGGCGACAGCGAGCTGAGCATCAACCTGGATGTCAGCAAAAGCCTGACCGTCACAGGCAAGGTTGATGGCGAGGGCGAAACCGGCGTTGGTCTGTTCTTCAAGCGCGATTACTGACGCGCGCCCTCACCCGCTGAGGTGCGTCAGCTGCCGCGACCGGCTCTTTCAATCGCGAAACGTGCTGCACCGCTAACCCCGGCGGCATCATCGGTGATCAACCAGAGCGGCGTGGTTTCACAGCGGCTCTGCACGCCGGTGGCAGGTTGCAGGAAACTGTTGAGGAACACCTCACAGGCAGGGGTGCCAAGAATGCCGCGCGCCACGCTGCCCGCAAAGAAGATCCCCTGCCCCGGCATATAAGTCGGCACCAGCTCGCGGGCGAAATCCCCCAACAGCCGCGCCCAACTGGTGACTGTTTTGGCCGCCGGGCTGTCACCATCGGCGAGATAATCCGCCACGATCTGCGCGCCACCTTCAGCGGCAACACCGTGCAAGGCCTGATGATACCGCACCAGACCCCGTCCCGAGAACAGGTCTTCGTTGGTGGCAAATTCACCTGCCCGAGCGCCGAGCAGATCCGCGAGCCCACGGGCAACGGGGGCCGACAGGCTGGTGTGGCCCATCTCCGCCTCTGCAGTGTGGCCATCCACGGAAAGCGACACGTTGAAGCCGGTGCCGATGCCCGCCACCAGCGCCTGTGTGCCCCGCTGATGCCCCGCCCGCAGCGACGACAGCTGGCCCGGGATCAGTGCAGGCAGCGAATGGCCAAGCGCGGCCAGATCGTTGATCACATCCACCCGCGCACCCGCACCAAGCTGCAACTGCTGCGCAAGATCCGCGGCGGCACCCTGCCAGTTACGGTTGGTCAGCTGATACTCATTGCCGTAAACCGGCCCTGCCACGGCAATACAAGCGCCAGCCAGCGGCGGCAGATCCGGCTGGGCACAATAGGCCGCCAGAACATCATCCAGACTGGAAAAGCTATCATTGGCAAAGCTTTGCAGGGCAGTGACCCCGATTTCAGGCCCGGCAAGGGCCAGCCGGGTATTGCTGCCGCCCACGTCGCCAACCAGCACTGTCATATCCGAGCCCATGTGCTCTGCCTTTCTGAATGTCCGAATTTTGCGAGACACTGCCGTATTCAGAGCCGAAATGCAATTCTGCGACAGTCATAATTTTAGCGCTAACATTGCAAGCGCCTCCCCGCAATGTGCTTGCCACAGATGGTTGTTTTGCACAGTTTGGAGTTGTCAGACAGGAGCTCCGATGACCGGCACGACAGATCCCTCCCGCACAGCGGCCCCGGTCCCGTCCGGCCCCATGACTGGCCGGATGCTGTCGCGCCTTCTGGGTTGGTTCGACAGCAAGATCGGCCTGCCGTTTGACCGGTTGCGCTTTCGCATCTCACTCCGGCATCTGTCGGGGCCCCGGAAAATTGACCTACCGCGTGAGGCTGTGACCGTGGTCGCGCTGGTCCGGGATGGCGCTTATTACCTTGATGTGTTCCTGGCCCACTACCGCGCGCTTGGGGTGTCGCATTTTGTCTTCTGCGACACCGGATCAACCGATGGCACGCTGGCGCAACTGGCGCAGGAGTCAGATGTGACCGTGTTGCAATGCCGCCTCCCCTGGGGGCGGTTCGAGAATATCTTTCGCGGCTATGCAGCGCGCAGATTCTCTGCGGATCGCTGGTGCCTTTTTGCCGATATGGACGAAATCCTTGACTTCGAGGGACAGGCCCAGCTCGGCCTGAGCGGGCTTCTGCGCTATCTCAACCGGCATGGGTACAGCGCGATGATGGCCCAGATGCTGGAGATGTTCCCGCAGGCACCGCTGCGGTCGGTGGCGCAGCAATCCTACCCTGAGGTACAGCGAAGTTTTTGCCATTACGATATCAGCGCCGTCCGCGCGCTGCCCTATCACGATCCGGCCAGTGGGCTGGGTTTTTTCCTGTCCCGGAACCAGATCCCCGATGCGCCCCCGCCCAAGATGCAGTTTGGCGGCATACGCGGTGCTGTCTTCGGGGAGCGCTGCTGCCTGAGCAAACACCCGCTGGTGTTTATCGGCACGGACGTCGACCCGGCGGTGCATCCGCATGTGTCGGCCGGCGTCCGCGTGGCCGACACGATGGCGGTGCTGAAACACTATAAATTTGCCAATGATCCGATGGCCCGGGATCAGGCCTCGCTCGCGGCGGACGCCATCCCCCATGGCGAGGATGCGCTGCGGGTTGCGGGCTTTGCCAAGAGGCCTGATCTGACATTGTGGTCGCAAACTGCGCAGAAATACGATGGCCCCGAAACCGGACCTGCAGCGCTGCGCAAGGCCGGGTTTTTGCAGGTTTCGGCGCGCTATCTGGCGGAGATTGCAGACTGATGCCCGATGTGTCCTCTCCCGCGCCCCCGGCTCCCACGTCCCCCATCGTTGACGCGGTGGTGATTGGCCGCAACGAGGGCGCACGGCTGGTTGCGTGCCTGAACAGCCTGCAAGGACAGGTCCGCCGGGTGATCTATGTCGACAGCGGATCAACTGATGGATCGGTTGCCGCCGCCGAGGCGATGGGGATCAAGGTGATCAGCCTCGATATGAGCCAACGGTTTACAGCTGCCCGCGCCCGCAACGCAGGTCTGGCCCATCTGGATGGCGACTGTGAGTACGTGCAGCTGGTGGACGGCGACTGCGAGGTGGTGCCCGGGTGGATCGCCTCCGCAACCGCACGGCTGGAGGCTGACCCGCAGCTGGCGGTCGTATGTGGGCGACGGCGGGAACGCCAGCCCGAGGCCTCAATCTACAATCAACTGTGCGACGACGAATGGAACACGCCCATCGGCCCGGCCAAGGCCTGTGGCGGGGATGCGCTGATGCGGCTTCGCGCCCTGCAGGAGGTCGGCGGCTATCGCAACGATCTGATTGCGGGTGAGGAACCGGAGCTGTGTCTGCGTCTGGCGCGGGCCGGCTGGGGCATCTGGCGGCTGGATGCGGAGATGACGTTGCATGACGCGCAGATGCACCGATTTTCGCAATGGTGGCAACGCAGCCGTCGTGCTGGTTTTGCCTTTGCCGAAGGTGCCGCGCTGCATGGCGCGGGTCCCGAACGCCATTGGGTTGCTGAAACACGGCGTGCGTTGCTTTGGGGGGCCGGGATCCCGCTACTGATCCTGATACTCCTGCCGTTTTCAGGCTGGGCGCTGCTGCTTCTGCTGATCTATCCCGCGCAGGGTCTGCGCCTCTCGCGCAGGATGGGCCGCACCCGTGCCCTCTATTCCGTGCTTGGCAAATTTGCCGAAGCACAGGGCGCGCTGGAATATCATTGGCTGCGGCTGCGCGGACGCAATCGCGGGCTGCTGGAATATAAGTAACCTCTGAACGCCGACCTGATCAGGGGTGGCGCAGCCGCAACGCATGCAGCAGCTGGCCCGGAAGGATCGCCATGCAGCGCAAATACCGCGGCCCCAGACGGCGCGGGCTGCTCAGGGCGCGCCACAACCACTCCAGTGCCAGTGCGCGCACCCAGGCAGGCGCGCGGTTTTGGTGCCCACCGAGGAAATCCAATCCCGCCCCAATCGAGGCAAAGCCGACCTCCGGGGCCAGGGCGCGGCCACGGGCAGCCATGATTTCCTGCTTCGGCGCGCCAAGGGCCAGAAAACACAAACCAATCTGTTTGCGCGCCAACTCGGACAGAATTTTCTCCGCCTCCGCGCTGCTGGGATCAAACACACCCGAGGGCGCGTGACACCACGCCACCTCAAGCCCGGGCACCTCAGCCCGCAAGGCGCGCGAAGCATCCTGAAGTGCCACGTCGGTGCTGCCCACCAAGGCGATTGGCACCCCGGCGCGGGCCGCCCAGCGACACAGCGGCACCACCATGTCAGAGCCGGGCATCAATGCCACAGGCCGCTGTGCCAGCTGCGACAACCAGACAATGGGGCGGCCATCCGCAACCACGAAATCCTGCGCGGCATAGGCTTTCAGAAACGCAGGCGAGCTGCGCATTTTCACCAGATGATCGAGGTTGACCGTCGCCAATGCAAAGCCGCGGCGGGTTTGGAAATGCCCCATCACCGCCTGTTCGAGCCGCGCCGGATCGGCAATATTCACATCGATCCGCGTGTCCTTTATGTCAAAATACACCTGCTTCCCCCCAATGCATAAGAGCCAGCCTCCTCCTCGATCACATGGCCCCGCCTTTGTTTCAAGAGTTTACCTCAGAATACGAATGCGGGCGACAGCACAGACATCTGGGGCTAAAGTCATGATCAAGGGGGCAAATAGGAGCGTAGGGTCCGCACGCAATGCCAAATGCACTGGCCTATCTGATGCTGATCGCCTGGCCGGTGATCGCTCATAAGATGTTTCAGCGCCTGTCGTTGCAGCAGGCGATTTTGTGGTGCGTGATTGGCGGCTATCTGTTCCTGCCGCCCCTTGCCGTGTTCGACCTGCCATTGGTGCCAGATATGGACAAGGATTCCATTCCGGCTGTCGTTGCCTTTGTGATCTGCGCCTATATCTTGCGCAAACGGGTTGAGATCTGGCCACGCCATCCGGTGATGCGTGCGCTTGTGGCGATTTTTCTGGGATCGGTGATTGCCACCGTGCTGACCAATGGCGACCCGATTGTGTTCCGGGTGATTGAAAACGCCGAGCCCATCGTCTTTCCGACCTACGCCCTGCCCGGCCTGCGCTGGCGCGATCTCGGCTCGGTGATGATCAACCAGATGATTGTGCTGCTGCCGTTCTTTCTGGCGCGGCGCTATCTGTCGCATCCGGACCAGCAACGCCAATTGGTGATCGTGCTGATGGTGGCAGGGCTGGTCTACTCCGTCCCCTCGTTGTTTGAGATCCGCTTCAGCCCGCAGCTAAACACCTGGATCTATGGCTTTTTTCAGCATGACTTCAGCCAGACGATGCGCCAAGGCGGATTCCGCCCCATCGTGTTCCTGCCGCACAGTCTGTGGCTGGCGTTGTTCATGCTGATGTCGGTTCTGGCCGCCACAGCACTGGCCCGCAGCGCAAAGGATCCGGACAAGCGCCGATACACCCTTGCAGCGGTCTATCTCTTTGGGGTGCTGGTGCTTTGCAAGAGCATTGCATCGCTGGTCTATGGTCTTGTCTTCACCCCCTTTGTCGCCATGGCGTCTTACCGGATGCAAATGCGGCTTGCCCTGGCACTGGGCGTGGTGGCGATTGTCTACCCGATGCTGCGCAATCTCGGGCTGGTGCCAGTGGAGGCGATTCTGGCTCAGGCGCAGGCCTTCAGCCCCGAACGCGCGCAATCCTTGGGTTTTCGGTTCACCAATGAAGCGCTGATGCTGGATCGCGCTGCTGACAAACCCTGGTTCGGCTGGGGTGGCTGGGGGCGCAATCTGGTGCGAAATCTGGAGACAGGCGAGATCGAGTCGATCCCTGATGGGCGCTGGATTCTGGTTTTTGGCACCTTCGGCTGGGTCGGCTATATCGCTGAGATGGGATTATTGGCAGGGCCGTTGGTTCTGCTGTGGCAACAGATGCGTCGCCATGCCGCGTCTACGCTGTCGCCTTTTGCAGCCCCTCTGGCCCTGATGCTGGCCGCAACATTGGTGGACATGTTGCTGAACGCAACACTGACACCGGTGACATGGCTATGTGCCGGGTCTGTTCTGGGCTATGCTGAGCGGCTGCGATATCCAGGTCTCTTTACGCCCAAACGGCAGCTGTTCGATGGCTATCAGGCGCTGGCAACAGCGCCACCAGCGCGCAAACGGCGCAGTGTTCTGTAGTGCCGCATTCTCTTCGCAATTTTGGCCGGATTGGACACAATCCGTCCCTAACGATACCGTATATATTTTGCAGGGTTCTCGCGGAGCACAGGGTTTTCCGTCGGCTTGGGGGCCAGCGGGCGAACGCCCTGTTCGAAGATTGGGGGCCAATTCGTACCACTGTGCAGGACCACCCGAATTGGGCGGTCGGTGTTGTTAATTGGTTGGGGCTTTGTCCGGTACTGCATTTAGGGTCGGGCACATGATTTGAGGACGATTGGGGCAATTGAAGACATCAGGGAAAACCACGGATCGCACTCCGTTTGATGCCTCGCGTTACAGCGGGGATATTGCCATTGTGGGCATGTCACTTTGCGTGCCGGGCGCCCAGTCCCCCGGCGAATTCTGGCAAAATCTGCGCGACGGCGTGGAATCGATCCGCCCTGTCAGCGAAGACGACCTCTTAGCCGCAGGCGAAGACCCTGAGACACTGTCCGACCCCAATTATGTTGCCGCCACCGCAGCGCTGGAGGGCTATGCTGAGTTTGATGCCGACTTCTTCGGTTTCAGCCCGAAAGAAGCCGCGATCCTTGACCCGCAACACCGCAAATTCCTGGAGGTCGCCTGGGGTGCGATGGAGGATGCCGGTCATCCACCCGAAAGCCTTGATGGTCCGATCGGAGTCTATGCCGGCTGCGGCATGGGCAGCTATTTCTACTTCAACATCTGCTCCAACAGGCCGCTGGTCGATGATGTCGGTATGTTCCTGCTGCGCCACACCGGCAACGACAAGGATTTCCTATCCACGCGCGTCAGCCATGTGTTCGACCTCAAAGGCCCGTCCGTCAACATCCAGACCGCCTGCTCGACCTCTCTGGTGGCAGTGCATTACGCCAGTAAGGCCCTGCGCGAAGGTGAGTGCGAGATGGCTCTTGCCGGTGGCGTTACGATTGAGCTGCCACAGGGCCGCGGCTACCTGTTCAAAGAGAACGAGATCCTGTCGCCGGACGGCCACTGCCATGCGTTTGACCATCGCGCACAGGGGACCGTTTTTGGCTCCGGCGCGGGGGCGGTTGCGCTGCGCCGCCTGGAGGACGCGCTGGCGGATGGCGATCACATCTGGGCTGTCATCAAGGGCTCGGCGATCAATAATGACGGTGCGGATAAGGCAGGCTATCTCGCCCCCTCGGTCGAGGGGCAGGCCAGCGCCGTGCGGCAGGCGCTGCGCGCGGCAGAGACGCCGCCGGATACCATCGACTATGTCGAATGCCATGGCACTGGAACCTATCTGGGCGACCCGATTGAGGTCACGGCCCTGACCGAAGCCTACCGCGAGACCACGCCTGCGGTCGGCTATTGCCGTATCGGCTCGGTGAAGACCAATATCGGGCATCTGGATACGGCCGCCGGTGTGGCCGGGCTGATCAAGACAACGCTGGCGCTGCATCATGGCCAGATCCCGCCTAGCCTGGGGTATGAGGCGCCCAACCCGGCCATTGATTTTGAAACCTCACCCTTTGTGGTCAACGACCGCCTGTGCGACTGGACCTCTGCCAAAGGCCCCCGCCGTGCTGCGATCAACGCGCTCGGGGTTGGCGGCACCAACGCCCATGCGGTGCTGGAACAAGCCGCCCCCCGCCCCGCCTCGGATGAAAGCGATTTCCCGTTTCAGGTGCTTTGCTTGTCTGGCCATTCTAAAGCAGCACTCAATGCCAATGCTTCGGCCCTGGCCGCCCATCTGCGCGCCAATCCCGATCTGCCACTGGCAGATGTGGCCTACACGCTGAAGGAAGGCCGCCGCGGCTTTGCCAAGCGTCGGACGTTGGTCGCCGAAACCCCTGAGGAAGCCGCCGCCCTGCTGGACACGGGCGATCCAAGGCGGGTGTTTGACCATGATTGCGCCGAAAGCACCCCTGAGGTGGTCTTCATGTTCCCTGGTGGCGGCGCGCAATATGCGGGCATGGCGCGGGATCTCTATGAAACCGAACCGGTTTTTGCCGATTGGATGGACCGGGGTCTGGATCACCTTGAGGGCCAGCTGGACTATGACATTCGCGCGCTCTGGCTGCCGGATCCGGGGCAGGAAGACACCGCAAATGCGCGCCTGCAACAGCCATCCGCGCAGCTGCCGCTGATCATGATCGTGGAATTCGCGCTGGCGCAACTGTGGATCAGCTGGGGCGTGCGCCCCGCCGCTCTGGTGGGCCATTCCATGGGGGAGAACACCGCAGCCTGTCTGGCCGGGGTGCTGTCGTTTGAGGATTGCATCGATCTGGTGCTGCTGCGTGGGCGGCTGTTCGACAACGTACCCGCCGGCGGCATGCTGTCGATCTCGCTGCCGCTGGAGGAGGTTGAGGCCAGATTGTCGCCGGATCTGGACATTGCCAGCGTCAATGCCCCCCGCCTCACAGCTGTCTCTGGACCACAGGCCGCACTAGATGCGCTGGCAGCGCAGTTGACCGCGGATGAAGTCGATCACCAACGCATCCAGATCGACATAGCTGCCCACAGCCGTATGCTGGAAGGCATTTTGGACGAGTACCGCAAGTTCCTGCGCGGGTTGACCTTAACCGCCCCCGGTCGCCCAATCCTGTCCAACCGTAGCGGCCAGATCCTGAGTGATGCGGAGGCTACCGACCCTGAGTATTGGGTCGGTCAGCTGCGCAATACGGTGATGTTTTCCGCCTGCCTCGAAACGCTCGCCGAGCAACCCAACCGGCTTTATCTCGAGGTTGGCCCCGGCAAGGCCTTGTCCTCGCTGGCGCAGATGGCCCCGGCGATCAAGCCCGGTCAGGTGCTCAGCTCATTGCGTCACCCCGACCAGATGATGGCCGATGATGCCTATTTCTTTGGCGTGATCGGACGGCTCTGGGCCGCAGGGCTGGAGGCGGACTGGGATCAGATCTGGGGAGATGCCCGCCGCCAGCGTCTGCCGTTGCCGACCTACGCGTTTCAGCGCAGCCGCTATTTCATCGAACCCGCTGCCCCGGCCACTGCGGACACAGCAATCAGCGCGCCCCAGCGCCATGACGACATGTCACAATGGGGATCGCGCCCCAGCTGGCGACCAGCGCTGGCCAGCTGCGATCTTGATGTTACCACCGAACTGGATCAGCAACCTGAAACCTGGCTGCTGTTTGAGGATGACACCGGGCTGTGTGCCGATCTGGCGCCGCGCCTGGAACAGGCAGGGCACAGGGTGGTGCGGGTCACCCCCGGCGACACCTATGCCCAGCTGAGCGAGAGCCGCTATATGTTGGCCCCGGAACAGGGGCGCGCGGGCTATGATGCGCTGCTTGCCGATCTCGCGCTGGCGGATTTGCTGCCAAGTCGCATTGGCCATTTCTGGCTGGTCACTGAGGGCGAGAGCTTCCGCCCCGGCGCCTCCTTTTTTGATCGTAATCTGGAGATGGGGTTTTATGCGCTGACCGCGCTGGGGCAGGCGTTGGCCCAGATTGACCTTCCGCATCCCCTGCATATGACGGTCTTTACCACCGGGGCGGCACAGCTGCGCAATGAGCCGCTGCCGTACCCGGAAAAGGCGATGATTGCCGGCCCTGCCGGCGTGCTGCCGCGCGAGATCCCCGGCCTGACCTGCGCCACGGTCGATATCGAACTGCCAACCCGCCCCAATGGCCTGCGTCGCTGGCTTTCGGATCAGGCTCCGATGTCAATCACTGACCGCCTGCTGGAGGACTTGCTCTCGGAACCTGCGAATGACACGGCGCTCTGGCGCGGTGACAAGCGTTATGCCTTGCGGTGGCGCCCAGTGGCACTGCCAGACAGTGCGCCTGCATCGTCGCATTCTGGCTTCCGTGAAGGTGGCACCTATCTGATCACCGGTGGCTATGGCGGCATTGGACGCACGGTCGCGGCGGACCTGATGCAAAGCTTTAACGCCAATGTGGTGCTGATCTCGCGCGGCGGGTTGCCGCCGCGCGACGATTGGGACAGCTATCTCAATCGTCACAGCCCGGCCAATACAACCGCGCAACGCATCCGCGCCGTGATGGCGCTGGACGCACTTGGGAAAGGCCGCGTCTTGCCGCTGGCCGCAGATGTCTGCAACAGCGAGCAAATGCGCACCGCTGTTGCAACAGCCGAGGAGATCTTTGGCCCGATCACCGGCGTCATCCACGGCGCCGGCCAGATCAACGATGCGCCGGTTCTGGCCAAAACAGAAGAGGATATCGCTCAGGTTCTGGCTCCCAAAGTCAGCGGGCTCAGAGTGCTCGACGCCATCTTCGGCGCAGATCAGCTGGAGTTGATGGTGCTGTTTTCCTCCTCCTCTGCGGTAACGCGCCCGATTGGTCAGGTCGATTATGTGGCTGCCAATGAATACCTCAATGCCTTTGCCAAACATCGCAGCGCCCTTGCCTCCCCGGATCAGAGAACGCATGTGGTATCTGTCGATTGGGGTGTCTGGGCGGACGTCGGGATGGCGGCGGAGGCCCTCGGCGCACACAAGCCCGAGGCGGGCAGCGACCCCATCCCCTGCGATCAACCGCTGTTTGACAGCCGCCAGTTTGCCCATGACGGCAGTTTGCTGTTTCACCGCCGATTGAGCAGTGATCAGTGGATATTGGATGAACATCGCACCAGGGATGGCACCGCGCTGATCCCCGGCACCGGATATTTCGAATATGCCGCTGAGGCGCTGGCGGAGCTGGGCCATGACGCGCCTTTTGCGCTGCGCGATCTCTATTTCCTGCGGCCTCTGGTGGTGGCAGGAACGCCCTGCGATATGATCGTCCGGCTGACTCCGGTGGAGCGGGGTTATGATTTTGCGGTCTACAGCCGTACGGCGGAAGGCTATGCGCTGCATGTACAGGCGCTGCTGGACACCGATCTTGACCGGGACACGCAAGCGCCGGTCGATATCCCTCAGCTGAGGCTTCGCATGCCGGAGGTATCGGAGACCACACCGGCGGAGCGGCTGAAAACACCGCAGGAAGCACATCTTAAATTCGGTCCACGCTGGCATGTTCTGGAAGAGATACGCCATGGAACCGCAGAAGGTCTTGCCCGACTGAAGCTACCGCAGATTGCCGAAAAAGATGGCACCCTTCTGCCCCCCGGGCTGATGGATCTGGCCACCGGCTGGGCCATTGATCTGGTCCCAGCCTATCGGGGCAGCGCGCTTTGGGTGCCGGTGTCCTATGACAGCATCCAGATCTTCGCGCCGCTGCCGATTGACCTGCTGAGCCATATGCGGCTGGTCGACAGCTCTGCAAATAGCGCGCGGTTCGACATCACGCTGGCCGCTACGGATGGCACTGTGGTCGCAGAAATGCGTGGGTTTCAAATGCAGCAGCTGCCCGGTGCGACCAATCTGGCCCCGGCGGACGGCGCTGACGCCAGCGCCGAGGATCTGGGACTGATGGCATCCGGCAGCGCGCAGCCCTTGTCGCCGGAGGAAAGGCGCCTTCACCGCAATATCGCGCAAGGAATCCGTGCCGAGGACGGTCCCGAGGCCTTGCGCCGGGCGCTCGCCACCGGGCTGTCGCAGGTGGTGGTCTCGTCGCTGGCGCTGCCGGATCTGATGGCGCAAGCCGATCAGCCGCCCCCGCAGAATGCCGACACCGACCAGAGCTTTGAGCGACCACAGCTGGACACCGAGTACCTTGCCCCGCGCAATGCCGTGGAGGAAGATATCGCCGCTCAGTTCGCGCGTCTCCTTGGCGTGACGCAGGTCGGGGTTGAGGACAGTTTCTTTGACCTTGGCGGCCATTCTCTGATCGCGGTTCGGCTGTTTGCGCAGATCAAGCGCAGCTTTGGGGTGGATCTGGCGATCTCCACCCTGTTTGAGGCCCCCTCTGTTGCCAAGCTGGCAGAGCTGGTGATTGCGCGCACCGGTGGCGGTCTCACCACCGAGACCCCGGTTGAGAGTGCAGGTGACACCGCCGCCGAGACCCCCAGCTACACCCATCTGGTCCAGCTACACCCCGGTGATGGCACCGGGCGGCGACCGTTCTTCCTGGTGGCGGGCATGTTTGGCAACGTGCTGAACCTGCGCCATCTGGCCCTTATGGTTGGCAAGGACCGTCCCGTTTACGGGCTGCAGGCCCGAGGGTTGATCGGCGAGGATGCGCCGCATGATCGTCTGGATGCAGCGGCCCGTGATTATCTGTCGGAGATCCGCGGTGTCCAGCCAGAGGGGCCGTATCTGCTGGGCGGGTTCTCCGGCGGCGGGCTGACCGCCTATGAGATGGCCCAGCAACTGCAGGCTGAGGGTGAAGAGACTTCCGCTCTGATCCTCTTGGACACGCCGCTCCCGCTGCGTCCAGAGCTGACGCGCCGCGACAAGGCGCTGATCAAATGGGCCGAACTGCGCAGCAAGGGGATCGCCTATCTGGGCGAATGGATCACCAATCGCATCGCCTGGGAGATCGAGAAACGCCGCTATGCTGTCAGCGGCGACAGCGCAGCGCCAGTGTTCAACAACCGCAAGGTCGAACTGGCCTTCCGCGCCGCCCTGCCCGCTTATGATCTGCGCCCGTGGTCCGGGCCCATGACGCTGTTCCGCCCGCCACTTGACCGGCACTGGCAGGTCTCTGCCGGGAATTGGGTCAGCCGCGAGCGGGAATATGTCTTTGATGACAACGACTGGACCCGCTGGGCCCCCGCCGTTGAGGTGGTCGAGGTGCCCGGCGATCACGACAGTATGGTTCTGGTGCCCAATGTCAGTGTGCTGGCTGGAGAGGTGAAGGCGCGACTGGATGCCGCCGACGCCGCAGCGCTGGCCCGCAGCACCGCGGAGGCGGCAGAATGACCAACGCCAACGCCCCCTCCGCCGCGCAGCCTTCGGACACCTCGTCGGGCGGTACAAATGCGCGCATTCTGACCATCATCCTGAACTATAAGACGCCGCAGATGACGCTGGACTGCGCCGCTGCCGCGCTGGAGCAGATGGAAGAGCTGCCCGGCGAAGTGGTGATCATCGACAATGGCTCCGCCGATGGCTCTTATGAGCAGCTGCTCACGGCGGTGCAGGCGCGCGGCTGGCTCGACAGCGGCCGCCTGCGTCTGATCGCCAGCGACCGCAACGGCGGGTTTGGCGCGGGCATGAACATCGGCTTTCGCCTTGGCCTATCCGATGGCAGCGCCCCGGAGTTCTATTATCTGCTGAACTCAGATGCCTTTGTGCAGCCGGGCGCGATCCGCGCGTTGCGAGATTTTCTGCAAGCGACCCCCAGCGCCGGTCTGGTCGGCTCTTATGTGTGCGGCACCGATGGGACGCCTCATTGCACCGCCTTTCGCTTTCCCACCATCGCGGGGGAGTTTGAATCCTCGGTGCGAACCGGCATCGTGACGCGCCTGCTGAAAGATGCCGTGGTGCCGATGGAAATCCCCACCACCCCGACACAGCTGGATTGGACCGCTGGTGCCAGTCTGATGATCCGGCGCGAAGTGATTGATGCGGTAGGCGGGTTTGACGAGACGTTCTTTCTCTACTTTGAGGAAACCGAGCTGTGCCACCGTGCCGCCCGCGCGGGCTGGAGCACGCATTATCTGCCGGAAAGCGAGGTGGCCCATGTGGGATCCGCCTCGACCGGGATGAAAGACTGGCAGCGCACCCCGCAATACTGGTTCGACAGCCGGTTGCATTACTTTCTCAGCACCCATGGGCGCGCCTACACGGTTGGGGCCACATTGGCGCTGATCAGCGGCAGCCTGCTCTACGGGCTGCGGCGGCTGGTGTCGGACAAACCGGCCTCCGATCCACCCTATTTTCTGCGGGATCTGATCGTTCATCACAGCCGCGCGATCTTTCGCCGCCGAAAAAACCAACCTATGGAACCGCGCCAGACCCCGTCTCAACCGGAGGAGCAGAAATGACCCCATTCTCCTGTATCGTTCTTGGCAATAAATCACTGCTTGTTGCCTGCGCGGACACATTGCTGGCCCGCAGCCACAGCATCGCCGCTGTGGTCACAAAAGACGCCGAAATCCGCCAGTGGGCCGCTGACAAGGGCCTGACTGTGCTTGAAGACGCACGCGATTTTGACGGGTCTGTGGACTGGCTGCTGTCCATCGCGAACCTTGAGATCATCCCCGACAGCGTGCTGGCCCGCGCAGCGAATGGCGGCGTCAATTTTCATGATGGCCCGCTACCGCGTTATGCCGGTCTCAACACCCCGAACTGGGCCCTGATTGAAGGGGCTGAGGACTACGGGATCACCTGGCACATGATCGAGGGCGGCGTGGATGAAGGTGATATCCTCGCCCAGCGCCTGTTTGCGATTGCCGGGGATGAGACGGCCTATAGTCTCAATGCCAAATGCTACGCCGCCGCGATGGACAGCTTCGGCGATGTACTAGGGCAGCTGGAAACCGGCACACTGGCGCGACAGGCGCAGGATTTCAGTACCCGCAAACTCTATACACGCGCTGACCGGCCCGAAGCAGGCGCATTGCTGGATCTGCCGCAATCCGCCGCGGACCTGCAGCGGCTGGTGCGCGCCCTTGATTTCAACGGGTACTGGAACCCGCTTTGTGCTGCCAAGATCCAACTACCTGCAACCAGCGAGGCGCCAGTAGCGTTGATCGGCACCGCAGAGATCGCAGAGGGATCCGGCGCGCCGGGCACTGTGCTGAGCGTGGACGACACGACGATGACCTTGGCCTGCGGCGATGGCGCGCTGCGGATTGGCGGATTGCACCACTGCGACGGACGACCGATCCGCGCCGTCGACCATGTCAAAACCGGGGATAGTCTTCCGTCTCTTGATGCAGCGGCCCGCAGCGATTTGACCCGGCAAATGGCCGCGACGCAGGCCAGCGAGGGTAAATGGCGCAAGGCGCTGGCGGCCCTGCCCGCTGTGGATCTGCCCTTGGCAGGTCCGGCAGCTGATGGTGCAGCCAAAATCAACCATCTCACGCTGTCCAACGATGCACCCCTGACAGAGGTCGATGTGCTGAGCGTCGCTCTTGCCCTCATGCTATCCAGCTCCGGTGCGGAGGCTGCTGGCATCGCGCTCAGCACGGACGCGCTGCAGGAGACTGCCATCGCGGGGCTGATCTCTAACTGGGTGCCGGTGCAGGCCCGCCGCGATGCGCCCCTGGACGATCTGCGGTCCGAATTGGCTGCAGAGCTGGGCAGCACCCGCAGCAGCGGCGGTTTTGCCGCTGATCTCATTGCCCGTGCGCCGGAGTTGCGACAGACCGGGGGCAGCGGTTTCTGTCCGGATATTGGCTGCATGCTGGGGCGTGCGCAGCATATCGACGGTTGTGCAGCGACCCTGTCCCTGTCGGAGGGCGCTTTGGCCCTGCACATTGATATTGCGCGGCTGGATGCGCAAGCGACCGAGCTGCTGGTGGGGCGGGCCGAACTGCTGATCGACGCGCTGACCTCGGCCGCCGGTGGCACCATCGCCGATTTGCCGATCCTGCCGGAGGCCGAAAGACGCCAGATGTTGGTGGACTGGAACAGCACCGCCCGTTCCGACATCGGGCAAAGCACCATACCGGCGGAGTTTGCAGCCCAGGTTGCACGAACCCCGGACGCTACGGCGCTGGTCTATGAGGATCAGAGCCTGACCTATGCCGAGCTCTCTGCTCGCGTTGATCATCTGGCTGCCCTCCTGCGTGACCGTGGAGTGAAGCCGGGCAGCCATGTCGGTATTTACCTGGGGCGCGGGCCTGATCTGGTGATTGCTGCCCTTGCCACGATGGCGGCAGGCGGGGCTTATGTGCCGCTGGATCCGGCCTATCCGGCAGATCGCATCGCGCATTTCATCACCGACAGCGCCGCAAGCGTGATCCTGACCGACACCGGGCACCGCGACCAGCTGCCCGGCAACCTGTCGGCCGATATCCTGTGCCTTGACGCCCTGCCCGAGATCTCCGCCGTGGCCGAAACTGTGGCCGAAACGCCTGCCACAGCGCCCACACCAGAGGATCTGGCCTATCTGATCTATACGTCCGGCTCCACCGGCACGCCCAAGGGCGTGATGGTCCGCCATGGCAATGTTGCGAATTTCTTTGCCGCCATGGATGACCGCATCCCGCATCAGCCGGGGGACTGCTGGCTGGCGGTGACCAGCCTGTCGTTCGACATCTCGGTGCTGGAACTGTTCTGGACCTTGTCGCGCGGCTTCAAACTGGTGCTGTCCAGTGATGAGGCGCGGTTGCAGCTGTCCAATGGCCCGGTCGCCACCAGTGATCGCGGCATGGATTTCAACCTGTTTTACTGGGGCAATGACGATGGTCCCGGCCCGCGCAAATATGAACTGCTGCTGGAGGGGGCAAAATTCGCCGATCAGCACGGGTTCAACGCGGTCTGGACACCAGAGCGACATTTCCACGCCTTCGGCGGGCCCTATCCGAACCCGGCAGTGACCGGCGCGGCGGTGGCTGCAGTGACGAAAAATATCGGCGTGCGCGCGGGGTCCTGCGTGGCGCCGCTGCATCACCCGGCCCGCATTGCCGAAGAATGGTCGGTGATCGACAATCTGACCGGCGGACGCGCAGGTATAGGCTTCGCCTCTGGCTGGCAGCCGGATGACTTCATCCTGCGCCCCGAAAATACGCCCCCCGCCAATAAGCCTGCGCTGTTCGAGGCTATAGAGACGGTGCGGAAACTCTGGCGCGGAGAGGAGGTCGCCTTCCCGCGCAAGGATGGTGGCGAACACGCGGTTCTGACCCAGCCGCGCCCTGTGTCAAAGGAGCTGCCGGTCTGGGTCACCACGGCAGGCAACCCCGAAACCTGGCGTGAGGCGGGCAGTATCGGGGCCAATGTGCTGACCCATCTGCTGGGACAAAGCATTGAGGAGGTCGCGGGCAAAATCACCATCTATCATGATGCCCTGCGCGCCGCCGGTCACGACCCGCGCGATCACAAGGTCACGCTGATGCTGCACAGCTATCTCGCGGACACCCGCGAAGACGCCCGCGCCACAGCCCGAGAACCGATGAAGGATTACCTGCGCGCGGCGGCTGGTCTGATCAAGCAATACGCCTGGGCTTTTCCTGCGTTCAAAAAACCAGAAGGGGTGAAAAACCCGTTTGAAATGGACCTCGGCATGCTTTCGGCAGAGGAGCTGGAGGCCATTCTCGATTTTGCTTTTGAACGGTATTTTGAGGATTCTGGCCTGTTTGGTACCATTGCCGATGCCCTGCAGCGGGTGGAGCAGCTCAAGCAGATCGGCGTTGATGAGATCGCCTGCCTGATCGACTACGGCATTGCACCGGAGATCGTGCTGGAGGGGCTGAAACCCCTTGCGGAGGTCCTGCGCCTTGCCAACGCCCCGCAACAGCTGGCGGCGGAGGATGTCTCGCTTGCGGCGCAGATCCTGCGCCACGGCGTCACACATATGCAATGCACCCCGTCGATGGCCCGGATGATCACCGCAGACGCCGATGCGCGCCCGGTGCTGGGGCGGCTCTCGCATCTGTTCATCGGGGGGGAGGCGCTGCCGGGCGATCTGGTGGCCAGCCTGCGCGCGACAACCGATGCCGACATCCACAATATGTATGGCCCGACAGAGACCACCATCTGGTCGACCATGCAGTCGCTTGCGGAGGTGCCAACTGGCACGGCGCAGATCGGTGTGCCGATTGCCAATACCACTGTTTATGTCGTCAATGACAGCCTGACCCCGCAGCCGATTGGGGTGCCCGGCGAATTGCTGATCGGCGGTGCCGGTGTGACCGCCGGTTACTGGCAGCGCCCAGATCTCACGGCGGAGCGTTTTGTTCCTGATCCCTTTGCCGATGCGGGGACGCATGTCCCCTCAACCCACCTTTATCGCACCGGGGATCTGGTGCGCTGGCGCAGCGACGGTCAGCTGGAATTCCTGGGCCGCAGCGATCATCAGGTCAAAATCCGCGGCCAGCGGATCGAACTGGGCGAAATCGAGGCCGCGCTGGCGGCGATGGATGGCATTACCGGGGCCGTTGTTATCGCCCGCGAAACCGCTGGCGACACCCGGCTGATCGCCTATGTAACCGGACCTGTGGCACCGGATCAGGCGGCGCTGAAGGCCGCACTCACGCAGCAACTGGCTGCGGTCATGGTGCCGAGCCATATCGAACATCTCGACGCCTTCCCGCTGACCCCAAACAAGAAGATCGACCGCAAGGCGCTGCCCGATCCAAAACCGGTACAGATTTCCGTGCCCACCTCCGACGCGCCGCTCAGCGCCGGGGCACAGAGCAAGATTGCCGAAATCTGGAGCGGTATCCTTGGCGTCAGCGGCATCGGGGCAGAGGATAATTTTTTCACCCTGGGTGGCCATTCCCTGCTCGCGGTACAGGCCCACCGCGACATTCGTGGCGCGCTGGATGTGCCAAAGCTGTCGATCACCGATATCTTCCGCTTCCCGACCCTGTCGGGATTGGCAGGCCACATTGACGCGCTGACCGGCGCTGGTCCCGCTGAGGAGCACGTGGCCGAACCCGCCGTCGACGCCGCAGCGAAATCCGACATGATGTCCAAGCGCCGCGCAATGCGCGCCAACCGCAAGGCCCGCAGCGGATGACCCTGGTTGAGCCATCCTTGCGCAGCGCGCGGCACCGGGCGCTGATCCGCCCGTTGTTTGAAGATGGTGTTGCAGTGGAGGTCTGCGATCCGCAGGGAGATCCACCCGTGCCCTTCCCTGAGGAGGCCGCCTGCCTGTCGCCAAACGCGGTGGCGAAGCGGCGGCGAGAGTTCGCAGCAGGCCGTGCCGCGGCGCATCAGGCAATGGCAACGCTGGGCCTGACACCCAGCGCAATTCCCGTCGGGCCAAAACGCGCGCCGATCTGGCCGCCCGAGCTGGTTGGGTCGATCAGCCATTGCCGCAGCACCGCCGTTGCCGTCGCCGCCCGACCGCAGCAGATGCGCGGACTGGGCGTTGACGTCGAGGAGGACACGCCGCTCGCCGATGATCTGATCCCGCAGATCTGCCGCCCGGCGGAACGTCTCTGGCTGGCACAGCAGACCAACCCCGGCCAACTGGCCAAAGTGATATTTTCTGCCAAAGAAGCCGCGTATAAATGCCAATATCGCCTGAGCGAGCGGTTTTTCGGCTTTGACGGGATGGAACTGGAGATGCGTATGGCAAACGACACCGATCAGATCAGCGGGCAGTTTTCTGCGCGGTTTACGGCTGATCAACTGCCCTTCCTGACGGGGGACAGGATTGAGGGGCGATTTGTCATCGGGGAGGGGCTGATCGCGACCGCCGCACAGCTGCCGCAGGTGCAATGATCGGACGGCGTGGTTTTCTGGCACTTCTGTCCCTGTTGCCAATCGGCGCGCAGGCGACCCCCTTCGCGCTGCCACCTTTGACCGCGCCGGAGGGGCCGATGCGGGTGTTCCACCTTGGCCACTCACTGGTTGGGCCGGATATGCCGCATATGGTACAACAACTGGCGCCGGAGGGGCATCGGTATAACAGCCAGCTTGGCTCCGGCACGCCCTTACAGGATCATTGGGAGCCGGATCTGGAGATCCTGCATTTCAATCAGGTGAACACGCCTCCGGTCTGGCGCGACGCGCGCGAGGCGATTGGATCGGGCGACTATGACGCCGTTGTGCTGACCGAAATGGTCGAGCTGCGCGATGCATTGCGTTATTTCAAAGGAGCGCGGTATTTTCGCCAGTGGGCAGATCTGGCGCGCGCTGGTGCCGCGCAGACGCGGATCTATCTCTATGAAACCTGGCACCCGCTGGATACCGCTGATGGCTGGCTGGCGCGGATTGACGGCGATCTGGATCAGCTGTGGCTTGGCGGGCTGGCTGGATCGGACAGCCGTCGCAACCCGAAGCGCCCCGCCTATCTGATCCCTGCGGGCCAGGTGATGGCGGCGGTTGTCCGCGCTGCTGAGGCCGGACAGATCGACGGGCTGACCCACCGCGAAGACCTTTTTGCCCGCACCGAGGAGGGGGCGCTGGATCAGATCCATATCAATGACCTGGGGGCTTATATTGTTGCCCTTACCCATGTCAGTACACTTTATCAGCGCTCCCCGGTTGGCCTGCCCCATCAGTTGCAACGCGCCGATGGCACCCCGGCCGATGCCTTAAGTGCTGAAGCCGCGCGGCAAGTGCAGAACATCGTCTGGCAGGTGATCACCAGCCACCCACGCACCGGCGTGTCCTCATGACACTGGCGGATCTGGTCGCCAGCGTGGTCATGGTCGGCCATTCCCTGTTCGGCCCCGACAATCCAGTGATGCTGGAGCAGCTGCTGACGCAGCAACCCGCCCTTGCCGCCGGGCAGACAGGCGACAGCATCACGGTCGAGGCGCAGATCATCAACGGCGCCCCGCTCAGCTATAATTGGGCCCATGCGGATCAGGCCGAGGGGATTAACGCCCGCACACGGCTGGTCGACGGCATAGATGTTCTGATCGTGACCGAAGCGATCCCGCTCGCCAACCATCTGAAATGGAGCGATACCGAGGGGGCGCTGACAGAGTTCTACACCCTCGCCCATAGTGCCAATCCCGAGGTCGAGGTCTATCTGCAGGAGACCTGGCACAGTCTGAGCAGCGGCACCGGGGTTGAGGTGCCATTTGACGCGGGCGCGGCGATGCCATGGCGCGACCGTTTGTCGGCGGATCTGCCGCGCTGGCAGAGCGTTGTCGATACGGTGAACCGCAAAACCGGCGGCAAGATCAAACTGCTGAAGGCGGGCCAGGCGATGGCCCGGCTGGATGACGCCATTCAGGCCGGAACCGTGCCGGGCCTGAGCCGGATCGAGGAGGTCTTCGCCGACGACATTCACCCCAATGATCTGGGGTTCTATTTCCTCTCTGCCCTGCAATATGCGGTGCTGACCGGCCAGTCGCCCGTCGGCCTGCCGCATCAGCTGCGCTCATCATGGGGCGGTCGCTATAAGGCGCCCGCGCCCGCACTGGCGCGACGGCTGCAGGAGATCGCCTGGGATGCGGCACGGGAGCGGGTGCAAAGGGCCTCCCTGCCCTCAGATCCGCCGCCCCTGCCCTCGGATCCGGTGTTGCCCACCTTGAACCAGCCGGTGCAAGCCAGCCAGAGCGTTGCGTCTGACGCTGTCACGACGCGGGCAGAACCTGCTTTGATCGACGTGCCCAAGCAGCCGATTGCAATGAACCTTTCCTCTATCGCTGATTGGAGTCCGCAGGCGCCCTTCCTCGACCATTTCAAGACCGCGCGCCCCTGGATTGGACATATCGCAGGCCAGTGGGGGGGTGCGGATTATTCGGATCTGGCGGCAGCGGGATACCTGGACCCGGAGGGCTGGCCCACTGCCATCCCGCCGGAACTGGGCTCGGTCGGCACCCTGATCCTCACGGATCTGCCGGAAGAGGCCAGCAGCCTTGCGGGGCGGTATGTGCTGCAATTCGAAGGCGACGGGATTATCGAGGTCACTGGCCGGGCAAGGAACATCCGCTACGGCAAAAGCGAAATCCGCTTTGACTATACCCCGGGGGCCGGCGCGGTTGAAATCCGCATTCAGCGCAGTGACCGGCAAGGGGTCGGCGACTACGTGCGCAACATCACTGTGGTGATGGAAAAACACCTGCCCGACTGGCAGGCGGGGGCGCTGTTCAACCCGGATTGGATCGCCCGGTTGCGCGGGTTTGCGGCGTTGCGATTCATGGACTGGATGGCCACCAACGACAGCACTCAGGTCGGCTGGGAAGATCGCCCGCGGGTGCAGGACTACAGTTGGACGGCGCAGGGTGCCCCGGCGGAGGTGCTGGTGGCACTTGCAAATCACCTGCAAGCCGATCCGTGGTTCACGCTGCCGCATATGGCCGACGATATCTATATCGGCAACTATGCGCGACTGGTCCGCGACCAGCTGGACCCCGGACTGACCGCCTATGTGGAATACTCCAACGAGGTCTGGAACTGGCAGTTCGAACAGGCGGTCTGGGCCGATGATCAGGCCCGTGCGCGTTGGGGTGGGCAGGATCTGTGGATGCAGTTTTACGGGGGCCGCGCCGCCGAAGTTGCGATGATCTGGACGGATGTCTTCGGCGACGCGGCAGAGGATCATCTGGTGCGTGTGGTCTCCACCCAGACCGGCTGGTTGGGGCTGGAAGAGCAGATATTGGCGGCGCCCCTTTGGGTGGCCGAAGACCCAGCACGGCGCCCGCCCGCGCGCCTCTTTGATGCCTATGCGGTGACCGGCTATTTTGGTGGCATTCTTGGCCTGCCCGACCGTGCAGCCACCCTGCGCGCCTGGATCGCGCAAAGCCGGGAACAGGCTGCAGCGGCCGCTGAGGCCAAGGGGCTGCGCGGGGCCGCAGCTGGGGAATTTGTTGAGGCCCACCAATATGATGCCGCCAGCGCCCTGGCCGCCGCAGAACTGCGCGACGGGCTTGCCTCCGGCAGTTCCGAGGATACTGTCAGCGATCTTTTGGGGCGGGTCCTGCCCTATCATGCCAAGGTCGCTGAGGCGCATGGGCTTGACCTGATCATGTATGAGGGCGGCAGCCATGTGGTGGGTCTTGGCGCGATGGTGGATGATGAAATGCTGACCGGGTTCTTCAGCCATTTCAATTACACCGAAGAGATGGGCGCGCTGTACCGCAGTCTTCTGGCAGGCTGGCCGGAGATAGGCGGCCACCTGTTCACCGCCTATTCGGATGTTTCATCCCCCGGCAAATGGGGCAGCTGGGGCAGCCTGCGCTATGTGAGCGATGACAATCCGCGTTGGCGCGCGCTGGAGGCGGCAAAATGACACCGCTCATAAGCGTGCTGATCCCGGCCCACAATGAGGCGGGCTATATCGGGGCCTGCCTGTCGGCGCTGTTTGCGAGCGATCCCTTGCCGAAGGATATACGGGCAGAGGTGCTGGTAATCGCCAATGGCTGCACCGACAGCACCGTCGCGGAGGCTCGTGCAGTGGCGGTACCGCAGGGGTGGACCTGTGCTGTGATCGACCGGCGCGAGGGTGGAAAAATCGGCGCACTTGCAGAGGGTGAATTGCGCGCCGCCGGATCTGTTCTGGTCTATCTGGATGCAGATGTGATCGTATCCCCCCCGTTGATGGCACAGATCTGCGCCGCGTTGACCGGGGATCAACCACGCTATGCCAGCGGCACGCCGCAGCTATTCCCTGCCCGCAGCCGGGTCAGCCGTCTATATGGGCGGTTCTGGGCAAAGCTGCCCTTTGTACGCGAAGGGGTGCCGGGGTTCGGCCTCTTTGCGATGAACCGCGCCGGGCGGGCGCGCTGGGGGCAATGGCCGGATGTCATTGCAGATGATATCTTTGCCCGGCTTAGCTTTGCTCCTGCGGAGCGGGTCCGGGTGCAGGCCAGTTACCAATGGCCGCTGATCGAGGGGTTTCGCAATCTGGTGCGGGTGCGCAGGCGCCAGAATGCCGGAGTGGCAGAGATTGCAGAACGGTTTCCCGCTCTGCTGACCAATGAGGATGTCCACCGCCCTGACCCAGCTGCGATCCTGCGGTTGGCGCTACGTGATCCGGCGGGGTTCATGACCTATGCTGCCGTGGCGCTGGCTGTGAAATCACCGCTGTTTCGCACCCGAAACGAGGCGCGCTGGACCCGTGGGCGATAGGTATATCTGGTCGAGGGCCTAGCCCGAGTCCCGTGGCAGGGCGGCTTGGACATGCTGCGCCAGTTTCGCTGCCTCGACATCGCTGTCGTGACGTAGCAGCACACGGGCGCGCCCGGCCTGTCCCATGGCAGCCCGCTCAGCATGGGGCGTGGCGGCGAGGTCCCGGATGGCCTGCGCCAGAACGCCCGGATCCCCCGCTGGCACCAGCCAGCCGGTTTCCCCCGCCAGAATAAGTTCAGGGGTTCCGGCAATATAGGTTGCAAGCACCGGGCGCGCGGAGGCCATAGCTTCCATCACCACCATCGGCAGGCCTTCGGCGAAAGACGGCATTACCAGCGCCTGCGCGCGCGCCAGCTCGCCTCTCACCTCGGCTTCAGAAAGCCAGCCGGTCAGCGTCACGTGATTGCCCAGCCCATGACGGTCAATCGCCGCCTCAAGATCGGGGCGCATGTTTCCATCACCGATCAACGCCAGATGCAGGTCAGGGTAATCCGCGACCAGCTGCGCCATCGCCTCAATCAGCACCATCTGGCCCTTCTGTTCCACGAACCGACCAATCGCAGCAAGCCGGAGCGGCCCCTCGGGCAGAGGCGTGGGATCGGCAAAGCGCGCAGGCTCAATACCGCAATGGACCACCTTCAGTCGCTCCCAGCTGCCAAAGGCGGCCCAGCGGCTCAGCTGACTGCGGCCAAAACTGCTGATGGCGACGGCAAATCTGGCGCGGTCGACTTTCTCCCCCAGCGACAACGACTCAGGCGCGTCGAATTCCTCCGGCCCATGGGTGGTGAAACTGTAACCCGGCGCACCCAGAGCCTCTGCCAGCATGGCCACTGTTGTGGCGTTGGTGCCGAAATGTGCATGTAGGTGGGCGATTTGATGCTGGGCCGCATACTCGGCGACATAGGCCGCCTCCATCAGATAGATCAGGTGGCGCAAACGACCAACCTGCGAAGCAGCGCCCAGCCGCCAGGCCATACGCAATGCAGATATCACGGAACCGGGCGCCCGGATGATGGACCGCAGCAGGGCTGCGGTCAATTTCAGCGCTCCGGCCTCAAGCACATAAGTGGTGCGGCCCTGCTCAGCCTGATCACCGGGATCAACCAAAGGCGCGCCGGACCGGCGCATGGCAATCCGGTGGATCATATGGCCCTGACGCTCCAGCGCCTGCACCTCACGCCGAATGAAACTATGCGACGGCTGCGGATAGGTGTTCAGGATATACGCTATTTTCACGAGGACGACGGCCCATTTTATGCAAGAGTTATCGCAGGGTATCGTCAGTTGCCGCGCTTGCCCAGCATTGCCGCGAAGGCGCCGTGGAATTGACGCCTTTGAGGATCAGTGTCGCAAGTGTATCGCAAAACTTCGAGGATATTGATGCAGCAAGTCCTGTCGCTCTTCCAAGGTGAAAGCCTCGCAGCGCGCGTGCTGCGCTCGGCCTCGTGGCTGATGATGGGCTATGGCGGCAGTCAGGCCCTGCGGCTGGCGGCCAATCTGGTGATGACGCGCCTGCTGTTTCCCGAAGCATTTGGCCTGATGGCGCTGGTCAGCGTGGTGATCACCGGGCTGGCGCTGTTTTCAGACATGGGAATTGGGCCGTCCATCGCCCAGAGCAAGCGCGGTGACGATCCGGATTTCCTCGACACGGCATGGAGCGTTCAGGTGGTGCGCGGCTTCGCGCTCTGGGGGATGACTTTGCTTCTGGCCTGGCCGGTGTCGCAATTCTATAAGGCGCCCGAACTGCTGTGGTATTTGCCGATCGCCGGAATGGCGCTGGTGATCAACGGGTTCGATCCGATCCGGGTTGAGACTGCGCATCGACATCTTCTGGTCGGGCGGCTGACCGCGCTGGAGCTGCTCAGCCAAGCCATTGGCATTGGCGCCATGGTCCTACTGGCCTGGTGGACGCAGTCGGTTCTGGCGCTGGTGCTTGGCAGCGTTCTGCAGGCGGCAGCGTTTCTGCTGGCTGTGCATCTGGGACTGCCGGGGCGGCGCAGCCAGTTCCGTTGGGAGGCCAAGGCGCTGAAGGAGTTGCTGCATTTTGGCAAATGGATCTTCTTGTCCACCGCCTTCTGGTTTCTGACCTCTCAAGGAGATCGGGCTATTCTGGGCAAATTTGTCCCGCTGGATGTGCTGGGCATTTATAATATCGGGTTTTTCCTGGCGAGTTTCCCGATGGCACTGGGCCATGCGGTGAACCAGCGGCTGATGATCCCGGTCTATCGCGACAAGCCTGCGCATGCGGCGCCTGAGTATCGTCGCAAACAACGGCAGCTGCGGGCCGGGCTTAGCGCGATGATCCTGACTATCCTGCTGGCTATGGCCTGGCTGGGGCCTTGGCTTGTCGATCTGCTCTACGATGCGCGCTATAGCTATGCAGGCCCGATGGTGGTGCTGATTGCGCTGGCGATGGTGCCTGCGGTTATCACCATGACCTATGATCAGGCCGCGCTGGCTGCTGGGGACAGCCGCTCGTTCTTTGTCTTTACCGCTGCGCGGGCGCTGGCGCAGACGGGGCTGTTTCTGGCCGGGGTAATCCTGTTTGGCCTAACGGGCGGGATTGCCGCACTCGCACTGGCGATGGTGCTGGCCTATCCGGTGATGATCTGGCTGGCGACCAAGCATCATGTCTGGGACCCGCTGCACGATCTGTTGTTCACCGGCCTTGCAGCGGCTGTCGGGCTGTCGGCGATCTGGTGGCACTGGAACAGGCTGGCGGAGATGATCAACGCGGTCGGGTGACGCCTGCCATCTGTCAACCGTGCGTGGCTGAGTTCACCCGCTTGGCTCCGTTCCGGTACGCCGCCGCCCACCCAAAGCCATGCGCAGCCGCGCAAAGATGCCGCGGCGTTTCGAGGACGTGTCGAGAAAAGGAATGGCGACAACAGGTGTCAGACCGGTTTCCCGCTCCATCTGTGCCACGCTGCGCAGCACCGGGCGCCGCAGTTCCAGCAGGAACGCGATGCCCAACGCCAATCCGATGCTGGCAACCCCGCCCATCAGTGCCTTTTTCTTACGCCCGCCAGTGGCCGGATAATCCGGCAGCGGTGCAGATTCAATCACTGTCAAACGCTCTGACTGGCGCGATGCCTCCAGACGGAAGCCGACCTCTGCCTCGGTCCGGCGCTGGGAGATCAACTCAAGCTCGGTCTGCAACTGCCCCATCCGGCGCTCATAAACACCCAGCTGGCGCTCCACCTCCGGGGTGGTTTCCAGCGAACGCTCCAGAGCGCTGCGACGGTTCAACAGCAACTCCCGCTGTGCATCAAGCGTGGCCAGTTTCTCCTCAAAAACTTCGAGCATCCGCTGAGCGGTTGCCTGTCGCTGGTTCGAGGTGGTCTGATCCGCCTGTCTACGCAATTCGATCTGCTCGCGCTCGATCTCCAGAAGGCCGGTGTTCAGGGTCGAAATCTCTTCCCGCCGCATCTCAATCCCGCCGGGCAGGGCGACGTTATTGGCATTGCGATAAGCGGTGATTTCATTCTCCAGCTCAGCCACCTCGCTGATGAGGGCGGTTTCCTTATCCACGAAGAAGGTCAGAGTTTCGCGGGCCTGCTCAATCCGGGAGCTTTGGCTGAGTTCGATCGTGCGGGTGGCAAATTCGCTGGCAACCGCCTGTGCCTGCTCCGGCGTCGGCATCAGCGCGGAGATGGTCAGCACCGATATCGTGCCATCATCGGCAAAGCCCTCCCGCGCGGCGGCCACCCCGGTGAGCGATACAGATTCGCGCAGCAGGGCCACCTTCTCCGACGGGACCAGACCCGGCAGGTCCTGATAGAGGCCAAATTTCTCAATAATATCCAGAACCGACCCGCGGGCCATCAGGCGCTGTTCGATCAGCTGCAAGCGACGTGCGGACGAGCCGTCGACGGTGGACTTGGCCAAATCATCAGCGATCTTTGGTCGGGTGATCTGCAGGACCGCCGAGCTTTCGTAGAAATGTTGCTGCTTGGCCGCCACCCACAGCGAGACCATGGCGCCAAGGAGGATGACCCAGAAGATCACCGACGCGCGCCGACGCAGCATATCCAATATGTCATCCAGAGTGCGGATCGGTCCCATGTCTTGGCTCGTCGTTGGTTACGGTTGGGTGAATGTCAGGTTACAGGGCGGCGACGGGGCGCGTGGCGGCATCTACTGACCATATTGCAGCAGACCGGCACCGCGGGCCCGGTTCAGGCTGACGCCCAGCAGCTGGGTCTGGCCGTCGATCAGTTTTTCACAGGCCGCAAGGTGTTTGGCGGTGGTGCGGGTGCCGTCGGCGATCAGCAGAACCCCGTCCACCTGCGGCAGAAAGGCTGCGGCGTCATCATGTTCGAGAACCGGCGGCAGATCGAACAATGCAACATCGGCGCCGGTGCTCAACACCATGTCATCAATCACACTGGCGCAACGCCCGTCGTGCAGGATTTCAGCCGCGTTGCGATCTGGCGCCGCCGTCAGCCCGACCGCAAGCGAAGCGGCCGGCCGGATCAGGTGTTCAGGCAGCGTCAGATCCCCAGCCAAAAAACCCGGCATATCCCCCGATGGGGGCAGTTTCAGCGCCGAGGCAACACCGGGTCGGCGAAAATTGAGATCCATCAGCACCGTGCGGTTTCCGGGTACTCGCGCCATGCTGAGGGCGAGATTAACGGCAGAAAACGTTGCACCGCAACCTGTCGTAGGGGCCGCAATGGCGACGCGTTTCCAACCCTGCACCTTGAGACTGTGCAGCAACCGCGTGCGCAGCAGATCAAAGGCATTTGCTGTCGGAGAGTTGCGGAAGAAATTGACCAGCGGGGAGCGGGCGAGCTGATGCCCGCGAATGTCCAGTGGCACCCGGTGCAGCCGCTCCCAGACCTCGGGTAAGGTCGCTGGCAGGTGTTGTGATTGTGGGTCGGTATCCGCAAGCCCCTCAATCGGCTGGCTCTTGCCAGTTTTGGGGCGACGCGCGAAGCGGTTACGTTCCCCATCCTGCGACAGGCGCGCGGTTGCTTTGGCGGATGAAGCCGCCATATCGCGGGCGCTGGTTCCGCTGCTGTGCGATGTCGACAATCCAGAGTCGGCCCGCTCGGACAGAGCGGGGTCATGCTCTGGTGCCGAGGTGTCGCGCCCCTTGCGGCGGCGAAATCTCTTGAAGCCTTGTTGCGTCATCGCGAAGGGATCGTCCCATTCCAGTTTCTGTGCACAGCTGCCAGGGGTCTCCGGTCCGGTCATCACATCTTTCATGAAACCCCCTTGACGTTCTACCACGTTCGGCAGAACCCGCCTATAGCCCGGCCATCACAGTTAGCCCAGGACGGTTAATATCCGGTACCTCGCAGCACGACACCAACGGTGCGCCAGATGAGATCAACATCGGTGCGCAGGCAAAGATCGCCATGATAGTCGGCATCCGCGCGGGCACGCACAGCAAAACCACTCTCGTTGCGAACGGAAACCTGCCACAATCCGGTAATTCCGGGCTTCAGTTCGAAATAGGCGGTGGCATCGCCATAGAGCGGCAGCTGATCCGGCATCATTGGACGCGGGCCAACAAGGCTCATCTCGCCGATCAGGACGTTCCAAAGTTGCGGCAACTCATCCAGCGAGGTTGTGCGCAAAAAGCGACCAACCGGGGTGATGCGCGGGTCCTCTTTCAGTTTCTGCGTCTCATCCCATTCACGCCGCATCGCCGGATCGCTGGCCAGATGGCGCTCCAGCAGCTGTTCTGCGTCGCGAACCATAGTGCGCAGTTTCAGGATAGAGAAGACCCGACCGCGCTGGCCAAGACGGTCCTGCGTATAAAACGGGTTGCCGCCCTCGAACCACAACGCAAGTGCGGCCATAAGGATCAGCGGCAAGCTGATCGGCAGCGTCAAAAGCACCAAGAAGATATCCAGGCAACGCTTTCCAAAGCTGGCATAACCACTCGGTGATCCAGCCCCCCCGCCCGCGCTCACTGTGCCAGCCATAGCAGGCAACGTCTTCAGAGAACCGGTTGCGTTGCGCCGTGACGAAGATGGCGATGCTGAAACCGCTGCGTTCATATTGGCAACACCTGTCCCGATGACGGGGGCATCACCCACGAGAGCAACCAGACAGCCGTTGCCGAGTGACGGCCAGCAGGACCAGTTGGCCCGGCCGGTCACAGCACCGGACGGGCGTGCAGCCCCCTCTTGCACGAAATCCTTCATCTCCAACCCCAATCTAGAAAGCCCCCACGGCTTTTACCCATGCGCTGAAACAACAGCGTCTTCGCCCCGCAACAGCGGGTGCACTCGCACCAATTTGAGTATCCCGACACGGCAGCGCCCCGGGCCCCAAGTCCAGTAAGATCGATGGTTTTTCTCCAGCCACACCCCCATGCGGCTGGAACCTTCGTCCCAATCAAGCGGCCCTTTTAGGTCGCCATCCAAGCCGCAGTTGCGGCAATTTCTTAATAAAGCAATTTTAGACAAATCTCAGTAAAAACCGAGAGAGGGCGCTATTTGCTTAAAATTAAGTAAATCAGGGCGCCAGCTGAGAAACAATTCCTCAAAAGGATAGGAACTATCCGCGCTGCCTACCCAAAAGTATAAGGAATCAGCGATGAGTCACGCATAATTCAGCGTTGTCCCAGAATTCAACTCCTCCGGGACGTTAACCCTATCTCTCGGCCATAAGAGTGAATAATCTTCGTAGCCCAGAAGAATAAGGCAGGACCGGCGTTGATCATCAGGCCGGAACTTGGCATGGAGAACGCGAATGGCTGCCCCGTTTGGTATTGCCAACTGTTCGGGGCCGCGCTGCATTCCAGATCACGACCAAGATCGAAGGACGACCATATGTGCCCTACATCTGCCGACCCAACCTCCGCATCTCCCGCCGGACACTCCGCGATCAAATCTGCCAACTGGATCGCGGCGGATCATGCAGACGGGCGGATCACGGTCTGGCTGATGCACGAGGGGGAGGCGCGACAGCAGGTCTCCGCCGGATCAACGGGCGAGTTGATGGCGGATGTCACTGCCTTGATCAGCCAGCTGCACGATTGCGCGGTTGATACGCCGATCCTGCTCAGCGACGACAGTCTGCGCGGTGGCGATACCGGGACCATCACGGTGCCGGCAAAAGTCGCCGAGCGGCCCATGGGCGATGCGACACTGGGAGGCCATCCGCTGCGGGTGCTGGGCGGGCTGTCGCAGGCCACCCCACCCGCCGTGATGCGCGGCGCCTGCAATCGCATTGCCGGGTTTCTCAGTCTCAATCCGGATTGGGACGGCGTGATCTGTGTTGCTGGGGCGACAACCCATTGGGCGCTGATCAGTGCGAATGAGGTGGTCAGTTTTCAAAGCTTCATGACGGCGCAGCTCTGGCAAGGTCTGGCGGCGAGCCTCAGTCTCAGCGAAACGCCTGCATATGATGGCGCACAGCGCGCTGAGCTGACCGCAGCTATTGACACCATCCAATCAAAGCCAGAAGCGCTGGCGGCGCGGTTGGCGGAGCTGCAAGCCACACAGGGGGCGCACGGCAACACCGGTGCCGCCTGTTTGTGGGGGGTGCTTCTTGGCGCTGAGCTGTCGGCAGCGCGCGCCTATTGGCTGGGGCAGAATATTGCACTGATTGCGCCCGCACCGCTCGACACACTCTATCAGGCGGCACTTGACCACCAAGGGGTGCCGGTGACGCAGACAGATGCCGACCGCATGGCCCTGGCGGGCCTCGTCAGTGCCTGGCGCGCAATGACCGCCTGACACGACCCCCTCACTGCGGGCTTTGCTCCTAGGGCAGTGGACCTGTTTGGAACAGGCGGATTTTCAACCCACCGTGGGCCACCGGAGGGCCAAAGGGTTTGAACGGCAACTGAGTGGCCTTGGCCAATGAGGTTTCGCTGGTAACAATCCCAACCCGCCAGCCGCTGAAACCGGCCATCAGCGTTTCCCCCAGGGCGGCATAGAGCGCGTAGAGCAACTTCTTGTTGCCGATGCGTGCGCCATAGGGCGGATTCACGATCACCAGTCCCGGCGTATCATTCGGGCCGAGATCCGGCGGCGTCAGATCGCTGACTGCCTGCTGAGTGATCTGGACCAGATCCGCTACACCTGCGCGCTCTGCGTTGGCGGCGGCCATCTCCACGGCGCCGGCGTTGCGGTCTGAGCCATAGCATCGGGCGCGGGTGTAGCGCGGAGTTTCCTTAGCCCGCAACTCTGCCCAGCCTTCGGGGTCGAAGCTGGCCATCTGCTCAAAGGCAAAACTGCGGCTGCGCCCCGGCAGCAGGCCAAGCGCGATCTCCGCGGCCTCAATCACAAAGGTACCGGAGCCGCACATCGGATCCACCACCGGCTCCTCGCCATCATAGCCGCAATCACGCAGGAACAGCGCGGCGAGGTTTTCGCGCATCGGCGCCTTGCCGACTGCTGTTTTGTGGCCGCGTTTATGCAGCCCCTCGCCCGAGGTATCGACGCTGAAGGTACAGAGATTATCCTCGATCCGCAGCTTCACCTTGATTGGGGCATCGGCGCTGATCGGCGCCCCGAGCTCTTCGGTTATCGCCCGTTCGATACGCTGGGTGGCAGCGCCGGCATGGTAGATCTTCGACTTCTTGTTGGTGGTGGTTTCAACCCGCACCGGGACATCGGGGCGGAGCACATCGGCCCAGGGGAATTTGCGCGCCCGTTTGTCCAGTTGGGCAAGGTGGAAGGCCCGGAATGACCCGATCCGCGCCAGAACCCGCGCCGCGCCCCGCAGGTGCAGGTTGGCACGCCAGACATCCGGCCAAGCGCCCTCAAATGTGACACCGCCGGGCACGGTTTTTGCACCTATAAACCCGGCCTCCACCGCTTCGCGCTGCAGGGTCTGCTCCATCCCCGGCGGGGCGGTCAGGAAGATTTCGAATGTATCGCTTGTGTCCATGACCTCTCCTTAGCGATAAAAACCATTGTCAGCGACGCCAAAGTGTATCCGCTGCCCTGCCCTCCCCGGTCTTCGGCATCCGCCTGCAACTTGGTTCGGATCCCGCACAACGGGATTCCTGCGGCATTTGCCGCGATGCAGCACAGGGGGCCACTGCGAGACGATCAAGAAACTCTCCCTTAAGGTGAATTCATTGTACTTTAAAATCATACCATTACGTCAAACTAAAAAATTAGTTTGACAAGGCAGACCCCGGTGTGGAACCTGTTTGTCAGCCGGGTGCAACGAGGCATCTCTGGCCACAATAAATCACTAGGGAGGAGAAAGATGCGTAAGTATCTTTTGTCCGCAGCCGCGGTTATTGCCGTGGTCGCGGGACAGGCAGCCTATGCCGATGAGGCAGCTGCCAAGAAATGGATCGACGAAGAATTCCAGCCCTCGGTTCTGACCAAGGACGAACAGCTGTCGGAAATGCAGTGGTTCATCAAGGCGTCCGAACCGTTCTCGGGTATGGAAATCAACGTCCTGTCCGAAGGCATTCCGACGCATAGCTATGAGTCCGAAGTTCTGACCAAGGCATTTGAGGAAATCACCGGCATCAAGGTGAACCATCAGATCCTCGGCGAGGGCGAAGTGGTTCAGGCCGTGCAGACCCAGATGCAGACCAAGCGGAACCTCTATGACGCCTACGTCAACGATTCCGACCTGATCGGCACCCACTCGCGCCTGCAACTGGCCTACAACCTGACCGACATGATGGAAGGTGATTTCTTTGACGTCACCAACCCGGAACTCGATCTGGGTGACTTCATGGGCACGCAGTTCACCACCGGTCCCGATGGCGACCTGTATCAGCTGCCCGACCAGCAGTTCGCAAACCTCTACTGGTTCCGCAAGGACTGGTTCGACCGCGAAGACCTGCAGGCCGCGTTCAAGGAAAAATACGGCTACGATCTGGGCGTTCCGGTCAACTGGTCCGCATATGAGGACATCGCCGAATTCTTCTCAAATGACGTGAAGGAAATCGACGGTACCGCAATCTATGGTCACATGGACTATGGTAAGCGCGCGCCTGACCTTGGCTGGCGTATGACCGATGCCTGGCTGTCGATGGCTGGTGCTGGTTCTAAAGGTGAGCCGAACGGTGTGCCGATCGACGAATGGGGCATCCGCATGGAAGCGGATTCCTGTAACCCTGCCGGTGCAAGCGTAACCCGCGGTGGTGCTGCCAACGGTCCGGCTGCGGTCTATGCGATCCGCAAGTGGGATGAATGGCTGCGCAAATTCGCCCCTCCGGGTGCGGCGTCCTATGACTTCTACCAGTCGCTGCCCGCTCTCGCACAGGGCAACGTTGCTCAGCAGATCTTCTGGTACACTGCGTTCACCGCCGACATGGTGAAGCCGCAGTCCGAAGGCAACAACACCGTTGACGGTGAAGGCAACCCGCTGTGGCGGATGGCCCCCAGCCCGCATGGTCCCTACTGGGAAGAAGGCCAGAAGGTTGGTTATCAGGACGTTGGGTCCTGGACCTTCCTGAAATCCACCCCGGTGGATCGCGCCAAGGCGGCCTGGCTCTATGCTCAGTTTGTTGTGTCCAAGACCGTCGACGTGAAAAAATCCCACGTTGGTCTGACCTTCATCCGGGACTCTTCTGTGAACCACGAGAGCTTCACCGAGCGCGCACCCAAGCTGGGTGGTCTGGTCGAATTCTACCGGTCGCCTGACCGCGTTGCATGGTCCCCGACCGGCGTGAACGTGCCTGACTATCCGAAGCTGGCCCAGATCTGGTGGCAGCAGATTGGTGACGTCAACTCCGGCGCCTTCACCCCGCAGGAAGCCATGGACCGTCTGGCCGAAGAAATGGACATCACCATGGCCCGTATGCAGCGTGCAGACGAGCAGGCAAATGTCTACGGTGGCTGCGGCCCGCGTCTGAACGAAGAGAAAGACGCCGACTGGTGGTATGCCAACGGTGGCGCCAAGCCGAAGCTGGAGAACGAGAAGCCTCAGGGCCAGACCGTCAACTACGACGAGCTGGTTGCCCGCTGGGCATCTGAGTAACCCCTCCTCCCGTGGGGAGCGTGCGGATCTGTCCGCTGCGCTCCCTACTTTCGCCCCGGAGCCTGGCTGGCCCGCTCCGGGGCACCCCTTTCCCCTAAAAAATGATCGCGCATGCCGCGCGCAACAGGCCGTCCGCCGGAAAGTCAAAGCAAGATGGCACTCGAACTCATAAATGTGACCAAACGCGTCGGCGCCCAGCTGCATATCAAGGAAACCTCCCTTGTGCTGGAACCGGGTCACTTCAACGTCCTTCTGGGCGCCACCGGGTCTGGCAAGACCTCTCTCATCAAGATGATGGCCGGCCTCGACCCGATTGCCAGCGGACAGGTGGTGATGGATGGCCAGGACGTGACCGCGCTCAGCACCCAGAAACGCAACATCAGCCTGGTGCATCAGTTCTTCATCAACTACCCCCATATGACCGTCTACGAGAATATCGCCTCGCCGCTGAAGGTGGCTGGCATGGCGAAGTCCGAGATTGAAGGCCGGGTCGAAGAAGCCGCCGATATCCTGCAGCTGCGCCCGATGCTGCATCGCCGCCCGCATGAATTGTCCGGTGGTCAGCAGCAGCGCACCGCATTGGCCCGCGCAATTGCCAAGGAAAGCCGCGCAGTGTTCCTTGATGAGCCGCTAGCAAACTTGGACTACAAACTGCGCGAGGAACTGCGCGATCAGCTGCCTGAGCTGTTCGCCGGGCGTGGCGCCGTGGTGGTTTATGCGACCTCCGAACCGGAAGAAGCGCTGCTGCTAGGGGGCAAAACCGCCCTGATGCAGGATGGGCGCGTGACCCAGTTTGGCACGACCGCTGATATTTATCGCAATCCTGAAAACGTCGCCGCAGCGCGGGTGTTCTCGGATCCGCCAATCAATACAGCCCCCATCGTGAAACAGGGCAGCACAGCGCGCCTTGGCCAGGATGTCAGCTGGTCGTTGACCGGCGCGGCAGCCGATCTGGCGGATGGGCCCTACACGATTGCGATCCGGCCCTACCACGTGCTGCCCGTGGCGACACCTCTCACCACGGTGCAGCTCTCCGGTCAGGTACAGGTGACGGAGCTGTCCGGGTCCGAAAGCAGCGCCCATTTCGACATGGGGCTGGATGTGGACCACGGCAGCTGGGTTTCCCTTTCGGCAGGCGTTCACCCCTATGAAGTGGGTGAGCAGCATGACTTCTACATGGATCCGTCGGCGGCATATGTGTTTGCCCCTGATGGCTCCCGCGTGGCGTGAGGCGCAAATGGCTAAGATTACACTCTCAAAACTGCGGCATAGCTATATGCCAAACCCGTCAAGCGCGTCAGACTACGCCCTGAAGGAAATCGACCTCGACTGGACGGACGGCGGGGCCTATGCGCTGCTTGGTCCATCCGGCTGTGGCAAATCCACCCTACTGAACATCATCTCCGGCCTTTTGGTGCCATCCGAAGGCCAGATCCTGTTTGATGGCAAGGACGTCACCAAACTGCCGCCGGATCAGCGCAACATTGCGCAGGTGTTCCAGTTTCCGGTGATCTACGACACGATGACCGTTTACGACAACCTGGCCTTTCCGCTGCGCAACCGTGGTCGCGATGAGGCGACGGTCAAGGAACGCGTCATGGCAATCGCCGAGATGCTGGAAGTGACCGATCTCTTGACGATGCGCGCCGCTGGCCTGTCACCGGACAACAAGCAGAAGATCTCCATGGGGCGTGGGCTGGTCCGTGAAGATGTGAACGTGGTGATGTTCGACGAACCGCTCACTGTGATCGACCCGCATCTGAAGTGGAAACTGCGCTCCAAGCTGAAGGAACTCCATCAGCGCGTGAAGGCCACAATGATCTACGTGACCCACGACCAGACAGAGGCGCTGACCTTTGCTGATCAGGTTGTTGTCATGCAGCTGGGTGAAGTGGTTCAGATCGGTACGCCGGTTGAGCTGTTTGAACGCCCCGCGCATACGTTTGTGGGTCATTTCATCGGCTCACCGGGTATGAACGTGCTGCCATGTGAATTGCGCGCGGGCCAGCCCTATATCGGTGCCCACCCGATTGCCTTGGAAGGCCCGATCAAAGGGGACGCCGCAGGCAAGACCGAGGTCGGCATCCGGCCTGAGTTTGTGTCCCTCGCCAACAGCGGCCTGCCCGCAACCGTGACCAAGGTTTCGGATGTTGGCCGCCACACAGTTGTGGAATGCGAGGCCGAAGGTCAGCGGATCAACGCTGTGGTCGAAGGTGCAGGCCCAGCCAAGGGGGCAGCTGTCCACCTGTCCTTCCGTCAGGATCAGACCCGGCTCTACGTCGATGGCTGGATCGCGACAGAGGCTGCCCAATCTGCCACCGAGACCAAGACTGAGACCGAGGAGCAGGCATAATGAAAACCGAAAACCAAAAGGCGTGGTTCTTTGTCCTGCCTGTCCTTCTGCTCGTTGCCTTCAACGCGCTGATCCCGATGATGACCGTCGTCAACTACTCCGTTCAGGAGACATTCGGTGACAACGTCTTTTTCTGGCAGGGGCTGGACTGGTTCCAGCAGATCCTGCGGTCCGACCGATTCCATGCGGCGCTTGGCCGCCAGTTCATGTTCACCTTCCTGATCCTGATCATCGAAATCCCGCTGGGCATCGCCATTGCGCTGTCGATGCCACGCAAGGGGTTCTGGGTGCCGGTGTGTCTGGTGCTGATGGCGCTGCCCATGCTGATCCCGTGGAACGTGGTTGGCGCGATGTGGAACATCTTCACCCTGCCCGATATCGGTCTGCTGGGGTATTTCCTGAACCACACGCTGGGCATCAACTATGACATGACCCAAGATCCTGTCGCTGCCTGGATCACCATCGTGACCATGGACGTCTGGCACTGGACCTCGCTTGTGGTGCTGTTGTCCTATGCTGGCCTCGTGTCGATCCCGGATGCCTATTATCAGGCCGCAAAGATCGATGGTGCCTCCAACTGGGCTGTGTTCCGCTTCATCCAGCTGCCAAAGATGAAAACCGTTCTGACCATCGCAATCCTTCTGCGGTTCATGGACAGTTTCAACATCTACACCGAACCGTTTGTTCTGACCGGCGGTGGTCCCGGCAACTCGACAACACTATTGTCCATCGACTTGGTTAAGATCGCGCTTGGACAGTTCGACCTTGGTCCGGCGGCGGCGATGAGCCTCATCTACTTTGCAATCACACTTCTGGTCAGCTGGCTGTTCTACACCGTCATGACCAAAGACGATCAAAACTAAAGGAGGATACTTCGATGCAAAAACGTACCATCGTCCCCATCGTTTATATCCTGTTCCTCATGCTACCGATCTATTGGCTGGTCGCGATGAGTTTCAAAACGACGAATGAAATCCTGTCCGGCTTCTCGCTGTTTCCGCAGACCTTCACGCTGGAAAACTACGCCACGATCTTCACCGATCCCAGCTGGTACTGGGGCTACATCAACTCAATCATCTATGTGTCGATCAACACGGTGATCTCTGTCGCTGTTGCCCTGCCTGCGGCCTATGCGTTCTCGCGCTACCGTTTTCTGGGTGACAAGCAGCTGTTCTTCTGGCTGCTGACCAACCGGATGGCGCCTGCTGCGGTTTTCGCGCTGCCGTTCTTCCAGCTTTATTCGGCGGTTGGGCTGTTTGACACCCATCTCGCGGTAGCTCTGGCGCATTGCCTGTTCAACATTCCGCTGGCGGTCTGGATCCTGGAAGGCTTCATGGGCGGCATCCCGAAAGAGCTGGATGAAACCGCTTATGTGGATGGCTATTCCTTCCCGCGCTTCTTTGCCACAATCTTCATCCCGTCGATCAAGGCTGGCGTGGGCGTGGCGGCGTTCTTCTGCTTCATGTTCTCGTGGGTGGAGCTGCTACTGGCCAAGACCCTGACCGCTGTTGCCGCGAAACCCATTGCGGCCACCATGACCAAAACCGCCTCGAGCGCCGGTTATGAGCTGGGCCTTCTGGCGGCGGCTGGCACACTGACAATCATTCCGGGCGCAATCGTGATCTACTTCGTCCGTAACTACATCGCAAAAGGCTTTGCGATGGGGAGGGTATAATGCTGAGTTGGATGGCCTGGACCTGGCCTACGGCACTGGTCTTTATCGGGATCTTTTCGGCCATCGGCCTGATGATCGTTCTGGAAATCCGCAGCCCCGGTGGTGACGCCCGCAAAGGTGTACTGGGGCTTGTGACAACCCGCGGCGACCGGCTGTTCATCAGCCTTTTGGGCACCTCCTACATCTTCCTGGCCTGGCTGGGATTGGTGGGAATGCCGCTGTGGTGGCCGCTGGGCCTGTCGGTTGTCTGGTTTGCCTTCACCTTCTGGAAAGTGTGATAAAACACGAGGGGTCCTGTCTGCAGGGCCCCTTTTTTACACGCCGTTCTGCCTGACACCTGCGGCCTCGATGCTGAACTTCTAAAAAAATAGTTTTCAAACGCGCCTGCGATCCCCTAGCATGATCAAAGCCTAAGAGAACCGGACACCACATGATGCGTAAGAAACAGGACAACCCGCTTTTGACAGAGGTTGAACTCGAGTTCATGACCGTTGTTTGGGAAACCGGCGGCGGCACGGTGCGCGATATTCTGGCGGAACTGAACAAACGTCAGGAACGCGCCTATACGTCGGTCGCAACCGTGCTGAAAATTATGGAACAAAAAGGGTTTCTGACCAGCGAACGGGCTGACAGATCCTTGGTCTACCGCCCAGCGGTGCCCAAGGCGGATTATCAGAAAACCACTCTCAAGAACCTTTCGAGCAAGCTCTTCAACGGCGCCCCGGCGGCCCTGGTAGCCCGCCTGGTGGATGATGAAGATGTCACCGACGAGATGCTCGTGGAGATACGGGCCTTGCTGAATGAAAGGTTGGGGGACGATGAACGCTGAGAGTTTTCTGAACGCCTATATTGACCTGAACTTACTGTTGTTTGCGGGCACCGCGCTTTGGCTGGCGTTGCGCGCGATCCTGACGCGTAGCCGATTGGGCCCGGCGTTTCGACCACAGCTGCGGTTGCTGAATGGCATGACGCTTTTGTTGACCTTGTCCCCGATGCTGGTGGTGGCGCTGACCACCTATGTCGTGTCGCAGCCGCCGACCCTGTCGGACATGCTGGTCGCGCAGTACCTGCAGGGCAATGTCAACATGAGCGCCACACGGTTTGAGAGCATTCTTGGCCTGCGCGAGGATCTGGTGCGGGCCTTGATGGCGCAGAGCAGCCTTTGGGCTCAGCTTGCCGTGGCTGCGCTGATCGTCGGCGCCGTAATCTCCGTGGCACAGGTGACATTAGCGGCACTGCGGCTGCGGGCATCGCTGCAGCAGGCCTACGTCTGGAAACATCTGGGCGGCGTTCAGATTCGCATCAGTGACAAGAGCACAGTTGCCTTCTCCACCCGCGGCTTGATCACTCGCTACGTCGTGTTGCCATCCGCGCTGATCACCAATCCGTCGGACCTGCGGTTGAGCGTAGCCCACGAGCTGCAGCATTTTCGCCAGCGAGACGTTGAATGCGAATTCCTGCTGGAGGCGCTGCGGCCGCTTCTGTTCTGGAACCCGGCTTATCACCTCTGGCGTCGTGAAGTCCGCATGCTGCGGGAATTTGCCTGCGATCAGGCGCTGATGACCCGAGGCCAACGCGATATTCGTGCCTATTGCGAATGCCTGATCCGAGCCTGCGCACTGGCGGCGCAGGATCCAATCCGCTTTGTCCAGCGCAGCCCGTCGGTGGCCTTGGTTGATCGGCGCGAGGTGCGCCGCGGGGCAACATTGGCGCGGCGGATTGATGTGGTCACCGCGGCACAACCACAGGACACGCATCTGTTCGGCTGGATGCTGGTTTCCGCCATGCTGGCGACTGGAGTGTTGGCCACCGCACTGCTGATGCAGCGCCCCGGCGATTGGAGCCATGACCGCATCATGCTGTCGACGATCGTCAACCTTGAGCGTATGGCCCATCGAAACGCCGTGCCTGAGACCAGCCAGACGGCGGTAACGGCACTGCAAGGCGGGTTCATGACCCTGAGCAAATAAGCCTGCCGGGCGCGTGGTTGAGATTGAGCCGGGCTCCCCGGCCCGACAGAGTCGGTGCGTGAGTACACTCTGCACTAACCCCTGATACGGCCAGTCAGATCGATCATGTTGCCGGGCCTATCAGCATCGACGGGCCATTGTCGATTAGCCATAAGAGTGCGCCCCGTTTCCAGCATCGTTGGCCGTTCCCCAGTCGTCGACACTGTCATGCCCGGCACCATTTCCAAGCTGGAACCGCGACACCACGCCAGTAAGCGCCTGTGCTTCATTCTGGAGCAGCTGGCTGGCTGCGGAGGCTTCCTCGGACATCGCCGCGTTCTGCTGCGTGGTGCCATCGAGACGCCCCACGGCATTATTGATGTTTTCCAAACCCTTGGATTGCTTCTGCACACCATCCGCAATTTCAGTAATCAAGTCGGAGACATTCGTGACTTTATCGATGATCCCGCTCAGCGCATCCCCCGCGCGGCCAACCATGGCGACACCGTTTGCAACATGTTCTTCGCTGGCCGAGGTCAGTCCCTTGATCTCTCCCGCAGCTTTAGAGGCCCGCAAGGCAAGGGCGCGTACCTCTGAGGCGACAACCGCAAAGCCCGCACCAGCCTCACCCGCGCGCGCGGCTTCCACACCTGCGTTAAGCGCCAACAGATTGGTTTGAAACGCAATATCGTCGATCATATTGATAATCTGCGAAATCTGCTGCGAGGCTTCTTGGATTTGATCCATCGCCTGGACGGCAGAAGTGACGATGTGATTGCTGTGCTCGGCTTCATTGCGAGTGCCACGCATGGTTTCATCCACCTGCCCGGCCCGGTCGGCGGTCTCGCGAATACTATTGGTCAAATCCTGTAGTGCAGAGGCAGTCTCCTCCAATGTGCTGGCCTGGGATTCTGTCCGGTGTGCCATCTCTTCCGCAGAAGCACGCTGCTCTTCCGAGAACTTGTCGACATTGTGCGCAGCATCCACCACCTCTGCGAGTGAATCGCGTAGATTCATTAGGCTAAGATTGAAATTTTCCCGAAGAATTTCGTAGTGCTCGACAAACGGTTGCTCAATATCGCACGCCAGATTGCCTCGCTGCAATTCGGCGAGGGCGCCACTCATCTCCTCAACCACCGCGGCGGTCTGTTTGGAGGCTTCTTCCTCGCGATCTGCGGCCTCATCCGCAATCAGCAACTTGTCCCGGAAAGTATCTAAGCTTCGGGCCAGATCGCCCAGCTCGTCGCCGCGGCCACGACCGCTGATCTCACTCGCATAGTCTTCTTGAGCCAGCGCATTGGTCGCTTCGCGCAGCGCCAGAATTGGGCGGGTGACATGGCGCGCGGCCACAAAAGACACCACAATCGCAATCAGAACTGAAGCACCGATCATCAGCATTGCAACGAGCCGAATCTCCGTCACCTTTGCGAAGGCCTCATGTTCATCAGTCTGAAGCACCAAAGACCAGTCGAACCCCGCGATATTCAAAGGCTTGACAAGGGCGATCACCTGTTCGCCGGACACGGAAGTGGAGCCTTCAAACATCCCGGCCTCACCGGCGGTGGCGGCTTTGATTTCCGCACTGTCGGGCAATTGGTCGCCTGTCGCGAACTGGCCCTCGATCACAGACGGGCTACGCGCGATGCCATCTTTGCCCACCAGGAAAATGTTCTGATGGCCATCCACATTCATGTTAGACGTCAGCGCCGTCACAACTGAGGCGCTGGAGATTTGCACCGCCATCACACCAATAACTTCTTTCTTTTTGTTGAACACCGGCACCCCCATAAAGGCACCTGCGGCACCGCCGCCTGGGGCATAGGCGGCAAAATCGGCGGTTACCACCTGACCAGCCTCGACATTGAGTGCGGCATTGAAGACCTGCCCCAGACCGCTATCGGCATTGGCCCCTGAGCCAAATTGCTGAATGAAATCCTCGCGCTTCTTGACCGAATAGAGCAATTGTCCAGCGGCATTCAGAAGATAGAGATCCTCATAGCCGTTGACCTGCAACGACTGCAGAAACGTCGGGTGGTAGGTCGCATGCGACTGGCTGTAATATGATCCGTCACCAGGATCGCTCAGCAGATGGCGTTCATTCGCAGCATTGGGATTTTCTTCTATGTAGTGACGTCGCAGAAAACCGACAGGCTCCTCCTCGATCATCTTATAAACACGGTCAAAGTTGTTGATGGCGCGGAACACGGTCGGCTGGGAGGCATTGATCGACAAATCGCGACGCGCGGCTTCGATCATGAAAGTCAGCGCCTGCTCGCCAGACCGAGCGGTGGTTTCCTTTGAGGCATAAACAAAATCACGAATGCTTCTTTCAGCCATCGAGTAGACGAGAAATGAGACTGTCACCAGAAACGTTGCTGTCAGTGCCACCATGATCAGCGGCAATTTCAGCTTGAGCGAGAGTTTCGGGGTCTTGGGCATGACGCGCATGTCTCCTCCTTGATAGTGCCGATTCTGCCGCAAAGCGACGGAGTGCCCTAAGAGATAGCCATGCAATTCCTTCGATTTCGTTCACGGTCGGTTTGCGCACATTGCGCGCGAAGGCGACGCCCCGCCGTGCCTTGCAGCCGTATCAGAAGTGAAGCCGACTCAAGACATTAGAAACGGTCCGGTGCAAACGGTGCCAGATCAATTGCCGGATCGCGTCCTAGCACCAGATCTGCGACCAGCTCTGCCGTGGCGGCCGATTGGGTTAGCCCGACATGACCATGCCCAAAGGCATAGACCACCCGCGCATCACGTTTGGCGCTGCCAATCACCGGCAGGCTATCAGGCAGAGATGGGCGAAACCCCATCCAGCGGGTGCCATCTGCGGTATCCAGCTCTGGCATGAACCGCGCGGCCTTCGCCAACAGCGTATCGGCGCGTTTGTAGTTTGCAGGCCGTTTCAGCCCTCCCAGCTCAACCGCGCCTCCGACCCGAACACCGCCGCGGATACGGCTCACCACAAAGCCATGACGGCAGAAGGTGATATGCGTGCGCAGATCGAAGCAGCCTGCGGGCAAGGTGGTGTTGTAGCCGCGCTCTGTCTCCAGCGGCAGCGGGTCGCCCAAACGGCGGGTCAGTTGATGCGACCACGCCCCTGCAGCCACGACCACAGCGTCAGCCCGGACACCCTCCCCGTCTGTCAGAAGATGCAGTTTCTCACCGCCGGTTTCCAGATCACGCACCTCTGCCCGGCGCAGTTGGCCACCCCGCGCCAAGAAAACCTGAAAGAGGTGTTCGACCCAGGCTTTCGGATCGCAGGTATTCATCCAGTCAGGGGTGAAGCCTGCATGCGTGAACCGGGGACTAAGCCCCGGCTGGATCTCGGCAATTTCGGCAGGGCTATGCAACAGGGTGAACCGGATGCCGTGATCGCGGCGCAGTTGCCAACCGCGCTGGCTGGCGGCGAACTCAGCCTCAGATTCGTAGAGCTGCAGGGCACCGTCGCGCTGCATCATTGCCTCGCCTTTGGTGTCGGTGATCTGGCGTTCGGTCGCCGATTGGGCCAACTGCATCAGGGATGCCTGGGCGCTGACCACCTTCTGATATCGGTCCCGCCAGCTGGCGCGCCAAAAGCGGATCAGCCAAGGCGTCAATTGCAGAGCGTAGGCCGGTGGCACCGACAGCGGGCCAAGCGGGTCCAGCAGCCAGGCCGGTGCCTTTTTCATGATCCCCGGTGTGGCCAGTGGTTCGAGATCAGTGAATGCAAAGGCCCCGGCGTTGCCCGCAGATGTTTCTTCGGCGACACCTTTGCGATCCAGCAGGATGACCTGTCCGTTCGTTGGCGCCAGCTCACTCTGCAGGCGCAGCGCCGTGCTGACACCGACAACACCCGCCCCGATAACCACAATCGTTTTTGACATCTGCCCTGCCTTCGTAACGGTGGCGAGGTTTTCACCCCGCCACCTGACCGTCTTTACGCCAGAGTATAGGCGGTTTTGACCTTGGTATAGAACTCTTTCGCATGGCTGCCCTGTTCGCGCGCACCAAAGCTGGACCCCTTGGCGCCACCGAAGGGCACGTGATAGTCAACGCCCGCAGTGGGCAGGTTCACCATCGCCATGCCAGCCTCGACATGTGCCTTGAAATGCGTGGCATATTTCAGAGATCGGGTGCAAATCCCCGCGCTGAGGCCAAAAGGCGTGTCATTGGCCACCGCCAGAGCCTCATCATAATCTGCCACGCGGATCACAGAGGCGAGCGGACCAAAAACCTCCTCTTGATTGATCCGCATGTCATTTGACGTTTCGGTGACAAGCGCGGGCGCCAGATAAAACCCCTTGCTGCTGCGCTGAAGCGTCTGCCCCCCAAGCACCTGCCCGCCCTCACTGGCGGCCAGGTCGAGATAGTAGAGATCCTTCTCCAACTGCCGCTCATCCACAACCGGGCCGATCTGAGTGCTGTCGTCCAGAGCGTTGCCGACCCGCAAGCCCGTCATCCGCTCTCCAAGTGCCGCAACAAAACGGTCGTGGATGCCCTCGGTCACGATCAGCCGTGAGGATGCGGTACAGCGCTGACCTGTGGAGAAAAACGCACCGTTGAGGCTGGCGTCCACCGCCGTCTCAAGATCAGCGTCATCCAGCACCACCATCGGGTTCTTGCCACCCATTTCCAGCTGCACCTTCTTGCGCTGCGCCCCGCAGGCTGCCGCTATGGCGCTGCCGGTCTCAACCGAACCGGTAAAGGAGATGGCATCCACATGGCGGCTTTGCACCAGCGTTTGACCAACCGTACTGCCTGTGCCGAACACAATGTTGAATACCCCCTCCGGCAAACCCGAGCGACTGATGATCTCCGCCAGAGCATGCGCGCACCCCGGCGTCAACTCAGCCGGTTTCAGGACAACCGCATTGCCATAGGCCAGCGCCGGCGCGATCTTCCAAGCGGGAATGGCGATGGGAAAATTCCAAGGCGTGATCAAGCCGACAACCCCCACCGGAGAGCGCGTCACCTCGACGCCGACACCGGGCCGTACCGAGCCAAGGATTTCCCCCGCCTGGCGCAGGGTTTCGCCTGCAAAGAATTTGAAGATCTGCCCGGCGCGTGCGGCCTCGCCAATCCCTTCAGGCAGGGTCTTGCCCTCCTCGCGAGAGAGCAGTTTTCCCAGTTCAGCCTTGCGGGCCAGAATTTCGGTGCCGATGGCGTCCAGCACATCAAATCGCTGCTGTGGCGTGCTGGCCGCCCATCCCGGAGCCGCGTCTCGGGCAGCGGCGATCGCGCGCTCCATATCTTCCGCCGGACTATTGGCAGCGTATCCCAAGACGTCCTGCGTATCGGAGGGATTGATATTGGCGGCGGCGGCGGCGGTCTCTGACCAGTCGCCTGCGACTAGGTTTCTATATTCCATCAATATACCTCTTGGCTGGTGATCCCCGCCCGGTAGGGATCGGCAGGGTCAAAGTTCAGAACAGTGTCGCCGGTCACAAAGGCCGTACCGGCAATTGTTGCGATCACGCCTCCGGTCGGGCCTGGCCGATAGTGCAGCGCGTAGGTGCTACCGATCACGCTCTCCTGGATCCAGGTCACACCCGGCGCCAGATCACCATCTGCGGCCAGACAGGCCAGCTTCGCCGCAGACCCGGTACCGCAGGGGGACCGGTCATAAGCCGTTCCGGGGCAAAGAACGAAGTTGCGCGCGTGACCGACGCGGGTCAGGGGTGGTCCGACAAATTCGATGTGGTCAATCGCTGCTCCATCGCGGCCGGTGATCCCCTGCTCCGCCAGGGCCTGCCGCAGGGCAACAGCACTGGTGGTCAGCTGGTCGACATGGGCCAGGGTTAACGGTGCCGGGACATCCGGGGTCAGAAAGAACCAATTGCCGCCCCAGGCGATGTCGCCGGAGATCCGCCCCTGCCCCGGCACCTCCACCGCAACATCAGCGCGATACCGATCACTCTCGACATTTTCGACGGCAGCCCTGTTCGCTGCCTGCAAATGCACGCCAACGGTGCCGACCGGCGTTTCGAGTTGATGCCGCCCCAGATCGAGACGGCCCAGATGATGCAAACTCACGGCGGTGCCGATGGTGGCGTGACCGCACATGCCCAACGGTCCAATCGGATTGAAGTAAATCACCGCTGCCGCGGCAGCCGGATCGGTGGTCGGCACCAACAAGGCACCAACCATAGCGTCGTGACCGCGTGGTTCGGACAGCACTGCGCTGCAGAAATCGCGGTGATCCCGAAACAGCCGATGCGCCCGTTCTGCCAGTGATCCACCGCCGAGATCCGGCCCGCCAGACAGGATCAGGCGGGTCGGCTCGCCGCCGGTATGGCTGTCGATTACGCGCATAGGGCGGCGATGTCGGGCTGCTGGCTCCAATCCGCATACCAGCTGCGAAACAGCGCATACTGGGCCTCGACATAGGCCTGTTGGCTGGCGCTCAATCGGTCGCTTTCATTGAAGTGCAGGCGGTATTCGCTATCCCCATTCAGCACCATCAGATGCTTGTAATAAAGGACCAGATCCGCCCCCTCATCAAAGGAGGATAGCACCGCCAGCGCTGCTTCCAGCTCCAGAGCCTGACGCCGAGCGGTGGCGTTCCCTTTCGCTGCGCGTTGGCAAAGGGCGACAAGGTGCAGGACCTCGTCCGGCAGCGCATTCCCGATCCCCGTGATAGCACCCCCGGCCCCGCAGTTGACATACCCGTGGAATACAGTGGTATCGACACCGATCATCAGGGTGACACTGCTGTCCTGAGAGGTGATATTTTCAGCCGCATAGCGCAGATCGTCAGCGCCCCCGAATTCCTTGAACCCAATCAGGTTGGGATGATCCTTACGCAGATCGAAAAACAGATCCGCCCGGGTGGCAAACCCATAGTAGGGGCTGTTGTAGATCACCGCCGGCAACGTTGGCGCAGCAGAGAGCACCGCGGCGAAGTGGTCGCGTTGTGCGGCAACCGAGCTGCCTCGTGACAAGACGCGCGGGATCACCATGAGACCGGCAGCCCCCACCTCTGCGGCATGGGCGGCATGGGCTGCGGCCTGCATCGTGTTGACGGCACCAGTGCCGACAATGGTCGGAACGCCAGCCGCAACAAGTCGGGCGACCCCTTCCATCCGCTCAGCATCGCTGATCAGTGGCCAATCGCCCATGGAGCCGCAGTAGACCACCGCGGACATGCCTTTTGCGATCAGCTCCTGCCCCTTTTTCACCAGCGCATCAAAATCGGGGCGCCGATCTGCGGTACAGGGGGTCATCAGGGCCGGAATGCAGCCGGAGAACACAGGGTTTGTCATGGTTGGATCCTCTCCAATGGGTTTGAACCTGGGCCCGCAAGGCGCGCCCGGCGCTGATGACGCCTTCATAATGCATATTGGATCCAATATTCAATATCTGATTTATGTACACTTCCCCCTCGACCATGATCAGGGATATAACGACGGCAGGGAGCGCAGTTATGAAGTTGAAATCCGTAGATATATCCAAGACCGCCTCCGCCTCGACGATTGTTTTCGACGCCCTGCGCAAGGCCATCATAGAAGGCGACCTGAAGGAAGGCGAACCGCTGCGGCAGGATGAAATTGCCCAGATGTTCAACACCAGCCGAATCCCCGTGCGCGAAGCAATTTCGCGTCTGGAAGAGCAAGGACTGGTAAAAACCCAACGCTACAAAGGCGCCGTGGTCTCTGGCCTGTCAGCCCAGGAAGCTCAGGAAATCTTCGATTTCCGGGCCGTTTTGGAATCTGAAGTTATCCGCCGCGCGGTGCCGCGCATGTCCCCCACCGCCATCTCCACCGCGAAAGCTTGTCTAGAGGCGTTTTCGCAATCCGAAGACCCGATGACCTGGGGTGATTTGAACCGCGATTTCCACTCCACGCTCTACCGGGAAAGCGGGCTGCAGTATCATATGGATGTGATCGACAATGCGATGGATCGCGTCGACAGTTATCTGCGGGCGCAGTTGGTACTGTCCAACGGCAACGAACGCGCCAATGCCGAGCACCTCGCGATCTGGGAAGCCTGTGTTGCCGGAGATGCCGACCTTGCAGCGGCGCTCACCCGCGACCACATCACCGGCGCCTGCAAAACCCTGCTGGACACTCTGAAAGACCTTGGTTGAGGCCTACGGATCGATGCCCTCGGCGGCGCTCAGGCGGGATTGAGCGCTTTTTTGAGGCGACGGCGTTCGGATAGGGCAAATCCCAGCACCCATGAGGGATGTCTCCAAGCTGAGACCCCGAGCTTTCGCAACCCTCCTTCCAGATAGGATCGGCGCAATTGTCGTTCCTCCAGTCGGCGACGCATGGCTTTTACAATTGGATCTTGGTCACTGAGGCCAAACACCTGCGCATCTGCAAGGCGCTGACGCAGAAGGAAAATCTCTCGACCAACCTCAATCAAACGCTTGTTTCGAAAGGCCTCCGCATCCGCAATGTGCCGGGCTGTGCTGGTCTGGCCCATACCGACGCGATACACAATGAGCTCCTCGTCGATGAACGCCACCCTGCCTTCAAGCGCTGCACGAAAACCAAGAACAAGATCCTCGTAGCAATCCGCAAACTGAATGGGACCATACTTGCGGAACAGATCTTTGTGCCATGCACAGGTCGCACCGAGGAACAACTGCATGGAACAGGCGGCAGACATCGCATCGGTTCGGGTATAGAAGGTGGCTTTTGCATAGGATTTCGGCATAGGTTTGCCGTCCAATGTCTCAACCCGACCATGTGAGAAGGACAGAAGCGGATCGTCTCGCTCAAAGACCTCAATGGTGCGCGCCACACGACCCGGCAAAGAAATATCGTCACCAGAGGCCGCAATGATAACGTCGCCAGAACTAAGTTCAACACACCGTTCGATATGTTTGTTCACGCCCAAATTCTGCGGATTTTTGTTCAACACGACAGAATGCGGACCTTTGTAATCGGCAACCAGCGCCTTCATTACCTCGAAAGTTTCATCCTTTGAGCAATCATCCGACAGAAGGATCTCGATCGGATCGCTCTCCTGCGCAAGAACCGCCTCAACCGCCTCTTTCACATAGTCCTGCTGATTGTAGGTGAGAAGCACAACTGAATACCGGTATTTGTTCATTTCAACCCAATCCTACCTGCACGGTCGCGCAGAAAATCCATTATTTTGCCGCCGCCTCCCGCGCTGGACTCATGGTCAGGCGCGTCCTGTTTGCGGTCTGCGCGTGACGCCAACCAGGGGTCTGAAGCTGTGACCCATCAATAGAACAGTTCGCTCCGCGGTTCCATGGAAGACGTCGCTTGCCGTGTCATGCCCCGCTCACTCTCTCCCCTTTAGCTGAGCGGCATGGCCCAGGACTAGAGAACGGCGTCCTGCGCAAGGCGTGCCCTTGTCGCAGCCAAGTACCGCAGCCCATCCGCAGTCTGTCCAATTCGATTGATCGGAGACGACAATATGATAGACAACTGAGCCAATAGATTAGACCGGATCGCACTCTTGTGGTGGGAAATCCGACGCCTGTTCCGATCAGCTGCGACAGCGGGTCGATGTCACAATACCGGAGTACGGATTTGCCCCTCAGCGACTGCAAATTTATTGACCTGCCCAAGATCGAAGACGCCCGCGGCAATCTGACATTTGTCGAAGGGATGAACCACATCCCGTTTGATATCAAACGGGTCTACTACCTTTATGATGTGCCGGGTGGGTCCGATCGCGGCGCCCATGCCCATAAGGGCCTGCATCAGTTCATGATTGCGATGTCGGGCAGCTTTGATGTGGTTCTGGATGACGGGGTCAATGAAAAACGCTTCCATCTCAATCGCTCTTATTTTGGCATCTATATCTGCCCGATGATGTGGCGCTATCTCGACAATTTCTCGTCGGGCGCGGTCTGCATGGTCATGGCCTCTGCGCCCTATGACGAGGGGGACTATATCCGCGACTACGGCGCCTTCCGCCAAGCAGTCGGAGTCAAGTGATGCAGGTTCCCTTCCTTGACCTGAAGGCCGCGTATGATGAGCTGGCAGAGCAGAGTGAACCGAAGATGCTGGAGAGCCTGCGGTCCGGCTGGTACATTCTCGGCCCTGAAGTCTCCCGGTTTGAGCAAGATTTTGCCCGCTACTGCGAGGTCTCGCACGCGCTTGGCGTGGCCAATGGACTGGACGCCCTGAGGCTCGCCCTGGTGGCGCTGGACATCGGGCCGGGCGACCGTGTCCTCGTCCCCTCCAACACCTATATCGCCACCTGGCTCGCGGTCTCCCAATGTGGTGCAATCCCGGTTCCGGTGGAGCCTGATCCCGCGACCCACAATATCACCGCCGAGGGTATTCGGGCCGCCATGGTTTCCGGAGCCAAAGCCGTCATACCTGTCCACCTATACGGGCAACCTGCGGATATGACCGCGATCATGACAGCCGCGCGCGATCTTGGGCTGAAGGTCATCGAAGATGCAGCGCAGGCGCATGGCGCATGCTGGGATGGGCACCGCATCGGCGGTGCCGGTGATATCGTCTGCTGGAGCTTCTATCCGGGCAAGAACCTCGGCGCGCTGGGGGATGGCGGTGCGGTCACCACCAATTGCGACACTCTGGCTGAGCGGCTGACGCTGCTGCGGAATTACGGTTCGCGGGAGAAATATCGCAATGAGGTCGCAGGCTTCAACAGCCGCCTCGATCCGGTTCAGGCCGCCTTTCTGTCGGTCAAGCTTGCGGTGCTAGACGACTGGAATGCGAGGCGCGCGGCGATCGCAGCCCGTTATCTGTCAGAGCTGGACGGGCTGGGCCTAACCCTGCCGTATGTCGCCGCAAAGGCCGACCCGGTCTGGCATCTGTTCGTGGTACGTCATCCGGAACGGGACCGGCTCGCGGCCGATCTGGCGCAGACCGGCGTTCAGACGCTGGTGCATTACCCTATCCCACCGCATGCTCAGGCGGCCTACGGCGATATGGGCCTGACGGATGAGGCGCTGCCGCTGGCGGCTACCTTGGCACGGGAAGTGCTTAGCCTGCCTATCGGCCCGCATCTGAACGCTGCGCAGATCGATCATGTGATCCAAAGTCTCAGACAGCTGGCCTGATCGCCCCACCCTGAGCGCCGTCAGGGGTTGATCGGCAGGAAATCATTGTCCAGGTGCTCGACAACCTCCACACTGGGCGGCTGGCGCAGCAGCTTGGCGTATTTGTATTTGAACGCACCACTGGACAGGGCAACGATCTGCTGCGCGACCCAACCCGGTTCCAGCATGGTCGACGTATCCGCGCCGCTGCCCGCCCAGAACTTCGTCTGGATACCGGACGGCGCCACAACCCGCACCTTGCCAATCCCCTCGCCCCGGACCAGCGCTGCGCCCAGCATTCCCAAGCCCGCCTTGGCCGCGCAATAAGCGGGCATTTCGGGCTGCGGTTTATATTGCGAGCTGGAGGTCACCAACATCAGTTTGAGCGGGCCCGATGCCTGCCGAACAAGGCGCTGGATCACCATCATCGGTGCAAGCAGCCCGACATTTGTCATCTGCGAAAGCGCCGCATCCTCCAGCAGAGAAATCGATCCGCGCTGCAAAAATCCGGCGCAATAAATCAGAGTTTGCACATCCCCAAGCTGAATTGCCAATTCATCAAGCTGAGCGGTTAAGTCTGCAACATCATCGGTGATCGATAGCGCGTGAAACTGCACGCCAGCGCACCCCGGATCAACCCGCCCAGTAATCGTAACGCGATGCCCCTCGCAGGCATAGTGTCGGGCCAGTTCCAGACCAACACCCGAAGAGCCTCCAACGATCAGAATATTCTTTTTCAAAGCGACCTCATACCACAACCTGCAAGGTTACGGATAGCGCTCAACAAACGCGTCAGCAACAGCCCAAGCGCGCCCGTCCGGAGGTGCGGCTAGCGCCTATTCGCAATAGCATTCAGATGTATGTATGGCGGAGACGAAGGGATTCGAACCCAATTTAGAATACCTTTTTGTTTTCAAAATCTTACGACTAAAATGTGGTCCAAAATTGTGTGTTCGTCAACTTGGACCACAAACTCGCAGTCAATAAACGTGTAAGTTCAGAGATAGTAAACAAATTCATTCTTGTAATGCTTGAGGTCCACTTGAACCATAGATGTTGACTTAGATGCACCAATCAATGCTACATGCCGCGAAAAACGGAGGCACAAGCTCCATGCTTAGATCACTTGAGTTGTTTGCAGGTGCTGGCGGCCTTGCGCTTGGCACAGAACTCGCGGGCTTCCACTCTGTCGCGGCGGTCGAAAAAGACAAATGGGCGTGTGAAACACTGCGCCAGAATAAGGAACGAGGGCATCCACTTGTCAGAAATCTGAGGGTGATTTCTGGCGATGTACGTAATATCGACTACGACAGCCTTCCCAGCGACATCGACCTTGTCTCTGGCGGACCTCCTTGTCAGCCTTTTTCCATAGGTGGCAAGCACCAAGCCCACCGTGATGATCGCGATATGTTCAGTGCGTTTGCGGACGTGTTGTCGGCGGTGCGCCCGAAGGCGTTCATAATCGAAAACGTAAAGGGTCTTACCCGTTCGAGCTTCACAAATTACCTGCATTACATTGAGCTGCGGATGTCCATGCCAGACATTGGGATGCGCGAAGATGAAACTTGGCACGACCACCTCAAGAGGCTTGCAGCCGAAGAAACTTCCACAGGCGATAAGGGCTTGAGGTATGGCGTGGTTAGGAGTCTTTTCAATGCGGCGGACTTTGGCGCTCCTCAAAAGCGTGAACGCGTATTCATCGTCGGCTTTCGGGAAGATCAGGACGCCAAGTTCGAGTTCCCGGATGAAACCCATAGTCTGGACGCTCTCCTGCGAGACCAATGGGTCACTGGCGAATACTGGGATCGCAACCAAGTTGCCAAGAAGGACATTCCTGCTCAACCCATCCGCATGAAACGGCGCATCGAGAGACTAAGGGAGCGGAACGACATTTCACTGAGTCCGTGGAGGACAGTCAGAGAAGCGTTGCAAGGGCTCCCTGAGCCGCGCAGAGATGGGCGTTGCCCTCCCGGTATCCTTGACCATCGGCTCCAGTTGGGAGCAAAGGTTTATCCGGGGCATACCGGGTCGCCCATTGACCTGCCCGCAAAGGCACTAAAGGCGGGAGACCACGGGGTTCCCGGCGGGGAAAACATGATGGTGCGCCCAGACGGTAGCGTTAGGTATTTCACTGTTCGTGAAAGCGCTCGACTGCAGACCTTTCCCGACGGATACGTATTTCATGGCGCTTGGTCTGAAACCATGAGGCAACTTGGAAATGCCGTTCCGGTGGTCCTCGCCCAATCTGTCGCATCGGAAGTAGCAAAGCACCTGCTTTTGGCGAAAGGGCGTGAAATCGCGAAGAGGAAGGCGCATTGACTTCGGACAACGACTACCGTCCCTTTGATCCCTTAGCACGTGCAAATCTTGCTGCGTCAGTGGGAGAGGCACTCTTAGAAACCAAGCCGGTTCCATTGGGTGATGTAGGCCAAGTCGTAGGCGCTGGCGTTTACGTCATATACTATGAAGGCGACTACCCTGCTTATTCGCCTATATCCGCTTCCAACTCACGGCAAGCTTGGCAGGCTCCCATCTATGTCGGCAAGGCAATCCCAAAAGGAGGCCGGAAGGGAGGACTCACGACGTCAGCTCCGGGCAATGACCTAAAGAAACGGTTGAAAGAACACGCAGACAGTATTCAAGCCGCAAGCAACCTTTCTATCGAACACTTTTGGTGCCGCTTCCTTGCGGTCGAGGACATCTGGATACCCTTGGGTGAAAACTTGATGATCTCACGCTATGCCCCAATCTGGAACACGACAGTTGATGGCTTCGGCAACCACACACCTGGAGCTGGTCGCTTCAAACAGAAGCGCTCTCGGTGGGATGTCCTTCATCCCGGCCGTGCTTGGGCTGAAAAATGTCAGCCACGTCCAGAAAGCGTTGAAAGCATAGTCAATGAGGTCGAGGAGCACCTCCGCTCCCGGCCGCCGAAAGCAGTCGATGGACGATTGTTCAAGAGGGAGTAATCACTACATCCGCCAACGCACAAGTGCTTCTTCAGCCGCAACTGGATCGCCCTTGATCCGCAAGACCGTCTGTCGAGACAGTCCTGTTGCCTTGCCGATGGCCGACGCTCCCTCCCCTCTGCCCAGCATGTCGATGACGACGCCCAGCGCCTTACGATCATAGCTTGGCTTCTTCCCCCGATACTTCTTCGGGTCAGCCTTAGCAGCAGCTATGCCAGCCCTCTGAGCCTCTTTCGTGGCCTCGGCCTGTGCCTGTGCCGTGGCAGCCATGAAGGCTATCAGCGCGTCTCTCACGGCCTCCTGCATAGGGTCCTGAGTTGCACCATCGAAGGTCATCCCGTTGATCACCGTTTTCACCACGACGCCCTGTCTCATGAAGTGGCGGATCGTGTCCGTGACGTCTTGATAGCTCCTCCCCAGCCGGTCCACCCAGCGCACCACCAGCGTATCCCCGTGGCGCAGCTTGTCGTACAGCCGCTTCCCCTCTGGCCGCTCCTGCAGCGTGGTACTGACGCCTGAGACCCCATGGTCGGCCACCACCTCGTCAATCACGAAGCCCGCTGCCTCTGCCTGCGCCTTCTGGTGGTCAAGAGTTTGGTCCGTGGTGGAAACCCGTGCATACAGGATGGTCTTGCTCATCATGCCCTCATGTCCGTTGTGGTTGTGTACGATGGCTATGGTGTACGAAGACTCAGGTCAACCCTTACGTACACGCTTGCGGACAGCTCTAGGGATGTACGTGGAGGTATACCCTAACGGACAAAGCGATAAATGCGCCAACCTGAGTCAAGTTGCCGCACTGACCTCAAAGGACAACTCGGTATTGATAGGGGCAAGGCGTTCAATGCCATGTGGCATCGGAGGTCCCTTGCGGAGTTCAACAAAAAGGACAACGCAGATGAAAGCCTACACTATCTCCCTCGTTTTCTTACACATTACCGCAGTTGTGCGCCCTTCGCCACCGTGGCTAAGGCCTCTGTTCGAAGCCGATGCTCACGAAAGGTGGGTTGACCTTGGGCGGGTGCAGCTGTTCTGGCCCAAGGGTAGCGCCCCTGCAGTCTGAAGCATTTGGGGAAAGGCGTAGCATCACGCCGCGCCTCTCCTGCCCTACGAGACCCCGGTATGGGGGAATTGTGGTCGATCATGGTATATAGGTAAGGCTCTCAGATTTTTGTGGCATTTTTCAGCGCGGTATTTCACCACCACTGTTCATCTGATAACCAGTCATCTCATCAGTCCCGGCGTCAACCACGTCGTGGTGGTACGACTTCAAGTGATCTTCAGCGAGAGAAGCTCCGGCTTCCACCAAGCTGCATAGGTGTTCGGGTCTTTCCTCTACGACGAGGACGACCCTGACCTCTTCCATAGCTATAGCTACCTTCACTATATAGCTTCAGATGCATCCCCAGATGCCCCCCCTTACCCCCCCAAGATGATCGCTCAGGGTCGAGAAAGAGAGGTCTGGTGACTTACACCGAAGCATGAGCTTCAGATTGCAGTTACCCCAGAGAGGCCCCCGCAGAATTTCTGTTCTGCAATGGTGGCACCCAAACCCAAAGCCTCGTAGCGGCACGGAGAGACTCGCTGATAGGCGAAAGCGCGTGGCGGCAGGCTGAGGTCGCAATCGCTCGACATGTGCGTCAATGACTCACTCAGCGGCCCTGTGCGGCCCTCCACCTTACACCCATCCGCGTGATCGACATCGACGGGGAGCCTTGGTTCGTCGCCAAGGATGTTTGCGAGACGTTGACCATCAAGAACGTGACCGACGCCACGGCAAACTTAGATCAGACCGAAGTTTGCTCTCCACCAATCGGATTGGGGGGAGGAAGCCTCAGCTCATTAGTGAGAGCGGTCTCTACAAGATCATCATGCGCTCGGACAAACCGGAAGCCCGCGCTTTCCAAGACTGGGTCACCGGAACCGTGTTGCCTGCAATCCGCAAGGACGGTAACTTCAGCCAAAAGCTTTGAGGTATCCAGCGGCTTGATAGGCCGCCCAGACTTCCCCCTGTACCTCTCTGAGCTGTTGCTCTGTCAGTCCGTGGTCGTATACCCGCGAAGTGTTTTTAGACCCCTCCCAGCCTCCGAGTTCGTGAATTCGATCTTCTGGGACGCCAGCCCTTCTCGCGGTCGTGCGCCACGTATGCCTGAAAGAGTGAAGTGCAAGCCTCCCGTCTGTTTCTTTCCCCAACGTCTCACGACGATATCGAGTGAACCATTGTGACGCAGAGTTGACCTTCTGGGTTGAGGGTTTCAGCGGCCATTCGGGGAAAAGCCTTTGTTCTTCAAGCGCAATATCAGCCTGCGCGGCCTGTACCCGATCGATACGGTGGCGTAGCAGGCGCTGGGCATCTTCAACAACTGGCACGAACCTGCAGGCGTTCGCGGTCTTTCCTTTGGTCACCTGAAAACCTGTGCCGTCATTCGCGACATCTTGCAGCTTCAGCGCCCCTATCTCGTCCACCCTGCAACCAGTTGCCAATGCGAGTCTCATAAGATCGCCTTGCCGACTTCCCCATTGAGGAAAACCAAGCAGTAGTTTTGTCACCTCTTCAGGAGAAAAGGCTGTTCGAGCGTCTTCAGCTTTCGGTTTTGTCGCTTGTTTTCTTGGGGTTCCGCGCCCCTCAACGACCCAAGGGTTTGCGAACGGTTTCCCGCTCCGTGTCTTCAAGTACCTTTTGTCGGATATCGCCCAAGTCCACATGCCCCTAAGAAGTGTCATATGTTTGGCAACGGTTGGAGGTTTCACCTTGGCAGTGTGAGGTAGGTACTCTGTGCGGAATTGGTGTGCTTTTTCCGGCGTCACATCGTGTAGAGTTGGGCTTTCCCCGCCCAGAAATGCTATCAGGTGTTTTACCGATGACCGAACATTCAGGGCTGTTGTTTTCGCCAGCGGGTCATACCCGTAGGGATTGCCTTCGCTGCGTTCCTTCAGATAGTTTTCCAAAGCCTGCTCAAGAGGTAGCGCACCTTTGAAGACAATGTCCGCGAACCTCTTCGCCTTGTTGCCAGCGCCTTCTCTCTCGGCTTGTTCCAATTTGCTCGTCAATACGTGGTCGAGCGCGTCAGGGTCACTGGCCTCGGCTCTCATCTGACGCCACTCAGCCGCGTTCTCCGGGCTTAGATCAATGATACTACCGACACTCTTTCGTCCGGCCCCAGTGAGCGCATCCGCTTCAAGCTGACGTATCTGCCCCAAACGAATATCCCTCAAGCGAATGGCTTCAGTATGGCGTCGGGTATTCAGGCCAAGCTTGATTTCCTTGCCAAAGGGCTTGCCCGTCCACGGGTTGATCGACCCGATGAGCGCCTCCGGTGTGGTCATCCGCAGCGAGTATCCTTTGCCTCGCGGTTTGGTGAGATACTGCATGTCAGGCCTCGTTTCGCCCGACACATTTGTCATCTGATTGTTGTGGTCCATCATGTACCACGCCCCTGAGCGTACCACACGGATTTATCACCTTAGAAAACAAGTACTTATGTATGATGGCGGAGACGAAGGGATTCGAACCCTCGAGACCCTTCCGGGCCTACTCCCTTAGCAGGGGAGCGCCTTCGACCACTCGGCCACGTCTCCGCTGACCCGTCTATCAGCGCAACCAAGCTGAGAACAAGGGCGAAATGCGCTTTTTGGGAAAAAATTTCCGCGCGTTCAGTCGGAGATCCAAAACCAGTATCGCCCCACCGCGATGTGATGCGGCGGGGCGATATATTACTCTGTTTGTAATGATCTGCGGGGCCCGCTCTCGCTGCTTACGGCAGGATGGCAAGCCGCTTCAGGAAGAGAGATTTCACAGCGTCTGCGTCAACACCCATGTAGACATCGATGGGCTGGCGGGCGTTGTCAGAGGCGAGGCGGGTTTCGCCCGATGTCTCGCCCTCGCAGGACACTTCCATTGCCACCGCACGTGCAGTGAACAACTCCGGATGGGTACAGGCGATGACCGCAGCAGGATCATGCAGGGAGCAGCCGTCGAACTTTCCAACCGTTTCGTAGAAATGCAAATAGAAGACCGACATTTCCTGCAGCATGCCACCCAATTCCGGTGACGTCGCCGCTATAGCGGAGAAATCGTCTTTGGTGCACAGGATACGGTGGGTCACATCAAGGCCCACCATTTCAACCTTCGCACCGGAGCCAAAGACAACATCAGCCGCATGGGGATCATGATAGATATTGGCCTCTGCATGCGGAGTGATATTTCCACCCTCCTCAAGCGAGCCACCCATGATGACGATGCGTTTCACGTTCTTTGCGAACTCAGCGTCGCGCTGGATCGCGTGGGCAATGTTGGTCAATGGACCAATCGGGCAAACCACCAGATCGCCCTTGTGTTCACGCGCCATGCGGATCAGGAAATCAGCCGCGTCCTCGTCCAGGGCCTGCCCCTTTGGAGTCTTGGCCGGGATATCACCAAAACCCTCGGCACCGTGCACATGGGCCGAAGGCGTGAAGGGCGGCAGCACGAGCGGTGTTTCTGCGCCGTGCGCAACGGGCAGGTCCAGACCAGCAGCTTCCAGCAGGCGCAGCGCGTTGCGGGTCGCGGTTTTGGTGGTCACATTGCCAAAGATCGTGGTGAGCCCCAGTAGATCAATGTCAGGCGCTGCCGCTGCGTAGAAAATCGCCATGGCATCGTCGATACCGGGATCCGTGTCGATGATCAGCTTTGTCATTTTTATCCTTCCGACTGATTAATCGTGAGGGTTTAGCATTTTCGTTAGCGATAACTCAAGCCTGCCACTTTCAGGAATAGACGACAACTCTCTCAACAAAATACCCGCCTTCGCTAGAAGACGGGCATTGAGCGTTGTCTAAATTCTGCAAGTGATCAGGTGTTGAACAGGAAGTGCAGAACGTCGCCGTCCTTCACGACATAGCCCTTGCCTTCGGCGCGCATTTTGCCCGCCTCCTTGGCGCCTTGCTCACCGTTGTGGGCGATGAAATCCTCATAAGCGATGGTTTCTGCCCGGATGAAACCCTTCTCGAAATCGCCATGGATGACGCCTGCCGCCTGCGGTGCCGCGGTACCTGTGCGGATCGTCCAGGCGCGGGCCTCCTTAGGGCCGACGGTGAAGTAGGTTTCCAGATGCAATAGCTCGTAGCCTGCACGGATCAGGCGATCCAGACCGGCTTCGGCCAGCCCCATTTCAGAGAGAAACATCTCAGCTTCTTCCGGCTCCAGCTGGCTGATCTCCTCCTCAATCTGGGCGGAGATAATCACGTGGGAATTGCCCTGGGCGGCCGCCATCTCTGCCACTTTGGCAGAATATTCATTGCCTTCGACGGACTCACTTTCACCGACATTGCAGACGTAGAGCACTGGTTTGGTGGTCAGCAGCTGCAGCATTTTCCAGGCCTTGGCGTCCTCGGCGTCGACCTCGACCAGACGGGCGGGTTTCCCCTCCTCTAGCATTGCTTGCGCGTCCGCCAAAAGGCGATCCTGCTGCTGCGCTTCCTTGTCATTGCCCTTCAGCTTGCGCACCAGATTGGCGCGACGCTTCTCAATGCTTTCCAGATCGGAGAGCATCAACTCAGTCTCAATCACCTCAGCATCGGCCACCGGATCGACGCGGCCATCCACATGGGTCACGTCGCCGTCTTCAAAACACCGCAGCACATGGGCAATAGCATCGGTTTCACGGATGTTGGCCAGGAACTGATTGCCCAGACCTTCACCTTGCGAGGCGCCTTTGACGAGGCCTGCGATATCCACAAAAGTCATCCGGGTCGGAATGATCTGTTTGGACCCGGCAATCGCCGCCAGCTTGTCCAGCCGGGCGTCCGGCACGCCAACTTCGCCGACGTTTGGTTCGATGGTGCAAAACGGAAAGTTCGCCGCCTGCGCCGATGCGGTTTTCGTCAATGCGTTGAACAGGGTCGACTTGCCGACGTTCGGCAGACCCACGATTCCCATTTTAAAGCCCATTTCGGCCTCCTGATGCCACTTGGGAGGTGCTTCTAGGCAGCATTTTGCGGTGACGCAAGCGCGCATCTCCGGCTCACGCCTCGACTCCAATCCACCGGCCCCTCTGCGCTGCATGATCACCGCTAGGATTGTCGGCACCGATGCAGAGCACATAAAAAGTCAGCAAGAGGTGCAACCATTTGGCGACACTCGCGTTCCTTTGAACAGGGCGTGATGCATTTGGCCTATTGGACAGTGGACATTTCCCTGATTTCGCAGATCATTTCAATCAAGCTGACCAACACGAGATTACGAATATGACTTTACGCACCTTCGTTACAGCAGCCCCCCTCGCCTGCGCCCTGATGCTGGCCACCCCCCTGCCCGCCACGGCCGGCGACTGGATATTCGGTGCAGGATATTCAAGCTTCTCCCGCGATGGCGCTGAGGACAGTGCGCTGGTGTCAGTTGAATATCAGCACGATGCGTTCTGGCAACGCGGCAATTTCGATGCATCCTTTGGCGCGGCGCTGGACGTGCAGACCACCGGCGATCTGTTCATCGGTGCTGGCGCAGTCGGCAAATGGCACCTGCAACGTGGCTGGTTTATCGAAACCAGTGTGATGCCCGGCGCCTACACCGAAAGTGTAAGGCTGAACGACTTGGGATCCACCTTTGAAATTCGCAGCGCCATCGCCGTCGGCAAGGAATTTGCAAACGGCAAATCGCTGTCGCTGGCTCTGACCCATAAGTCCAACGCGTCAACAGCGGACATCAATCCGGGGGTGAATTCACTGCTGCTGCGTTGGCATGTCCCGTTCAACGGCTAATCGGTCATCAAACGGCATCTTCTGCGGCACTGCGGGGACAATGAGGCGCACGGGATTGATTTCCGCCGAAACATTCGGCACACCGGGGCGGACACATCTAAAAGGCCCGATCATGACCCGCATTGACGCCAAATTCGCCGAATTGAAAGCCGCCGAGAAAAAGGCCTTCGTCGCCTATGTCATGGCGGGCGATCCTGACTTCGACACCTCGCTTGAACTGGTCAAGGGCCTGCCTGCGGCGGGCGTGGACGTGATTGAACTGGGCCTGCCCTTCACTGACCCGATGGCGGATGGCCCAACCATCCAGCTGGCCGGTCAGCGCGCGCTCGAAGCTGGCATGACATTGGAGCGCACGCTGGAGCTGGCGCGTGCTTTCCGCGCCGAAGACAACACCACACCCATTGTCATGATGGGCTACTACAACCCAATCTACAGCCGCGGCGTCGACACCTTCCTCAAGGACGCCAAAGAGGCGGGCATCGATGGGCTGATCGTTGTGGACCTGCCTCCCGAGGAGGACAGCGAACTCTGTTTACCTGCACAGGAAGCGGGGCTGAATTTCATTCGCCTGGCGACCCCGACCACAGATGACAAACGACTGCCCCGCGTGCTGCAAAACACCTCTGGATTTGTGTATTACGTCTCGATTACCGGGATCACCGGAGCCGCAGAAGCCGAAGCAACCAATGTGGGCCCTGAAGTGGCCCGGATCAAATCAAAGACAGATCTGCCCGTCATCGTTGGATTCGGCATCAACACACCCGAAAAATCACAAGCCATCGCATCCGTTGCAGATGGCGCCGTGGTCGGCTCGGCCATCGTCAGCCAGATCGGTGCCGGCAAACCGGTGGGCGAGGTCCTCAGCTTCGTCAAATCCCTCGCTGATGGTGCGCATTCCGCCTAAGTCATTATTCAGTAACAACCTTTACTAAGGCCGCGCCGGGTTGGTGCGGCCTTTTTGCTGTGTCGAGATCATGGATTGCGCTTTCGCCCTCTAATTGGTAAGAATTTATTACCAACTCAGGGGTGAGGACAAAGCCGTGCCGGTCATTACCAATATCAACGATCTGAAACGCATCTACGAACGCCGCGTGCCACGGATGTTCTATGACTATGCGGAAAGTGGCAGCTGGACCGAGCAGACCTTTCGCGACAACACCAGCGACTTTGAAAAGATCCGCCTGCGCCAGCGCGTGGCCGTCGATATGGCTGGGCGCAGCACAGCCAGTCAGATGATTGGGCAGGACGTTTCGATGCCTATTGCCCTCGCCCCGGTTGGTCTGACGGGCATGCAGCACGCGGATGGCGAGATCAAAGCCGCGCGCGCGGCTGAAGCCTTTGGCGTGCCCTTCACGCTGTCGACCATGTCCATCAACTCGATCGAAGAAGTCGCCGACGCCACAACCAAGCCTTTCTGGTTCCAGTTATACACCATGAAGGATGATGATTATGTGCGCCGCCTGATCCAGCGGGCCAAGGATGCCCGATGCTCAGCTCTGGTGATTACACTGGATTTGCAGATCCTAGGCCAACGCCACAAGGATCTGAAGAATGGCCTTTCTGCCCCACCAAAGCTCACGCCCAAGACCCTTGCCAATCTGATGACGAAATGGACCTGGGGACTACAAATGCTAGGCGCCAAGCGGCGCAATTTCGGCAATATCGTCGGTCATGTGGAGGGTATTTCCGACGCCTCATCACTTGGCGCCTGGACTGCCGAACAGTTTGATCCCTCGCTTGACTGGGGCAAAATCGCCAAGCTCATCGAACTCTGGGACGGCAAGGTCATCCTGAAGGGTATTCTGGACGTCGAAGATGCCAAGATGGCCGCAAAGCTCGGAGCAGATGCCATCGTGGTGTCTAACCATGGTGGCCGCCAACTCGACGGCGCGCTCAGCTCAATTCAGATGCTGCCCGCAATCATGGATGCGGTTGGTGATCAGATTGAGGTTCATCTGGACAGCGGTATCCGCTCTGGTCAGGACGTGCTGAAAGCGCTGGCACTGGGGGCCAAGGGCACCATGATCGGACGCGCCTTTGTCTATGGGCTTGGTGCGATGGGCCAGGAAGGGGTTACCCGAGCGCTGGAGGTCCTGCATAAGGAGCTGGACACCACCATGGCCTTGTGCGGCGAGAAATCCGTGGCTGATCTTGGCCGCCACAATCTCTTGGTACCGGAAGATTTCGGCGGACGCTGGCAGGAATAGCTGGCACCGCGCCAGCCCTGATCCGGTTTGCGACTTGCAATATCGGCCAATCCGGTCTATGCGCACGGCTTCACGCGGGGTGACAGCCTTGGAGGCACCCCCATTATCAAATTGGAGAATTATCATGGCTGGTCAGATTCCTGATCTTGTTTGCCAAGAACGTACGGGGTCGGGCAAGGGCGCCGCTCGTGCAGCACGTCGTGCTGGCATGGTTCCTGGTGTTGTATTTGGTGGCGATGCGGATCCCGTATCCATCCAGATCCCCTTCAACGAACTGCTGAAAAAACTGAAAGCCGGTCGCTTCAAGTCCACTCTGTGGAACCTGAAAGTGGAAGGTCAGGAAGACGTGCGCGTGATCTGCCGCGACGTTCAGCGTGACGTTGTCAAGGACCTGCCGACCCACTTCGACCTGATGCGCCTGCGTCGCACCTCGAAGGTGAACCTCTTCGTTCCAGTTGAGTTCATCAACGAAGAAGAAGCGCCCGGCATCAAGCGTGGCGGCGTTCTGACCGCCGTACGTCCTGAGGTAGAGCTGGTTGTGACCGCAGGTGACATCCCTGAGAAGCTGGTTGTTGATCTCGCCGGTCTGAACGTTGGCGACACCGTCACCATCTCGGCGATCAAGCTGCCTGAAGGTGCAAAGCCGACCATCGACCGCGACTTCGTTGTGGCCAACATCTCCGCTCCGTCGGGCCTGAAGTCCGCAGACAACGAAGAGTCTGAAGACGAAGCCGAAGCGGCCGCAGAAGAATAAGCTCCGACCGAAAGGTTTGGAACGTGAGAGCGAGGCCGGTTTTGGCCTCGCTTTTTTTGTCTGTACGTGAGTGAAGGCCTGTCGCACCGACCACCTGCTCACCACAGAATGATATGCGGGGTCTGGATTTTTTCCCTGAAACGCGCGATGTAGCGCCATAAGACAGTTCCCTATCCCAAACACATCGTTGAAGTGTGCATGAAACTATTTGTTGGTCTTGGAAATCCCGGTGCAAAATATGCAGGCAACCGGCACAATATTGGCTTCATGGCTCTGGATCAGATCGCCAGCGACCATGGGTTCTCGCCGTGGAAATCCAAGTTTCAGGCACAGATCAGCGAAGGCGTTCTTGGGCGCACCAAAGTGCTGCTGCTGAAACCGCAGACCTTCATGAATCTGTCCGGCCAATCCGTTGGCGAGGCGATGCGGTTTTATAAACTGACCCCTGCTGATGTGACCGTCCTTCACGACGAGTTGGACCTGGCACCGGGCAAAGCCCGGGTCAAACAAGGCGGCGGACATGCGGGTCACAACGGGTTGCGGTCGATCCATTCTCATATTGGCGCCGACTATAGCCGCGTCCGCTTGGGCATCGGCCACCCCGGTCACAAGGACGCTGTCGCAGGCTATGTATTGCGCGACTTTGCCAAGGCAGATGAAGCCTGGCTCGATGACCTGATGCGCGGAATCTCCGACGGTGCCGCCCAGCTGGCCGCAGGGGACGGTGGAAAATTCATGAATGCTGTGGCGCTGCGCGTCGCCCCCCCGCGCAGCTCTGGTTCCGGCGCAGAAGGCAAAGAGCGTAAAGCTGTCACCAGTTCAAAAAAAGCGGCACAGCCCGACACCAAGAAGACGGCTCCCCTTGCCTCAGAGGCATCCGCTGCAGAGAACGCCGATGACACCCCGCCGTCGGCTATTGAACGGCTTCTAAACAAGTTCAAGTAACCAAAGTTTCCGTTGCGTCCTGTTTGCGCGTACGGACTACGGCTGGCTAGGCTCAGCCGTGTCCGAGGAGGATTATTATGCGTCGATGTTTAAAGTTATTTTCTTATTTTCTCATTGTCTTACTGATCTTCGCCGGGGCTCTTGCCTATTGGCAGCGCGAGCAACTGAGCCGGCTGATGGCCGTTAACACGCTGTTTGACGAAGATCGTATTGTTTCCAATTTCTCAAATATGGACGGTGCATTTTTGACTGCACCGCTTGATCGCGGCGACAGCGCGGTAAGCGCCCTGCAATCCGGGGTGGAGATGACCTTGCCTCCCGGTGCACAAGACTGGATCAACCGCCGCACAGTGACCTCCCTGCTGGTGTTGAAAGGCGGCCAGATCCGCCACGAGAGCTACTATCAGGGCACAGGGCCCGATGATTTGCGGATCTCTTGGTCGATGGCAAAAAGTTATCTCTCCGCACTCTTCGGCGTGCTGCTGCGAGAGGACAAGATCCGCTCTCTGGATGATTTGGTCATCGACTATGCGCCAGAGCTGAAGGGGAGCGCCTATGAAACGGCCAGCATCCGCAACGTGCTGAATATGGCCAGCGGCGTGAAGTTCAACGAGGACTATCTGGACTACGATTCCGATATCAACCGGATGGGCCGTACTCTCGCGCTTGGTGGGACGATGGATGATTTCGCCGCAGGCCTGACGGAAACAATCGGAGGACCGGGCGAAGCTTGGCAATATGTGTCCATCGACACCCATGTTCTGGGCATGGTTATTCGTGGTGCAACGGGGCGCCCGGTCCCCGAGTTGCTGTCCGAGAAAATACTGCGGCATCTAGGGCTGGAACGCGCTGGCTACTACCTGACGGACGGCGAAGGCGTTGCGTTTGTTCTTGGCGGCATCAATCAAACCACACGCGACTACGGCCGCTTCGGCCAGATGATCGCCCAGAACGGCCGCTACAACGGCAAACAGATTGTGCCACAGGCCTGGATCGCGGCCTCGACCCGCCCATCCGCGCCGACCAAGGCAGGCCGGATCGGGTATGGGTTTCAATGGTGGATCCCGAAGAACGCGGTTCCGGGTGAATTTCTGGCCAGAGGCGTCTATGGGCAATATATCTACATCAACCAAGGCCGCGACGTCGTCGTTGTGGTGACCAGCGCCGACCGGGGATTCCGCAAACCTGGTGTTGCGGATGAAAACATCAAAATGCTGCGCGCATTGGCAAAATCACTGTAGGATAGCCCCATGGATCAGGACGACAGCATAAATGTGAACGGGGAGGCACTGGCCACCTGCTCCACCACTCCCTTGACCGGGTTTTTCCGGGACGGCCATTGCAACACCTGCGCGCAGGATCAGGGCAGCCATACGGTCTGCGCGGTGATGACTGACGAATTCCTGGCTTATTCCAAATACGTCGGCAATGATCTGTCCACCCCACGACCTGAATTCGGCTTTGCAGGGCTAAAAGCGGGCGACAGCTGGTGCCTCTGCGCTGGACGCTTCCTGCAAGCCGCCGACGAGGGCTGCGCGCCGCAGGTCAATCTGGCAGCGACACATAAACGCGCGCTGGAGATCGTACCGCTCAGCGTGCTGCAAAACCATGCATTGCCGGGTGATGTGGCCTGAGGTCATGACCCGTTACCAGAAACGCAAAAAGGCGCCCGCGATGCGAGGCGCCTTTTGTTTTCTTCGCTCTGCCGGGATCAGTCGCTGTCGCGACCCTCGGTATCCGACATATCAAACCCCAGGTGACGCGCGACGGTAAAGATATCCTTGTCGCCACGACCACACATGTTCATCACGACAATATGGTCCTTTGGCAGGTCGGGCGCGATCTTCATCACATGGGCCAGCGCGTGGCTCGGCTCAAGCGCCGGAATGATGCCTTCCATAGCGCAAGACAGCTGGAACGCCTCCAGCGCTTCCTTGTCGGTGATGGACACATAGTCGGCGCGGCCGATGTCGTTCAACCAGGCATGCTCCGGGCCGATGCCGGGGTAATCAAGCCCGGCAGAGATGGAAAAGCCTTCCAGAATCTGGCCATCATCATCCTGCAACAGATAGGTCCGGTTGCCGTGCAACACGCCGGGACGCCCGCCAGTGAGCGAGGCACAATGCTGCATCTTTTCATCAACGCCTTTTCCGCCGGCCTCAACACCGATGATATTGACCGATTTATCGTCAAGGAACGGATAGAACAGCCCCATCGCATTGGAGCCGCCACCGATCGCTGCGATTACGGTGTCCGGCAGGCGCCCCTCGCCCTCCTGCTCGGCCAGCTGCCAGCGAACCTCTTTGCCGATCACCGACTGGAAATCCCGCACCATGGCCGGATAGGGATGCGGCCCGGCCACTGTGCCGATGCAATAGAACGTGTCGTGCACATTGGTCACCCAATCCCGCAGAGCATCATTCATGGCATCCTTCAGCGTGCCACGGCCAGAGGTCACCGGGATGACTTCGGCCCCCAGGAGGCGCATGCGGAACACATTGGGCGCCTGACGCTGCACATCATGCGCGCCCATGTAAACCACGCATTTCAGGCCGAACTTGGCGCAAACCGTAGCTGTCGCCACGCCATGCTGGCCAGCGCCGGTTTCCGCAATGATCCGATCCTTGCCCATGCGGCGGGCCAGAAGGATCTGCCCAAGCACGTTGTTGATCTTATGCGCGCCAGTATGGTTCAGCTCATCCCGTTTCAAATAGATCTTCGCGCCGCCCAGATGCTCGGTCAGCCGCTCGGCGAAATAAAGCGGGCTGGGGCGACCGACATAGTTTTTCCAGAGATCATCCATCTCCGCCCAGAAACTAGGGTCGTCCTTGGCGCGATCATATTCCTCTTCCAGGCTGAGGATCAGCGGCATCAAAGTCTCGCTGACGAACCGCCCACCAAAAATACCAAACCGCCCCTGTTCGTCGGGACCGTTCATGAAGCTGTTGAATAGATCTTCGGCCATGGTTCTTTCCTTCTTCGCGGCGCTCGATATGAGTATAGCGCGGCCTGCTCCGGGTAAAGAGAGGTGCAGCGGATTCTAGGGTCTGATGTGCAATGTCGCGGCGCTAAGGTCAGGTGTGTAAGTAAGGTCAGGCGTGTAACGCCGATATGCGCGCCTCAGCGGCGCGGCGCGCCAGCGGCTGCACAGAACGCGCGAATGCGGGCAGGATCCTTTACACCGGGCGCACTTTCGGCACCGGAGGCGACATCGACCTGACGCGCCCCCGTGACGCGGATCGCCTCTGCGACGTTCTCGGGCGTCAGACCACCGGCCAACATCCAAGGGGTGCGCCAGTATTTCTTGCGCGCCAGAAGCCCCCAATCAAAGGTGAAGCCATTTCCGCCCGGCAAGACAGCGCCCTTCGGCGCCTTGGCGTCCACCAGAATCTGATCGGCAACGGCCTCATAGGCCTCGATCCTTTGAATATCCTCGAGAGTGGACACCCCCAGCACCTTCATCACAGGCAGACCATAGCGCGCCTTCACCTCGGCCACGCGCTCCGGCGTCTCCTGCCCGTGCAGCTGGATCATATCCAATGGAACTGCGGTGGTGATTTCATCCAGCATGGCGTCATCCGGATTGACCACCAACGCCACCTTGCACAAGCCGACGGGTGCCTCGACGGCAAGCGCCGTGGCTTCCTCTACAGTCACTGAGCGAGGGGATTTTGCAAAGAAATTGAAGCCGATATAGGCCGCGCCAGCATCTGCTGCGGCGACGATGTCCTGCGGCGTTTTCAGCCCGCAAATCTTAACCCGAATGTCCATCATGAGAGCGTCAGCTTGCTTCGTCGAGTATAGCAAGGACTTCGTCTTTGCCCTCGTGCTTCTGCTTTTTCAGGCGATTGACCTCCCGCGAGAGCTTCTTGGCTTCGCGGGCCTTCAGATCTGCCTCACGACGGTGTTTGTGTTCACGCAGCCATTCAATGATGAAGCCAATGATCAGGCCAACAGCGATGCCACCCAAAACAACCACAAACAGGGGCAGTTCAATGCGGAAATTATAGCCCAAAAACTCGGCAAAGGCAGTCGGCATCAGCTTGAGCTCAACCAGACCCCGATTTGCCAATGAGACAGAAATAAGGGCGATGGCAATCACCCCAAGATAGGCGTAGCGAATATAGCGCATCAGGCTTTTCCGTTCAGGCGGTCCCTCAAGAGTTTACCTGTCTTGAAGAACGGCACGTGTTTTTCTTCAACATGGACCGTTTCACCCGTGCGGGGATTGCGACCAACCCGCGCATCCCGCTGTTTCACTGAGAAGGCACCAAAGCCCCGCAGCTCCACACGGTCGCCGCGCGCCATTGCGTCGGTCACCTCTTCGAACACCGTATTCACGATCCGCTCCACATCACGCTGATACAGGTGCGGGTTTTCGTCTGCAATCTTCTGGATCAATTCCGAGCGGATCATTTCTCGGCCCTCCCAAGCCAAGCTAGGCACAGTTTCTATCCCACGACTATAGGTACAAAACCTCAAACCGGGAACAGTGGATGCAGGCCTGCCCCGCAAATAAGTCAGCGTTTGCCTATCATTAGGCGAGTTCTGGCGACTTCGACCCGCAAAGCCGAGATGGGATCCCCTCAATTCCGCTGCAAGCGGTCGCAATTGTATTTGTGATTCGCAGCGATTTTTCGCCCGTGCCCACTCCCAGGCTAGGGCAGAGCAGCCTGCGACAAAAAGAAACGGCCCCACCCCTAGGGGCAGGACCGTTCCAAAGTCTTCAGCCTAGGCTGGCTACTGAAATCAGTCGCCTGTTTTCAGCGCTGCGCCCAGAATGTCGCCCAAGGACGCACCGGAATCGGAGGAGCCATACTGTTCGACGGCTTCTTTTTCTTCCGCGATTTCGCGTGCTTTGATCGACAGACCCAGACGGCGGGTCTTGCCGTCCACGTTGGTCACGCGCACGTCAACCTTGTCACCAACCGAGAAACGCTCAGGGCGCTGTTCGGCACGGTCACGGGAGAGATCGGAGCGGCGGATGAAGGACTTCATGCCTTCGTATTCCACTTCGATGCCGCCTTCTTCGATGGCGGTGACGTTCACGGTCACGATGGACCCGCGCTTCACGCCGCCAACGGCTTCAGCGAACTTGTCGCCGCCCAGGGCTTTGATCGACAGGGAGATACGCTCTTTCTCGACGTCCACTTCGGAGACAACGGCCGAAACCATGTCGCCTTTGCGGTAGTTCTGAATCGCGTCTTCGCCGCGCTCGTCCCAGGAGAGATCGGAGAGGTGAACCATGCCGTCGATGTCGCCGTCGAGGCCGATGAACAGACCGAATTCGGTGATGTTCTTGACTTCGCCTTCGACCTGAGTGCCCTCGGGGTGTGTTTCTGCAAACACTTCCCACGGGTTGCGCATGGTCTGCTTGAGGCCCAGGGACACGCGGCGCTTGGCGCCGTCGATTTCCAGAACCATGACGTCGACTTCCTGGGAAGTGGAGACGATTTTGCCCGGGTGGACGTTTTTCTTGGTCCAGGACATCTCGGAGACGTGAACCAGACCTTCGACGCCCGGCTCCAGCTCAACAAATGCACCGTAATCGGTGATGTTGGTAACGCGACCCTTGTGCACGGAGGACAGCGGGTATTTGGCGCCAACCAGATCCCACGGATCTTCCTGCAGCTGCTTCATGCCGAGGGAGATACGGTGAGTCTCTTTGTTGATCTTGATGACCTGAACCTTGACGGTTTCGCCGATCGACAGGATCTCGGAGGGGTGGTTCACACGGCGCCATGCCATGTCGGTGACGTGCAGCAGGCCGTCAACGCCGCCCAGGTCAACAAACGCACCGTATTCGGTGATGTTCTTGACCACACCATCCACTGCCTGACCTTCGGACAGGTTGCCAATGACTTCGGCACGCTGTTCGGCGCGGGACTCTTCGAGGATTGCACGACGGGACACAACGATGTTGCCACGACGACGGTCCATCTTCAGGATCTGGAACGGCTGCTTCAGACCCATCAGCGGGCCAGCGTCGCGCACGGGGCGAACGTCAACCTGCGAACCGGGCAGGAATGCAACAGCGCCGCCCAGGTCGACAGTGAAGCCGCCTTTGACGCGACCGAAGATAGCACCTTCGACGCGCTGGTCGTCTGCGTATGCTTTTTCCAGGCGATCCCATGCTTCTTCGCGGCGCGCCATCTCACGGGAGATAACAGCTTCGCCACGGGCGTTCTCAGCAGCGCGCAGGTAGACTTCTACTTCGTCGCCAACAGAGATTTCGGGAGCTTCGCCAGGGTTTGCGAATTCTTTAAGCTCAACGCGGCCTTCCATTTTGTAGCCGACGTCGATGATGGCTTGGCCCGCTTCGATCGCGATGACCTTGCCTTTAACAACGGAACCCTCTTCGGGGGTGTCCATTTCGAAGCTTTCGTTCAGGAGGGCTTCGAATTCCTCCATCGATGTGTCTTGAGCCATGTGGTCTCAGGTTTCCTTTACAAATCGGTTTTATCTGGCCGGGCGGTTGTTTCCGCCGGTCTTGAAGATTGGTCCTTATGAGGCGCAGCACAGGCCGGTCTGATCAAACAAACACAAAGGGCCGAGGTATGCCCCGACCCTGCTCAGAATGCCGTCCGTGCGTTAACCGCCTCTATAGTGACAGCGCGTTTAGTATGCGGATTCCCGCTCCGGCGCAAGGGAAACCGTCATCAGGCACCGAGGAGCGGCGAACGGTCACGAGTCCGCAGCAGGTTCAGACGGCGCGTGATCACGGACCGTGGAGCCGTGACAGCAACCGGATCAGGCTAGCGCCGCGCATCAATCGCCGCTATGGCCATCGCCACGGCCTCATCAATCGTGAGAGCACTGGTATCAATCAGCACTGCATCGCTGGCAGGTTTCAACGGCGATTCCGAGCGGTTGGTATCGCGTGCGTCCCGCGCCTTAACATCTTCCAGAACTTCGGCATAGCTGGTGGGATTGCCCGCTGCCATCAACTCCTGCAAGCGGCGCTGCGCACGGACTTCGGCGCTGGCTGTCACGAAAAGCTTGGCCTGCGCGCGCGGGCAGATCACCGTGCCGATGTCCCGCCCGTCCAACACCGCCCCGCCTGCACGGCGGGCAAAAGCCCGCTGAAAATCAACTAGCGCCGCGCGCACCTCAGCAATCACGGCCACTTTGGATGCGGCCTGTGCCACCTGCGCTGTGCGCAATTCTGGCCGTTCAAGATCATCCGGCAGCAGTGCAAGGGCGGCCTCTATCGGTTTGTCCCCGGCAAGCATCCGCGCGCCAACCGCACGGTAGAGCAGGCCCGTATCCAGATGGCCAAATCCGAAATGGGCCGCAACCGCCCGAGAAATCGTGCCCTTGCCAGCGGCAGCCGGGCCATCAACTGCAACGGTAAAGCTCATGCCGTTGTCTCTAGCCGCGCCCCCAGCGTGGTCATCAGCGGGGTGAAGATCGGGAAGGACGTGGCAATGGGCGTACCATCATCGACAGTCACGGATTTCTGGGCACCCATGCCCATCACCATGAAAGACATCGCGATCCGGTGGTCAAGGAAGCTCTCGCAGGTGCCTCCGCCGGGCACACCTTCCGGTCCCAGACCGGTAACGGCCCACCAGTCCTCTCCCTCTTCAACCATCACACCATTTGCGCGCAGCCCCCGCGCCATTGCGTCGATCCGGTCGCTTTCCTTTACCCGCAGCTCCTTCACGCCGGTCATCATGGTCTTGCCCGTCGCAAAGGACGCCACCACCGAAAGCACCGGATATTCATCAATCATCGAGGCCGCGCGCTCCGGCGGGACGTCAATCCCCTTCATATCGGGCGAGTAGCGCGCGCGCAGATCCGCGACCGGCTCACCGCCCTCTTCACGCATATTTTCAAAGGTCAGATCCGCGCCCATATCCTGCAGGGTATAGAACAAACCCGCCCGCGTCGGGTTGAGGCCAATGCCGGGTACCAGCACATCAGACCCCGGCGTAATCAGTGCAGCGCAGACCGGAAAGGCAGCGCTCGAGGGGTCACGCGGCACCGCGATGACCTGCGGTTTCAGCTCAGGCTGCCCGGTCAGTGTGATGACCCGGCCCTCATCCGTATCCTCGACAGTGATCTCGGCGCCAAACCCCGCGAGCATCCGCTCGGAGTGATCTCGGGTGGCCTCTTTCTCAATCACGACTGTCTGCCCCGGAGCATTCAGCCCGGCCAGAAGAACCGCGGATTTCACCTGCGCCGAGGGCACGGGAACCGTATAGCGCACCGGTGTCGGCTCCGCAGCTCCAACAATTGTCATAGGCAGACGCCCACCGGAACGACCAACAGACTGGGTCCCAAACAGGGCGAGCGGATCAGTTACCCGCGCCATTGGTCGTTTGTTGAGGCTGGCATCCCCTGTGAAGGTAACCGTGATAGGAGAGGTCGCCATAACCCCCATGATCAGGCGCACACCAGTGCCGGAGTTCCCGCAGTCGATCACCTGGTCCGGTTCCGCCAGCCCACCAACGCCCACACCATGCACAGACCAATTGCCGCCACCGTGATTGATGACCTCCGCCCCCATGGCCTGCATCGCCTTGGCCGTATCCAAGACGTCTTCGCCCTCAAGCAGGCCCGAAATCTTGGTCTCCCCCACGGCCAGCGCGCCCAGGATCAGCGAGCGGTGCGAGATTGATTTGTCGCCCGGAACCTCGGCAATGCCGGTCAGCGGATCCGCGCGGTGCGAGGTCATCGGGATGGGCGTACCGTGTCCGGACATGAGGAGCCTTTCGAAATGCTAGCGTTCACAATTGGACTACCCAATCGCTTGGTGTCGGTCCAGCGTGTTTTCCCATTGCCGCCACGCCCCGCAAGATATTGCACCACGCACAGAGCAAGGTCAGGCAGCAGGATCAGAGGCGACGGAATGTCATATAATGAGGCGTACGGCCTTCGCGCAGGGCCTTTTGCTCATAGCGGGTCGAGATCCAGTCATCCCAAGCCACGCGCCAGTCATCCGGTCCCTCTGCCAGCCACTCGAACCCGGCCTGCGGCACCTCTTCCATGGTCTGGCGAACGTAGTCGGGAATATCCGTAGCCACCCGAAAGATCGCGCCCGGTTTCAGGCATTTTGCGAGTGGTGCCAGATGTTCCTGCGTGACAAAACGGCGCCGATGGTGGCGCGCCTTTGGCCAAGGATCAGGATAGAGCAGAAACGCGCGGGAAATCGACTGCTCCGGCAAGACATCCATCAGGTCACGGGCATCACCGGGATGGACCTTGATATTATCCGCGCCTGCGCGGCGGATTTTGCCCAGCAGCATTGCGACGCCGTTGATATAGGGTTCCGCACCGATGATGCCGACATCCGGGTTCGATTTGGCCTGATGCACCAAATGCTCACCACCGCCAAAGCCAACTTCCAGCCAGACGTCACGCCCGCCGAACATGTTCTGCAGATCCAAGGGTGTACGATCCGGGTTCACATCCCAACCCACCGCGCCGGGGCTGAGCGAGGCCAGATCCTCGTCAATATAGCGCTGCTGGCTGTCTTTGAGCTGCTTGCCCTTCAGGCGCCCGTAGAAGTTACGCCAAGGCGCACCACTCTGATGTTTATCAACCGCGTTGGGCCGACTATCGCCGGAGGGCGCCTGGTTGGGTTTGGTGTCATCAGACATCGGGGATTTTTCCTATCGAGCGTTCAAAACCTGGCCGCCCCTCTGCCCGATGCAGCGGTCTGGGTCAAGCCAGCCACCGCGACGACCCCGCTCTAGGGGGTCTCGCGCAGCACCCCCGCCGCCATCAGACGCAGCCGGGTCGGGTACCAGACATCCTCGGGGTTGGTTTTCAGCGTCTCAATCGCAAAGGCCGGATCCACACCGCGCTGCATCATATACTTTAGATGGCGAAAAACCTCTGACTGCGTATCACGGTAAATCCAGGTCCCGAATTCAAACGGTGTGGCCCAGTTTTCATCCTTGCGCCACAGGCGATAATAGCTCTGCACCGCTTTCGGTGCCCAGTCGCGCTGATGAAAGCCAATCTTCGACCCGAGGGTCATCTGACGTCGATTGCCGGCCAAGAAGATATCAACACAGGCGCTGATGCATTCTCCGACCACCCAGGTATCCAGCGCGTGATCCTGAACAATATCCGCGATCGACTCACCCGCGTAGACACTGCCTCCCCCACTGTTCAGCTGGAGCCGCGTTATGGCGGGGTTGGCATCCAGAATATCGCGAAAGGGTTCGATATCATCATCGCTGATTTCACCGGTTTCTGCGTGCTGCGTGCCATCAACCTCCTGCGCAACCAGATTGTCTGTATCGTAGATCAGCGTTGTCCCATCAATTTTGAACTTGGGTGGAAGCGACTGCCGGGCCTGCGCCGCATGCGGTATCAACGAGACTGCCAGCACACAGGCCAATCCCCACAGCGCAAGCCGCCGACACGCGCGCAGGTGCAGGATGAACCAGCAGCGAGACCCCATCAAAGTCAGCTCCATAACATTGCAATTACAGAACTATACTGACCGCAAAATACCCGGATCTCCAAGTGCTTTGCACATCTGAAACCGCCGGATGTAACGCCCACACGAAAAAAGGCGGGGACACCCCCGCCTGTTCTCAACACAAATTGGACATATGGAACTGGGTCAGATCGCTTTTGTCAGCGCCTCAACCAGATCAGTCCGCTCCCAGCTGAAACCGCCATCAGCATCCGGCTCGCGACCAAAATGACCATAGGCCGCGGTGCGTTCATAGATCGGCTTGTTCAGCCCAAGGTGATGGCGAATACCGCGCGGCGTCAGATCCATAATCCGATCGATCGCCGCCTCAATTTTGGCCGCATCCACATCGCCCGTACCATGAGTATCGGCGTAGATCGACAGCGGTTTGGCAACGCCAATCGCATAAGACAGCTGAATCGTGCATTTATCTGCAAGCCCCGCCGCCACAACATTCTTGGCAAGATAGCGCGCCGCATAGGCCGCTGAGCGGTCAACCTTGGTCGGATCCTTGCCGGAGAACGCTCCGCCACCATGAGGGGCGGCACCGCCGTAGGTGTCGACGATGATCTTGCGCCCAGTTAGGCCCGCATCCCCGTCGGGACCACCAATAACGAATTTACCGGTTGGATTGACGTGCCAGATGGTCTCATCGGTCAACCAGCCTTCGGGTAGGGTCTCGTGGAAATAGGGTTCTACGATGGCGCGGATGTCGTTGGAGGTCAGCGTCTCATCCAGGTGCTGGGTCGACAGCACAAGCGAGCTGACACGCACCGGTTTGCCATTCTCATAGACCACCGAAAGCTGCGATTTCGCATCCGGGCCCAGCGTCGGCTCGGTGCCGTTCTTGCGCACCTCAGCGAGGCGCCGCAGGATTGCATGGCTATACTGAATCGGTGCAGGCATCAGTGCGGGTGTTTCATTGGTCGCGAAACCGAACATGATACCCTGATCACCTGCGCCCTCTTCCTTGTCGGCAGCGGCATCGACGCCTTGGGCGATATGGGCGGATTGCTCGTGCAGCAGGTTGGTGATCTCCACCGTCTCATGATGGAACTTATCCTGCTCGTAGCCGATGTCCTTGATGCAGGCGCGGGCGATCTCATCGATGCGGCCCATGTAATCGTGCAGTTTGTCCTGATCCGACAAACCCACTTCCCCCCCAATGACCACGCGGTTCGTGGTCGCAAAGGTTTCGGCCGCGACGCGGGCCTCAGGCTCTTCGCTCAGAAAGGCGTCCAGAACGGCGTCCGAAATACGGTCACAGACCTTATCCGGGTGTCCCTCGGAAACCGATTCCGAGGTGAAAGTATAATTCGTGCGGGTCATGAAAGGTGCTCCGTTGGGTTTAGCCTGCCACGCCAGGAAGCCGTTGTGGCAGTAATCGAACCGCAGTACGCGGGGAGACGTGTGTCGTCAATCTATAATGCCCAGAGGTTAAGCAGCTATGACCCGCGTGCAAGTGTGGTGCTGCGTCGCAGCGCCAGCCCGCCAAGGACGATGCAGAAAAGAAACACCGGCAGATCTCCGGTCTGTGCGTAAAGCGTTCGTGGCAGCGGTGCAGGCAGCACCACATCCAGATAGCCCGCAACGCCCAGAGGCAGGGCGTCCAAAATCCGGCCATAGGGATCAATCATGGCCGAGATCCCGGTATTCGCAACGCGCGCCATGGGCAAGCCCTGTTCAATCGCGCGCATCCGCGCCTGAACCAGATGCTGATAGGGGCCAGAATAGGTCCCGAACCACGCATCATTGGTGATCTGGATCAGCAGGTCTGCCCGCCCCGGTGCGGCATTCACATCCTGCGGAAACACGGCCTCATAGCAAATCAACGGCAATGCCTTTCCCACAGGCAGATCCAAAAGCCGAGGTCCCGGCCCCGCCGCATAGCCCGCCCCGGCCTGCGACGCAAAACCATGCACGCCAAAACGCGCCATCAGATTGCCCGCCGGTATATACTCCCCAAACGGGACCAGATGCGCCTTGTCATAGATCTGGGCAGGAACGTTGCTGCCCTCCAGTACAATCGCTGAGTTGTGATATTGCCCATCTGTTCTACGCTGGATGCCCAACATCACCGGCGTATCCCCAGCGGCAGACACAACCTCATCCAAGACATCTTCGGCGTAGTTCAACATCAGGGGAATCGCCGTTTCCGGCCAGAGGATGAGATCCACCTTCGATCCATCAGCAGCAGGCGCACGCGAGTACTCCAACTGCCGTTCGACAAACGACCAGCGCAGGTCCGGGTGCCATTTCTGATCCTGAGGCGCATTTGGCTGCACAAGGCGCAGCGTATGTTCTGTCAGCACGGCAGCAGGGGGTTTGGGCAGAAAGACCACGATGGCGCTCACTGCAATGACCGGCAGCAGCGCAGCCACCGGGCGGTGGCGGATCAAGCCAAGTGGCACGGTGGCAACCAAGGTCAGGAGACTCAGGCCATGTGGCCCTATCCAAGCCAGCAACTGCGCAGCTGGGGTATCGATCCAGAACTGCCCGAAAGCGGCCCAAGGCAGGCCGGTCAGGACATAGGCCCGCGCGAACTCCGCCAGCGACAGCACAGCGATGAGCAACAACAGCCTAGCTGCCCCTTGCCCAAACCGCACCGCAACACCAAATGCCAGTGCCCAAAACAGCGCCAACCCGCCCGCGAGGCCCACGACGGCAATAGGCGCCATCCAGGCATAGCGGTCTGCATCAATCTGAAATGGCTCGTAGATCCAGATCATGCCGACGGAAAAGTAGGCCGTTCCCAGAAACCAGCCAAACAGCGCGCCTTGGCGGGGCGAAGGCGCCTGAAGCAGCTGATATCCAGCCACACCAAGGCATAGCGGCACCAACCAAAGCGCGTGAAACGGCGCCAATGCAAACGCCAGCAACCCGCCCGCTGCGACAGCGGTAGTAGCAGGTAGGAACGCGGGCCGAAGGCTGGTCGCCGACCAGACCTTAGTGGTCATCCCGAACAATCCGGCAGCCGCACCCGCAGTCGCTTGATACGGCGCGGATCAGCGTCCATGACCTCAAACTCAGGCCCATCCGGGTGCTGGATCACCTCTCCCCGGGCAGGTACGCGACCAGACAGCATGAAAACCAACCCGCCAAGGGAATCGATTTCCTCACCGTCCACATCCTCGTGGCTTGTCAGCGACCGACCGATTTCATTCTCGAATTCATCCAGTGGGGTACGGGCCTGTGCGACGTAGCAGCCCTGCTTCTCGCGAAACCAGGTCTGATCCTCACCGGCATCATGTTCATCCTCAATCTCGCCGACAACCTGCTCGATCAAGTCCTCGATGGTCAGTAGGCCGTCGACTCCGCCATATTCATCAATCACCAGCGCCATGTGGCGCCGCTCGGCCTGCATCTTGGTCAGCAGAACACCAATTGTCATCGACGGCGGCACGAACAGAAGCGGTCGCACCATGCCTTCGAGACCGAAATCCGCCTCGGTGCCGTTGAAGCCATGCATCAGGGCGAAATCTTTGAGATGGACAAAGCCAATGGGCGTATCCAGCGTGCCCTCATAGACGGGAATCCGGGTAAAACCGCTTTCGCGAAAAATCTGAACCAGTTCATCCTTGGGTGTGGAAACCGGGATCGCGACAATCTCCGCTGCGGGAATGGCCACATCCTCGACCCGCAGGCGGCGGAGGTTGATCATCCCATGCGGCTGGTTCGGCAGACGCTTGTCCGGACCGGTAGTCACGTCGCCTTCAGTCTCTGCCGGGGCGAAGGAGCCGAAAATTCGCCCCAGAAACCCCGTTGATTGTGCAGCCGCGACACTGTTGTCAGCGCTGCCCTTGTTCTCCAGCGCGCCCTGCGCTGCGTTAGAACTTCCGTCTATATCGTCCATCGTTCCTATCCGATACGCCCCTGATTGGGACTGTCATCCAAAGTATATGGGTCATCGATACCCATTTTGCCAAGTATCTGCACCTCAAGACGTTCCATCAAAGTGGCGTCAGGGTCACGAATGTGATCGTAACCCAAAAGATGCAACACTCCGTGAACGATCAAATGACGCAGATGATCCGCCAAAGGTTTGCCTGCATCTTCTGCCTCGCGTGCACAGGTCTCATAGGCAATCGCAATATCACCCAGCGGGATTTCGCCAGTAAAATCCGCCTCAGGCAGCAGCGGCTCGTCGCCCGCCTCCTCTGGTGAAAGATCCTCCGCGGGCCAGCTGAGCACATTTGTAGGCTTCGCCTTCTGGCGAAACTCAGTGTTCAGCTCCATGATCCGTGCGTCATCGCAAGCCAGCAGAGACAGCTCGCAATCGTCAACATCCAGACCAAAATGCCCAAGCACCGCATGGATCGCCTGTTCCGCATATGTGATGAGGTCGGCGTCCTGCCAACGGCTGTCATCTAGGGAGATGTCGAGGGTCATTGTTCAAATCTCACAACCAAGGCTGTCCGCAGTCGCATGCGATGTCGGCGCGGGTTCCATATGTCAACACCGTGGAACCCGGCCTCATACTATCCAACAAGATCAATCCGTGACGAATGTGATCAGGCGGGTTTCTCATCCGCCTCATAGGCCTCGATGATGGCGGCCACAAGCGGATGCCGCACCACGTCGCGCGACGTGAAGTAATTGAAGCTCACCTTGGGAATGCTGCTCAGCAACCGTTCGGCATCTGCCAGCCCTGATGTGACCCCGCGCGGCAGATCGACCTGGCTGCGGTCGCCAGTGATCACCATACGCGATCCTTCGCCCAGACGCGTCAGGAACATCTTCATCTGCATCGTTGTGGCATTCTGCGCCTCGTCCAGCACGACAAAGGCATTGGACAGCGTGCGACCGCGCATAAAGGCCAGCGGGGCAATCTCGATCTGTTTTTCTTCCAACAGCTTCGCCAATTGCTTACCCGGCAGAAAATCGTTCAGCGCATCGTAGAGCGGCTGCATATACGGATCGACCTTGTCCTTCATATCGCCAGGCAGATACCCAAGCTTCTCGCCAGCCTCTACGGCGGGACGGCTAAGGATGATCTTGTCGACATGGCCAGTGATGAACATGCTGACCCCAACCGCGACAGCCAGATAGGTCTTACCGGTACCGGCCGGACCGATGCCAAATGCCAGCTCATGTTCGAACAGAGACTGAACATAGGCTTTTTGCGCATCGGTGCGTGGCTCGACCAGTTTCTTGCGGGTCTTGATCTCGACCTTGCCCCCCCGGAACATCTCCAGCTGGCTGCCGGGGTCGGCGACCTGTTCCTGCCCCATCCGCAGCTCGCGATCAATGTCGCCGGCCTCTACGCTTCGACCGGTTTCCAACCGATCATACAGTGCGGCCAGAACTGCTGCCGCCTGGTCGCGCGCAGCTTCTTCGCCCAGCACCGAAAGCTGGTTGCCACGCCGGACGATCTGCACACCGAGCTTTTGCTCAAGCGTCGCAAGATTGCGGTCGTATTCGCCGCACAGATCAATCAGCAGTCGGTTATCGGGAAATTCAAGCAGCGCCTCGTGGGAGGCATCCTGCTCCTGCGATGGGGTCAAAGTGCCAATGGCCAATCCGGTCTCCTGTCTTTGACGGTGTTCTCTCAGTGTGCCCCTCGACTCGCCCCGGCGCAAGCTGCGCATCCGCAATTTCACGCGATTGAAACAAAATGGCCGCCCCGAGAGGGCGGCCAACAGCTTGCGTTTTGAACATCCGGGCTGATCCGATCAGATCGGATCCTCAACGCTGGAGCCCGATTTGAACGGACCAACTACGGTATTGGGAGGCGCCACACCGGAACACACTGGCCGCCCATCAGGTGCGAGCCGCTGCGACAGATAGCCTTCCACACCATCGTCGATAATCCAGTGGTCGCAGCCAGTAGGATCCACCCAAATCCCAGGATCCCCTGTCAGTTGGGACAAAGGCTTACTATCAAAGCCACGATCCACAGTTTTGTCGACCTTGTCTCCACAGGCAGACAGACCAACGGCCAGAGACACCAGAAGCGCAGTTTTGAGAAATGACATGACTAAGCTCCTCAACGCAGGCAGATGATTTCAACGCGGCGGTTCTGCGCCATGTTGGCGGCAGAATCATTGGGGACACGCGGATCGCGTTCGCCGTAGCCGCGCGCCTCAAGGATGCGCGCGCCGACCGATTGGCCGACCTTAGCAACCGCATTTGCCCGGCGCTGGGACAGGCGCATATTGTACTCATCCGATGCGCGACTGTCGGTATGGCCGGATATGATGAACGAACGCGCATTGGCGGATTGGAAAAACTCGCGCAGGCGCTGTTGCCCTGCGGCGCTGATGTGATGCCTGTTGGTGGCAAAGAACTGATCGCTGGGCATCACGCCGCAGATATCACCACGACGGCAAACCGGTTTTCCGTCGCGGGTAACATGCGGGGTCATGAACCCTTCGGCGCCATCATCCATCACCCAATGTTCGCAACCGTCGGGATCCACCCAGATGGTTGGCACATAGCTCTGGCCGATCACAGCGCCGACGCCTGCATCCTGCGCCATCAACGCACCAGCGCTCAGGCAAATGGTCGCGGCAGCAGCAGAAAGAACCCCGCCCAGCTGTTTCGTCAGTGATTTCAACACACCCAAATTCCCTTCACCAGTCGTTCGCAGGCGCACCCCAAGCATGCGGCAAGAGCCACTTGCGGATCAGTCCCGCAATATTCGCAGGTATAGGACGCAAATTGCAATCATTTGCTTAAGGAAATCAGAAGTTTCACGCCACCGTAGCAGGATTGAGACCATGGCGCGGTCGACGCGGTACCAGCCGTTACCACACCGCCAGTTACTTTTCGATTAGCGCACCCGCCAACGAGTTGGCCCCGGAGGACAGGATCCGCACCCGGGCGAGATCCCCGATGGCCCGGTCACAATCCGCGACATGGACCGCATGCAGATAGTCGGATTTCCCGACCATCTGACCCGGGAAGCGCCCTGCCTTCTCAAACAACACGGTGACGTCACGACCTACCATGCTGTCCTGAACCTCACGCTGCTGTTTTGTCAGCAGAGCCTGCAGTCGCTGAAGCCGGTCGTCAGCGGCGGCAGGGTCGACCTGCGCGCGCTCTGCTGCCGGGGTGCCGGGGCGGGTGGAGTATTTAAAGGAATAGGCGGTGCCATATTTGACCTCCTCCACCAGATCCAAAGTCGCCTGAAAATCCTCTTCGGTCTCTTCCGGGAAGCCGACGATGAAATCGCCGGAGATCAGGATATCAGGCCGCGCGGCGCGGATGCGCTCGATCAGCCGCAGATAGCTTTCGGCGGTATGCGCACGGTTCATGCGCTTCAGGATCTTGTCGGACCCCGCCTGCACCGGCAGGTGCAGATAGGGCATCAGTTTGGCGCAGGTGCCATGCGCCTCGATCAGGTCGTCCTGCATATCATTGGGGTGCGATGTGGTGAAGCGGATGCGCTCCAGCCCATCGACCTTGTCCAACTCCCAGATCAGCTGTGCCAGCGTCATATCACCATTGGGACCGGCGCCGTGGTAGGCATTCACGTTCTGGCCCAACAGGGTGATCTCTCGCACACCGCGTTCGACCAGATCCTGCGCCTCTCGCAGGATGCGGTCCGCCGGGCGCGAGACCTCGGCACCGCGGGTGTAGGGCACCACGCAGAAGGCGCAGAATTTGTCGCAGCCTTCTTGCACCGTCAGAAACGCGGTCGGGCCACGCTTGGCCTTGGGGCGGTTCTTCAGCTTCTCGAATTTGTCTTCCTCAGGGAAATCGGTGTCCAGCACCTTTTCGCCGGTCCGCGCCTTGGCTTCCATTTCTGGCAGGCGGTGATAGCTTTGGGGGCCAACCACCAGATCAACCAGCGGCTGACGACGCATGATTTCCTGTCCCTCGGCCTGCGCAACGCAGCCTGCGACGCCGATCTTCAGATCCGGTTTCTCCGCCTTCAGCCCCTTGAAGCGGCCCAGTTCGGAATAGACTTTTTCCGCGGCCTTCTCCCGGATGTGGCAGGTGTTCAGCAGGATCATATCCGCATCATCAGGCGATTTGGTTTCAACATAGCCTTCGCCGCCCAGCGCCTCGGCCATGCGTTCACTGTCATAGACATTCATCTGACAGCCATAGGTCTTGATAAACAGCTTCTTCGGGGCGCTCATGGGGACAACCTTTTCAGCGGAGGGTCGCAACAGCGGCGTGGCATAGCCGGAAACGGCTCTGCTTGCAATGCCGCCCCGATTACCCGATTTTAGCAGCAACCGCCAGATAAGGGCACTGGCAGAGAGCAGCAGGCAATCGGATATGATGCATTTATCACTCGAGGGATTTCTCGAACATGCCAAAACGGCCCTGACAAAAGGGCCTGTCGCCCTGATCTTTGTCGAAGACAAGGTTGAGATCGCAACAACCCTGCGCCACCACCTTGATCTAGGCTTCGCGACGGTCGTGGTGTTTATGCCCGATGCCTTTGATATCCCCTATGATCTGGAAACACGTATCGAGCGTGTGCCGTATGATTGCAGCAGGCGGGATACCGTGTTTGAAGCCATAAACAAAGTCATAGCGGCGGCCGCACCCGGATGTTGGCTCTACTACTGCTACAACGCCGAATACCTGTTCTATCCCTTCTGCGAGAGCCGGAACGTTGTGGAACTGCTGGGCTTTCACGCTGAAGAACGCCGTGACGCGATGCTGAGCTATGTCATCGATCTCTATGCCGGGGATCTTGCGGCGGCGCCGAATGGGGTTTCTCTGGACACTGCACATCTGGACAAATCCGGCTATTACGCCCAATCGCGCAACGATCCGCAGACGGGTCACCCGCTGGACCGTCAGCTGGATTTCTACGGCGGCGTGCGCTGGCGGTATGAGGAACACATTCCGGCCGCCAGTCGCAAGATCGACCGGATTTCGCTATTTCGCGCCAAACCTGACCTGCATCTGTTCGACGATCACCGCTTTAGTGAGCCGGAGTACAACACCTACGCCTGCCCCTGGCATCACAATCTGACGGCGGCCATCTGCTCGTTTCGGACAGCAAAGGCGCTGAAGCGCAATCCCGGGTCCTCCTTTGAGATTGATAACTTTCGCTGGCACAATTCTGCTCCGTTTGACTGGCACTCGCGCCAGCTTCTTGATCTGGGGCTGATGGAACCGGGGCAGTGGTTCTGAAGGTCTGAGCCGTCTCGTCAGCCCAGACCCAGATATCCATCAGCGCTGCAACAGAACCGGGAACCAATCCTCGCGCAGAATCTGACCCGGCGTCATCTCATGGCCGGGATATGGCGGCGACGTGGGTCCAGGGCGTTCGATGTAGCGCGCATCATCTCCGACAAGACGCAGCGAAAAGGCACGACGACGGGAGCGGCTGGTATTGGCGCGCGCTCCATGCAGGGTGCGATAATTGAATGCGACCGCATCACCCGGCTGCATCTCCCATTCTTTGACTGTCATGCCCTCAGCATCTGGATCCGGAACCGACATGTACTGCCCCTCATCGGCAAAGAACCCTTCTTCAGACACCCACCGTGTCGGCAGGACCTCTTTCTCCCACCGGTGAGAGCCGGCGACACAGCGCAGTGATGCATCCGTGACCGGGTCAAGCGGCGACCAGAAGCTTATGGTCTGCTGGCCTTCAACAAAATAGTAGGGACCATCCTGATGCCAGGGTGTCGCCATGGAGGTGCCCGGCTCCTTTACCAAGACATGATCATGAAACATCTGAACGCGTTTGGACTGCATCAGATCAGCTGCAACCTCGGCGACGGGTGAGTGTTTGATCGCCTCCTCAAACTGCGGGATTCGGGTCCAGTTGCAATAGTCGTCAAAGAAGCGCCCTGTCTGGCCTTTTTTTTCGTTGTTAGAGGCATAGGGGCCGGGCTCAGCCATATTGGCCTCCACGCCGTCGCGGAGCAGCTCCACCTGATCCGCGAAAAGCCCGCGTATCAGCACCACGCCGTCGCGTTGGAACTGATCGATATGATCCTGAGTGATGAGGGGATGAGGCATGGGGATTGTCCTTGGGATCGAAATCTGGGCTGCGAGCGCGGGCGCTTTGGCCTGCTTGCCCCCGATCTTGCACACAGAGGCTGAGCATGCTCAAATAATATCTTAATATGCAAAAAATAATCTGATGTTATATTTAACCCTGCGCCACTACGAATACGTCTGCGCTATTGCGCAGCACGGCAGCCTCTCCGCCGCAGCGGCGGCGGTGCATGTCAGCCAGCCTGCGCTGTCCACCGCCCTCGCGCGGATTGAGGCGCAGTTGGGGGAGACCTTGTTTCTGCGCCGTCGTGGCGCCGCGGTGGTTCTTACACCGCAGGGACGCAGTTTCGCAGCACGTGCGCAAGCGCTGCTGGAGCAGGCTGCACGGTTGGAACGCCAAGGCAGCGAGGATGCGACCGGCCAGCAGCTGACGGTTGGCTGGTTTACTGACCTCGCGCCCTTCCTGCTCGCCCCGGCTCTTAAGCGTCTTCGCACGGCCCTCCCGGGTGTCGCGATCCGTTACAAGGTCGACCATTTTGAACCACTGATCGCCGCGATGATTGCTGGGGATATTGACCTGGCCGTCAGCTACGACCTTGGCGTGGATGCCAGTTTTATGCGCCAGGAGCTGGTACGCCGGTCGCCCGTTGCACTGCTGCCGCACTGCCATCCGCTGGCAGGGCGGGATCAGCTGTCGCTGGCAGATCTCGCTGAGCAACCGCTGATTCTATCAGAAGAGGGGCACTCCGTGCGCCATATGCTTGGGCTATTCAAATCTATCGGCACCCTGCCCCGCATCACCCATCGCGCCGCGTCAGTAGATCTGTTGTGCAGCTTGGCCGCCCACGGCGAGGGCATTGGCATCACCTATAGCAGACCACCCGGCACAAATTCCTACCACGGGCCCGGATTGGTCTCGGTTCCGATCAGTGACGCGTCTGCGAAGGAGCCTCTTGTGCTGATCAGCCACAGCCGTGCTGCGCTCGGCAGCGTGATCCAGCGCGCACAAGGCATTTTGGCAGACGTGGTAACGGCCGGTTCACTGGATCAGTGAAGATCTTCAGATCTTGCGCAGACGGATCACAACATCCACAGAGGCAATCTCGACGCCTTGCGGTGCCGCCGGGAGGCTCTTGATCACCAACTGGTCGGATGGCGCATCTGACAGACGCCCCTCGTCCTCCCAATAGAAGTGAGGATGGTCATGGGTGTTGGTGTCAAAATAGCTTTTGGAGCCATCCACAGTGATTTCCTGCAACACACCCGCATCGCAAAACGCGCGAAGCGTATTGTAGACGGTGGCAAGGGACACAGCGGCCCCTTTATCTTTGGCTGCGTCAAACAGGCTTTCAGCGGTGACATGGCGGTGTTTGCCATCGCCCACGAGCAATTCTGCCAGCGCCACCCGCTGACGAGTCGGGCGCAATCCGGCTGTTTCCAGCCAGTTGGTAGCGATATCTGCGGGTGTTGGCGTCATAAAGCAGGTCCTGCATAGCGTTGCTGGACGTATTTATAGGCCGAAAGGGTCACTGTATTCAATTCAATTTGCGCGGCGTCAGTACCTCCTCCTAGACTGTTACAGTTGAAAAACCTGAAGGCCACAGGCGGGATGCCGGTTGTCCCGCTGCGCCCGGAACCCTTGCAGGAGAGTCGAAACGGGTGCTACAGGGGGCCAGATAGACGATGATAACATAGGCAGGAGAAGCGCCAGCATGGCCGATTACCCCAGCAGCTTTGACAAAGACGATTTGCTAAAATGCGCCAGAGGCGAGCTGTTTGGCCCTGGCAATGCGCAGCTGCCCGCCCCCCCCATGCTGATGATGGATCGCATCTCCGATGTGTCCGCAGATGGCGGCGCCCATGGCAAAGGTCACATCACAGCCGAGTTCGACATCACCCCTGAGCTATGGTTTTTCGACTGCCATTTCCCCGGCAACCCGATCATGCCCGGCTGTCTTGGTCTTGATGGTCTCTGGCAGCTGACCGGCTTTAATCTCGGTTGGCGCGGCTGGCAGGGGCGCGGCTATGCTCTGGGTGTCGGTGAGGTCAAATTGACCGGTATGGTGCGCCCGGATCGCAAGCTGCTGACTTACAAGATCGACTTCACCAAGGCGATCCAGACCCGCCGCCTGACCATGGGTGTTGCCGATGGGATCGTCGAGGCAGATGGCGAAGTCATCTACCAGGTCAAAGACATGAAGGTGGCCCTGTCCGAGAGCTGATCCGCAGCTTTCCTCTGGCCCCCTGAAACAGCATAGGAGTACGCAGCATGCGTCGTGTCGTCGTCACCGGTCTGGGCATCGTCTCGTCCATCGGGAACAATGCCGAAGAGGTCCTTGCCTCTCTTAAAGCAGGGAAATCTGGCATCGAAGCCAGCCCTGAAATGGCCGAACATGGCTTTCGCAGCCAGATCGCGGGCACGCTCAAGCTGAATGTGGCGGACCATGTCGACAAACGCACCCTGCGCTTCATGGGCGCGGGCGCGGCCTATGCTCATATCGCAATGAGCCAGGCGATTGCTGATGCCGGCCTGTCCGACGATCAGGTGGTGAACGAGCGCACGGGCCTTGTTGCAGGCTCAGGTGGGCCCTCCACATCGGCCATGCTGACCGCCCATCAGACCGTTCTGAAAACCGGCGCGACCAAGCGTATCGGGCCGTTCGCAGTGCCCAAATGTATGTCTTCCACGATCTCTGCCAACCTGGCGACCGCGTTCAAGATCAAGGGCATCAACTACTCCATCACGTCTGCCTGCTCGACCTCGCTGCATTGCATCGGCAACGCAGCCGAGCAGATCATGATGGGTAAGCAGGATGTGATGTTTGCCGGCGGCGGCGAGGAGCTGGACTGGACGCTTTCGTGCCTGTTCGACGCGATGGGCGCAATGTCGTCGAAATATAACGACACGCCCGAAAAAGCCTCGCGCGCCTTCGATCAGGATCGTGACGGGTTTGTGATTTCCGGCGGCGGCGGCATTGTTGTGCTGGAAGATCTGGATCACGCCTTGGCCCGCGGCGCCAAAATTTATGCTGAAGTCACCGGCTTTGCCGCGACCTCCGATGGGCACGACATGGTCGCCCCCTCTGGTGAAGGCGGCGAACGCGCGATGCGTCTGGCCCTTCAGTCCCTGCCGGATGGCCGCAAAGTAGACTACATCAATGCCCATGGCACCTCGACCCCGGTTGGCGACGTCGGCGAAGTCGAAGCAGCCCGCCGCGTCTTCGGTGCGGGCAATGTCCCTCCGATTTCGTCCACCAAATCGATGACTGGCCACGCACAGGGCGCGGCTGGCGCCTTGGAGGCAATTTTCTGCCTTCTGATGCTGGACAACGACTTCATCACCCCGTCGATCAATGTCGACACCCTGGCCGAGGGTATTGAACCCGCAGAGGTCGCGACCCAGCTGGTGGAAAACGCCGGTCTGGACAGCGTGATGACCAACAGCTTCGGCTTTGGTGGCACCAATGGCTCAATGGTCTTGAGCAAGTACAAAGGATAACGGCGGATGTCAGGAGTATTGACGGGCAAGCGTGGCCTGATCATGGGGGTCGCCAACGATCGTTCGATCGCTTGGGGTATCGCCAAGGCCATGGCTGAGGCCGGAGCGGACCTGGCCTTTACCTATCAGGGTGAGGCATTCGGCAAGCGTCTTGAGCCGCTGGCGCAGAGCGTTGGCAGCGATTTCATGGTCGATGTCGATGTGACTGACGATGCCTCACTCGACACAGCCTTCGAACAGCTGTCTGCACGTTGGGATAGCATCGACTTTGTCGTTCACGCTATTGCCTATTCAGACAAGGCGGAGCTGACCGGGCGGTTCCTTGATACCAGCCGCGAAAACTTCAAGAACTCGATGGATATCTCGGCCTATTCCTTTGTTGAGGTGGCCCGCCGGGCCTATCCGCTGATGAAGGATGCGGGCGGTACTCTGCTGACGCTGACCTATCAGGGGTCAAACCGTGTCGTCCCCAACTACAACGTCATGGGCGTCGCCAAGGCAGCCCTGGAAAGCGCCACACGCTATCTGGCCAATGACCTCGGCCCGGAAGGGATTCGTGTCAACGCGATTTCCCCCGGCCCGATGAAGACCCTGGCCGGTGCGGCCATCGGTGGTGCGCGCAAAACCTTCAAGCATACGGCGCAGAACGCCCCGATGCGGGACAATGCAACGCTGGAAGCCGTTGGTGGAACCGCTGTCTACCTCGCCTCTGACGCCGGAGCCTGCACCACCGGAGAAGTCATTCGCGTCGACGGAGGGTTTCACGTCCTTGGAATGCCGCAGCAGGACAATCTCTGACCGCGACTAATCGCGACCAAAGACCGAAGGGCACCCGCAGCGGTGCCCTTTTCTTATTCCGGCGTACGGCTCCCCTGCTGCGCTACTGTCAATTCCCCTGCAAGCGTGGCGACCAGCTCGGCCGTTGGCATCGCCCGCGATTGGGCGGCACCCTGCCCTGCCCATTGCGCACCATAGCCAACCTCATCACGATTTTTTGCCGCCGCGTTCAGCGCCTTCCCGGCATCATAAGCGATAGGGTAATCCGGGATCTCAACATCACGGTTCTGGCGCCCCCAATCGGTAAATCGATTGCTCAGGCAGCGTGCCGGACGACCTGAGATCACCGCGGTCATTTCCGTTTCGGGATCGTCGGCCAACAAGGCTGCCCGATATCCTGCGTCGGCACTGCTCTCCGGGCAGGCAATGAAGGCGGTGCCGAGCTGCGCCGCTGCAGCGCCTGCAGACAGAGCATCGGCGATATCCGCCCCGGTCATCATCCCGCCCGCGGCAATCACCGGCAGCGTCTGTGCCGCCGCCAATTCGCGAACCAGCGGTAAGGTCTGCATCCGCTCATCCTCACCGGTGGGATCAAAAATGCCCCGGTGGCCGCCCGCCTCCCACCCCTGCGCAACAATGGCATCAATGCCAGCGCGCTCCAGGCTACGGGCCTCAGTCAGCGAGGTTGCGGTGGCGAGCACTACGACACCTGCGGTTTTCAATGCCGCGATGACATCCTGCGAAGGCAGGCCAAAGTGAAAGCTGACAACCGCCGGGCGCTGCGCGATCAACATGTCCTGCATGTCGCGATCTACGCAAAAACTGGTGTATATTTCGCGCAAACCCTGCGGTGGCGTCGCGCCGAAGCCTTGGAACACCGGTGATAGATATTGAAGCCAAGCTGCCTCTCGCACAGGGTCGGCGGTGGCAGGTTGATGGCAGAACACGTTGACATTGAAGGGCCGCTCGGTCAGTGCCGCTGTCTGAACAAGCATCTTCTCGGCCTGTTCGACACGTGCCGCGCCGATGCCCAGAGCACCGAGCCCGCCCGCATTGCTGACGGCCGCCGCCATTTCGGGCGTACTGACACCCGCCATTGGAGATTGCAGGATCGGCACGGATATCCCCAAGCGATCCATCAATGCTGCTGACGTGGAAATCCCGCTCATCTCACCCTCTTTCGCCACAAATCCTATTTGCGCAAAAAGCCGGTTTGATGAGGCGGCGCAAGAGGCGCCACCTCATCCCGTCTTAGTTGATTGATACCAATTCGATATCAAAAATCAGATCCTTGCCCGCCAGCGGATGGTTGGCGTCAAGGGTCACGGTCGCTTCGGTCACTTCAACCACGGTTACCGGCAGAACTTCCCCGGTTGGAGCCTGCATCTGCAGCTGGGTGCCGACCTCAAGCGGGATGTCATCGGGAATGCCTTCGCGCGGGATGGTCTGACGCGCCTCATCATGGCTGGGGCCATAGGCCTGATCAGCAGGAATGTTGAGCGTCTTTTTCTCGCCTGCGGTCATGCCAGCCAGACCAGCGTCCATACCTTCAATGACCTGACCGGAGCCAACGGTGAACTCAAGCGGCTCGCGCCCGTCGGAGCTGTCAAAGACGCTGCCGTCTGTCAGCTTGCCTGTGTAGTGGATGCGTACGGTATCGCCGCTTTTTACCTCGGTCATGGGACCTCCAGTTGGTTTCACGTTACAAAGGCGCGCACAGTATAGGACCCACCCCTGATGTAAACCCAACCGACCAGCGCCCCGAACTGGTAGCTGTTTGTCACGGAATGCACCGCATTGTGGCTGGAATTGACGCCCGTTTTGCGCCTAGGCTGACGCAACCGCAGGACACCGGACGGGAGACCCCATGGCGATCACAACCTGTATCTTCGATGCCTATGGCACATTGTTCGACGTGACGGCGGCCGCGCGGCAAGCTGCCCAGGAACCAGAGTTTCCGCATCTGATCGACCATTGGGCCGAGCTGGCCAACCATTGGCGACTGAAGCAGCTGCAATACACCTGGCTGCGCGCCATCACCGACGCCCACACGGATTTCTGGCAGGTCACCCAAGATGGTTTGGACTGGGCGATGGAGGCCACCGGCCTCAGTGGGGATCCGCAACTCCGCAAACGGTTGCTCGATCTCTATTGGCAGCTTCAGGCCTATGAGGAGGTGCCGCAGATGTTGCGCGCGCTCAAAACGGCCGGGCTGCAGACAGCGATCCTGTCCAATGGATCACCCAAGATGCTGGAAGGTGCAGTCAACTCGGCCGGGGTGAGCGGGCTGCTGGACGATGTCTTGTCCGTCGAGGCCGTCGGGGTCTTCAAACCCGATGCACAGGTCTACGACCTCGTCGAGGAACGGTTCAACTGTCAGCGCGACGAGGTATTGTTTGTCTCCTCCAACGGCTGGGACGCCGCCGGCGCGGCAGGGTATGGATTCACCACAGCCTGGGTCAATCGGAGCGGTGAACCGATGGATCGCCTGCCTTGGACGCCACATCATATCCTGAGCGACCTGAGCAGTATTCCAACATTGCTTGGGACATAACCCTGTGTCGCTTACATCAGGACCGCTTTCAGTCTTCACCACCTCGGATGGGATGCAGCTCGCCTATGACGATCCCGACCAAACAGGCATGGAGGGCCGCCCCCCCTTGCTGTGTCTGGCCGGTCTGACCCGCGACGGGCAGGATTTTCGATATCTTCGGCCGCACATCCGTGGGCATCGCGTGATCACGCTGGATGCACGCGGCAGAGGCAGGTCGCAATACGCCGAGGACATTCACAGCTATTCAGTCCCACGTGAGGCACAGGATGTGATTGAGCTGCTGGATCATCTAAATATTGGTCGCGTCACACTTCTTGGCACCTCTCGCGGTGGACTGGTTGCTATGGCGCTGGCCGCCTTGCACAAACACAGGCTGGCTGGCGTGATCCTGAACGACGTAGGGCCAGAAATCCCAGCGGATGGCATCGCGCGGATCATGGCCTATGTCGGGCATCGCCCAGTGGCCAAAACTCATGAACAGGCCGCCTCGGTGCTGGCGGCACATATGGCCCCAGCATTTCCCGATGTGCCAATGGCGCGTTGGCGCGAGGAGGTGGAGGTTTTCTACACCCAGACACAGGACGGTTTGGCCCTACGCTACGACGCGCGGTTGCGCGACGCCTTACTGGCACAGGCAGCCGCCGGGCCGCCGCCGGATCTGTGGCCGCTGTTCCAATCCCTCAGGGAGGTGCCATCGGGCGTCATCCGTGGGGGCAATTCGGATATTCTCAGCGCCGATACCTACCAAAAAATGCAGCGCCACCTACCGAAGCTGCTCGCCGTGGAGGTCCCGGACCGGGGTCATGTCCCCTTCCTTGATGAGCCCGAGTCGCTGGCGCTTATCCATCGCATTCTGGAGATTGTTCAATGACATCCTTTGCCGCGATTACCGCAGCTGCCGACCGCCTGAGTGGTCACGCACGGGAGACGCCGTTGCTATCTTCGCCGTTTCTGGATGACATTGCCGGACGCCGTGTCCTGGTCAAGGCCGAGTGCCTGCAACACACTGGTTCGTTCAAGTTTCGCGGCGGCTGGGCTGCCCTTTCTGCACTGTCCGACGACCAGCGACACCGTGGCGTACTGGCCTATTCCAGTGGCAATCATGCACAGGGAGTGGCCGCTGCGGCTGCCGCACATGCGACGCCCGCCGTGATCCTGATGCCGCAGGATGCGCCAGCCATCAAGATTGCCAATACGCGCGCGCTCGGCGCGGAGGTGGTTTTGTTCGACCGGACTAAAGACAACCGTGATGCCATCGGAGCAGAACTGGCAGAGGTGCGCGGCCTTACCCTAATCAAACCCTACGACGACGCAGAGGTGATCGCCGGCCAAGGCACCGTTGGCCTTGAGATTGCCCGCCAAGCTGCGGACCTTGGCGTGAGCGAAGCGGATGTACTGGTGTGCTGCGGTGGTGGTGGTTTGACCGCCGGCGTCGCGCTTGCTCTGAAACAGACCGCGCCAAAGATGACAGTCAGCCCTTGTGAACCTGAGCGTTTTGATGATGTCGCCCGATCACTGGCTGCAGGTGAAATCTGCCGGAACGAGGCCTCTGCAGGGTCACTTTGTGATGCAATCCTGACGCCCGCACCGGGCGACATCACCTTCCCCATTCTGTCGCGTCTCTGCAGCTCCGGCATCGTGGTGAGCGAAGAGGACGCGATGCGCGCCATGGCGCTGGCCTTTTCACGTCTGAAGATCGTGTTGGAACCCGGTGGCGCGGTGTCTCTCGCAGCCGCCCTGTTCCATGGTGACCAATTGAGCGGCCCTGCCACAATCGCTATCGCAACAGGCGGCAACGTCGACGCAGCCCTTTTTGCCGAGGCGTTGCATCGGTTCGGCTGACTCCGAATAACCGCCCTTATCGAGTTTGGAGTACCATATGACCGAATTCACCATCGCATCCTTCAACGTGAAAAACCTGATAGGCCCGGATCAGGAATACTATAAATTTCAAAGCTACACGCCGGAGGAATACGCGTGGAAGTCCGATTGGATGGCTGATCAGCTGCTGACCCTGGATGCCGATATTGTCGGGTTTCAGGAGATTTTCGAGGAAACGCCGCTGCGTGAGATCATCGCTGAGACCGACCGGCGCGGGCAGGAGGCAAATGCCGCCAGCCTGCCTGACCGGTCCAAACGCTATCATCGCAAGGCAATTTTCCGCAAACTGGCCTATACGCCCTACACTGAGGCTGAGCTGGCCTTTGCGCCCAACATAAACGACAGCGAAACACCAGGGAAACGGCGCCCGGGCCTTGCTATCCTGTCGCGATATGGCTTCGCTGAGCCGGTCGAGATTATTCAGGATCTGCCGCAACCCCTGGATATTCCGATGGCCTGTCTTGGTGGCGAAGAGGACGCGGGCTATTACACGCTGAGACGGCTGTCGCGCCCGATCATGAAGGCCCGGATTCCCGTCGCTGGGCAGATTGTCAGCGTTTTCAACTGTCATCTGAAATCCAAACTGGGTGAGTTCATCACCCCGCAAGGCGCACCCTACCCGCCCGAGACCGTGCTCACAGCCTATGATGCGGGTGGTCGCGCCTTGGGCGCGCTGCGTGCTGCGCTGCGCCGTATGGCTGAGGCCTGGGTGCTGCGGCGGATGGTCTTGGACGAATTGGAACAGAACCGTCCGGTCATGGTATTGGGAGATTTCAATGACGGGGAAAACGCCGTCAGCTCCGAAATCATCAGCGGCGAGACGCCGTTTAGGAATTATTCCTGGATGCTGCGCCATGACGCCCGGCACACCGGCGACCGTTACAGTGCAGAGGAGGATCGGCACATCCGTGAAACCATTGATAGGTTTCGATTGCGGTCAGCAGAAAAGCAATTCCTCAGAAAGTCGCTCCGCGATGTGGTCTACACCACGGCATTTGGCGGCGTTCATGAAAGCATCGATCAGATCTACATGTCCCGCCATTTTGATCCGGACTGGGCGGGCCACATCGGAGAGATGGAATACTTCAGCGTCTTCAATGACCATCTGACTGATGGCAGCCATCCCGAAGCTCCCTACAACAAACTCGCCTCTGATCACGGGCAGATCATGGCTCATATGCGGCTCAAATCTGCGGGTTAGGGTCGCATAGGCTTATTTCTTCACGCTCCGGCTGACTTTACCTGACGGGTAGCCCGCGTTAGAAAGCGCGACCGAACACACCCCGGAGCCCCCTATGCCATTCGCTGAACTGGGCGATGTCCAGCTACACTACCAACTGGATGGAACCGCCGACGGACCTCCTTTGGTCTTTGCCAATTCTCTTGGCACTGACCTGCATGTCTGGGATCAGGTGGTAGAACGGCTGCCAAAAGAACTGCGCATTGTCCGCTATGATCTGCGTGGCCATGGCGGGACACCTGCAACGCCTGCCCCCTACGCCATGGGCACCTTGGTCCGCGATGCCGAGCGGTTACTGGACCAGTTGCAGGTGAAGGGCTGCATCTTCGTCGGGCTGTCTATCGGCGGCATGATCGCGCAAGGGCTGGCGATCAAGCGGCTGGATCTGATGCGTGGGCTGGTGCTGTCCAACACCGCCGCCAAGATCGGGACTGCCGCTAGCTGGCAACAGCGCATTGAGGCGATCAAGCGTGATGGGATTGAGGCCGTTGCGGACAACATCATGGAGCGATGGTTTGCCCCGGCATTCCGCAAGTCGCCCGAGCTGTCTCATTGGCGCGACCACCTGCTCCAGCAATCGGTCGAGGGCTACATCGGATGCTGCGCGGCGATCGCAGGCACAGATTTTTACACACCGACCAGTGGTTTACGATTGCCGACCTTAGGCATTGCGGGCTCAGACGACGGCGCGACACCGGCGGATCTGGTACGCGAAACCGTCGACCTCATCCCCGGTTCCAAGTTCGAGCTGATCCGCCGCGCCGGTCATATACCTTGTGTCGAACAGCCCGAGGCTTTTGCGGATCGTCTGATCACCTTCCTGAGGGAGCAAGGCCATATCTGATGGCTGCTGGGCCGCGGCCCGGTGCGCCTTCGGGAGCGTGCGAGCGACCACAATATCTGGCACAAATGGTAGCCGACCGCCCTCACGATAGGGTAACAGACCTGAATATACCCCATTTGCCGCCTATTGCTGCCCCAACCGGATAGCAGCAGTCATAGCAACCCTTGGTGAAAGATCTCTGATGGCCGCTTCTCTCTTCGACAGTCAGCTCTATGCTTCATTGTTTCCTGCGGGAGATATTTCCCGGCTGTTTTCAGACAGCGCAGAAATCCGTGCCATGCTGCTGGTCGAAGGGGCACTGGCCAAGGCGCAGGGCAAGCTCGGCCTGATCCCGGAAGAGAGCGCTGCAGCGATTGGCCGCGCGGTGATGGAGGTCGCTCTGGACCCCGGTGCATTGGCCCAATCGGCCGGACAGAATGGCGTCCCCGTGCCCGGTCTGGTGAATGCGTTGAGGGAGGAAATGAACGCACCGGAGCACGCCCAATATGTGCATTGGGGGGCAACCTCGCAGGATATTATGGACAGCGCTTTGATGCTGCGATTGCGGCAGGCACTTGCAGCTGTTGAGACTGATCTGCTCACCCTGCTTAAGCAACTTTCCGATATGGCCGACACCCATGCCAACCTTCCGATGGCTGCACGCACCTATGGTCAGTTGGCCACCCCGACCAGCTTCGGGGCCGTTGTGGCCACGTGGGGGCAGCCTCTGGCTGCACTGCTCGAAGAGCTGCCAGTGCTCCGTCAAACCTGTCTGCTGGTGTCACTGTCCGGTGCTGCTGGAACGGCCAGCGCATTGGGATCCAAGGCCAGCGAGCTGCGCGCCGAAATGGCTGCGGGATTGTCGCTGGCGGATCCGCATCGCAGCTGGCACACGGATCGCAGCCCGGTTCTGCGGATCGCGGACTGGCTCACCCGCGCCTGCACTATAATCGGGAAATTGGGGACCGATTGCCTGGCCCTGCGCCAAAGCGGCATTGACGAGCTGACAACCAGCACGGCAGGTGCGTCCTCAACCATGCCGCAGAAACAGAACCCGGTTGCCGCCTCAGCGCTGATCGCGCTGGCATCGCAGGCGACCGCACAGCTTTCGGCTCTGCATCATGCCGCCGCGCATCAGCACCAACGCGACGGCGCCAGCTGGTTTGGCGAATGGCTGAGCCTTCCACAGATCGTTTTCTGCGCCGCAACAGCCGCCCGGACGGCTGTCTCCATGACAAAAGGGATGGCGCCAGACGCCAAGCAGATGTTGCGCAACCTCCACGCTGCCAATGGGACAACCTATGCAGAAGCGCTGAGCTTTGCCTTGGCAGAACAGATGCGGCGAGGTGAGGCGCAGGCCGCGGTCAAGGATCTCTGTGTCAAGGCAGCACAGCAGGGCGTACCCCTGCAAGAGGTTGCTGCCGCGCAATTTCCAGAGCTGGATCACGCAACACTCTTTGACGCAACCCGGCAACTTGGGTCAGCCCCGGACGAGGCACAACGATTTGTAAAAACAGTAGCCGCTCTGAAAGGCCGCAAAGAATCGACGTGATACGCTGCTCATCAGCGATCTAGGCGGGCCCATCCTGCTCTCCCTGCGCCTATGTGCCTCGGGATACGACGTTTCACTGACGGTTTCAGACTTGCAGCCCTCCTCCCCCCGGTCCACCGTGGCCTGCAAACAGGGAGAGAGATCGCATGCCAACCATCAAAGCCGCCGTCTGCCACGAGTTTGGTAGCCCTCTCGTGATCGAAGATGTCCAGCTCGCCGCGCCTCGCACTGGAGAAGTTGAGGTGACACTGGACGCCGTTGCGATCTGCCATAGCGACATCTCCTTTGCAGAGGGCGCCTGGGGTGGGTTTTTGCCTGCCGTTTATGGCCACGAAGCCGCTGGCGTGATCAGCGCCGTCGGCGACAATGTACAGGGCTTCGCTGCGGGGGACAGCGTTGTCGTCACTCTGATCCGATCCTGTGGCAGCTGTCCCAGCTGCGCAGGCGGTGCGCCCACCCTATGCGAAACCCCCTATGATGCAGTCAACGGCCCGCTCAAAACCGCTGACGGTGCGCCGTTGATGCAGGCAATGGCCTGCGGTGCCTTTGCAGAACGAGTGGTTGTGGATCAACGCCAGATCGTAAAAATCCCAAGCGAAATAGCCAAAGATGTCGCCGCGCTTATCTCCTGCGGCGTCATCACGGGCGTTGGTGCTGCAGTGAACGCCGCAAAACTGCGCGCGGGCGAGGATGTTGTTGTGATCGGCGCGGGGGGCGTTGGCCTCAATGCGATCCAGGGCGCCCGCATCGCAGGCGCGCGCCGGATCGTTGCCGTCGATCTGAGCGAGGAAAAGCTGGAGATTGCCAAGGAGTTTGGCGCGACCCACACAGTCCTCGGCCGCCTCGACGCGCCATGGAAGGCGTCGTACAAGGCTCTTGGTGGCAGAGGGGCCGATGTTGTTCTGGTCACCGTTGGCGCTATCCCGGCCTATGAGCAGGCCACGCGATATCTGGGCATCGGTGGGCGCATGGTGATGATCGGCATGCCGCACTCGGGCGCAAAAGCCAGCTATGAGCCGGTCATCATGGCCGCCATCGGACAAGGCATGATCGGCTCCAAAATGGGTGATGTGGTAATTCAGCGCGATATTCCGTGGATGGTGGACCTTTATCAGCAGGGGCGCCTAAAGCTGGACGAGTTGATTTCCGGGCGTTGGAGCCTTGAAGACATCAATGCAGCAATTGCCGATACAAAAACAGGATCGGCGCGCCGCAACGTCATCCTTTTTGACCGATAGACCTCTGAGCAGACACGGAAGAACCTGACATGAAACTGCAAGACCTAGACATCATTGTCACCGCTCCCCCCGCTCCGGGATGGGGAGGGCGCTATTGGATTCTGGTCAAGATGACCACCGACACCGGTATTACTGGCTGGGGTGAATGTTACGCCGCCTCCGTTGGCCCTGACGCAATGTCACATGTGATCCGCGATGTCTTTGAGCGGCATATGCAGGGCATGAATCCCGAAAATATCGAATGGATGTTTCGGCGGGCCTATTCATCGGGTTTCACGCAGCGCCCCGACCTGAGCGTCATGGGCGCCTTTTCTGGCCTTGAGATCGCCTGCTGGGATATCCTCGGCAAGGATCGTGACCGGCCAGTTCACGCTTTGATTGGCGGGCGAATGAACGACCGGCTGCGTGCCTATACCTATCTTTACCCGCTGCCCCATCACGATATTGATGCGTTCTGGAACACGCCCGAACTGGCGGCCGAATCCGCAATCTCAGCAGTGGAAAAAGGTTACACTGCGGTCAAATTCGACCCCGCCGGTCCCTATACGATGCGGGGGGGGCATATGCCGGCCCAATCTGACATCACCCAATCCGTCGCCTTTTGCCGCGCGATCCGCAAAGCTGTCGGCGACAGGGCAGACCTATTGTTCGGCACCCATGGTCAGTTTACGCCAGCAGGGGCTATTCGGCTCGGTCAAGCATTGGAACCTTATGAACCCCTGTGGTTTGAGGAGCCCACGCCCCCCGATTTGGTCGCAGATATGGCTCGGGTCGCAGATCGGGTCCGCATCCCGGTCGCGGCAGGGGAACGGCTAACAACGAAAGCGGAGTTCGCCGCCATCTTGCGGGCAGGTGCGGCAGAAATCCTGCAACCGGCCTTGGGGCGATCCGGCGGCATCTGGGAGACCAAGAAAATTGCGGCCATCGCCGAAGTCTTCGGCGCACAGATGGCGCCTCATCTCTACGCCGGTCCTGTCGAGTGGGCGGCCAATATCCAGCTTGCAGCCTCAATCCCCAACCTCTTGATGATCGAAACAATCGAGACACCGTTTCATGCGGCGCTGATTAAACAGGGGATCACTGTGGAGGACGGTTTCGTGATCCCGTCAGACGCGCCAGGTCTTGGCATCGAGGTCGACGAAGATCTAGCCCGCGCCCATCCCTTTATCGGGGATGATCTGCACCTCAACATGCAGGATGCCCCATGCAACTATGCCGAGGGCAACAGTTTTATAGGTGGTGCCCCTCCTATCGAAGAATAACCAGCGCCACGCCGGAAAGGCGCACGGCCTGACCCAACGGGGCCGGATCTTGGTCAAGATCCGGCGACGGGCGGGAGTGCATGCAATGAACAAATACAGTCAGCTGTCTTCGACGATATGCTGCTGCTGTTCACCCAGCCCATCGATGCCTAGCCGCAGGGTATCGCCCGCCCTCAGATAGATCGGGTCGGGTTTCTGCCCCATCCCCACCCCCGGCGGTGTCCCGGTTGCAATGAGGTCACCGGGGTGCAGTGTCATCAACTGGCTGAGATGTGAGATGATTTCTGCGACGGAGAAGATCATCGTACTGCTGTGACCCTGCTGCATGCGCTTGCCGTTCACATCACAGTAAAGCGCAAGTTGCTGCGGGTCGGGAACCTCATCGGGTGTTACCAGCCACGGGCCAATCGGGCCGAAACTGTCGCAGCTCTTCCCTTTGGTCCATTGCCCGGACAGATCCATCTGGAAAGATCGCTCCGAGACATCGTTGACCACGCAATAGCCCGCCACATGGTCAAGCGCGTCTTCAATCCCGATGTATTTGGCTGTTTTCCCAATCACCACGCCCAACTCCACCTCCCAGTCGGTTTTCTGCGCGCCGCGCGGTAAAACCACTGGATCGTTTGGGCCACTGATGGCTGAATTCGCCTTTAGAAACAGGATCGGATGCTGTGGGATCGCAAGTCCCGCCTCCTCAGCATGATCCCGGTAGTTCAGGCCGATACAGAGAAATTTGCCGACGTCGCCAACGCAGGGGGCCAACCTCGGCCCTCCCTGAACGATCGGCAAATCTGCCAGCGGAAGCGATGCCAGCTTCGCTTGCGTGTCATGCCCTAGTTCTGCGCCCGTGAGATCCGCGATATGCTCGCCTAGGTCTCTCAGAGTGCCATCGTCGGCTTTGAGACCCGGACGAATACCGGCATCACTATAGTATCTCAGTAATTTCATGGCAGTCGCCTCCCCTCGATCCCAAACGCCCGCGCCTCTCATGGACGCGTATACAGTGCCTCAAAAGCGATCAACTTGACACATAGCCTGCAACGACTTGCAACAGTTTAAACGCGGTCGCTGCATCGTTTTCGACAACCGCAAGGAACTCCTCCTCACCAATCCGCAAACAGGTCAAATCGGTTTCCGCAATCATGCTGAGGGCACGGGGTTCCTTCCGGATCAGACCCAATTCGCCGACCAGACGACCGGCGCCGACCTTGGCAACCAGGCGATGTGCCTCCCCGTCCTGCGGCAGGTATAGCCCTGCCTCCCCCTCCAGCACCATATACGCGCCATCGCTGGCCTCATCGTCTTTCAGAAACACGGTGTCACCAGCCTTTGCCGTGTACCAGCGCGCGCCAAAGGCCAAGAGACGCAGCTGACGGCGATTGAGTTCGGAGAACAGCTCTGTCTGCTCCAGTGCTCTGAGTTTGCGCGCAAGGTCAGCACTCCCCGCGCCATCGCTGACCGCATCCGCAACCGGGCTGTCGCTGACCAGTCGTCCCTGACGCAGTTCATAGTAGCCGTCGAAAACATCCGGGCTCTCGAAGCTGCTGCCAAGGTAAATCAGCGTGGTGTCCGGCAACAGCTGGCGCAGATTCTTATGGATCGCGATCCGGGTGTCGAGATCATAACTCGCCATAGCGGCGTCCAAGATCAAGATATCGGGACGTTTGATGGACGCACGAGAGAACGCAAGCGGTTCGGCAAAACTGGCTGCAAGCCCCTGCCCGCCCAGCGCAATCGGCAGATCAAAGATCAGCTCAACCACGTGATCACGGACACCGTTCTTAACCAGCACATCCGAGACAAGTTTCTGCACCTCTTCCGCCCGCCCGCCGGCGCTATCGGAAATTTTGCCGAACAGGGCGTTTTCCAGAACCGTCAAGCCAGGTGCAAATGCCCGGTCATCAAGCGGTTCGAAAATATCATCCAGGGTCGCCATCAGCTGGCTGGAATGGCTCTGCCGGAAGGCCAGAATGCGCTCTTCCATCTCACTGCTGAACGCCGCACCGATCTGCTCGGCAGAAATGCTGAAGGGGACGATCAGCAACCGCGCCAGCTCCTCATGGCTCAGCGCGGAGACACCATCGTTACGGGTCTTGTCCACCAGCGCGAGCGCGCCCTCATAGGCCGAGGCCTCCAGACCCAGCTTGCGGAACAGGGGATGATCGGTGCCATCGATACCAAAGATCTGCCGCAGCATTTCCACGACATCACGGCTAAGGGCCACAAGATCCGCGTCCAGATTGAGGTCACGCAGTTGATCAAGGAAATCGTCCTGTTGGCGCAGCACGTCTTCGCTCATGCGGCCCTGTGTGGTCGCATAAAGCAGGTTTTCAGCCACTGGCAGTGCCGGGTTGTACCGATCAGGTGCCAAGAAATGCACATAGTCATCTAAGCCCGCGTCGATGACGGCCTGCTGTACGGTGCCCCGCAAATCGACGAGTTGCTGCGCCAGTTCCGGGTGGCTTGAGGCCTCAAAGCGTTGCTCGACCCCGCGGCGAAACAGCGCGGTGTCAGATCCAATGCCTGAAACCAGCCTGAGCCACCAGTCGCGCAGCTCCGCCTCGCTGGAGAACCCGGCGAGGGCCGGATCCAGCCACGACGCGTCGAGTGGATCGGGGCTATTGCCTGCCCGCTGCGCCACATCATACCGCCGCAGATCCTGTGCGGCTCCCAGTGGCCGCTGTCGGATCGGCATCATCACATTGTCGCCAAACGATCCCTGAAACAACACCGGTCGGGAGGTGGCATGCCCGATACGTGCAGCGATCACCGCCTGATGAATGTCGCGCATATTCTGGCCATCAATCGAAACCTCACCGGCCGAGGGCAGCAATTCCCGGGTCAGCAGCCCCGCCAAGGCGCGGCGGTCTTCCTCCGACGGGGCGGCGACGCCAATCACCTTCCCTGCCGGAAACCGCGCGTTCAGATCTTCCAGAACGAGATTGCCATTGGCGTCACGAACATTGACCCCATCAACGACGATATCACCCTTCAGGCGCTGCAATTCATCCGGTGCGCCAGTCATCAACGCCTCGTCAACCATTCCCGGAGGATCGAACCGCTCCAGAATGACATCCCAACGCAACGCCATATCCTGCGTCTGGTTGTAGTAGGCCAGCAACTCCTTCCAGGGCGATGCCAAATCCTTGTAGGCTGCGAGAGCTGCAACCAACGCGCCAAGCGAGACCTTGCCCTCCAGCACCAAGTAGCCGCCCACCGCGTAGAACAGGAACGGCGTCAACTGCGTGATGAAGTTGTTGAGAAACTTCATGAAGAATTTCTTCTGATAGATCTCAAACCGGATGTCATAAAGCCAGCCAAGCCGGTCAGTGATCACAGCCATCCGGTAGCGCCAGCCGCCATTCAGACGCAGGGTCGACGCCCCCGCCGCACTCTCTCCTATTTCGGAGGCCAAGGCCCGAATCTGGCGAATGCGTTTCTTGTTCAGCAGGTTGATCTGGCGCTGCAACATCGGGATCAACCAGCCCTGCAACGGAATAAGCGCAACAGCCGCTAACCCGAACCAGACATTCTGCATGAACAGAAAATACAGGATGGTCAGCATTTGACCCGCCTGCAGAACCGGCTGGCTGACCGCATCCCCCATGAGCCCACCCATGGGTTCGCTCTCGGATGTGATCATGGAGACCAATTCACCCTGGCTGACCCGCTCGAAATATGGCTGCGGAAACCTTAGCACGCGCGAGATCAACCGATAGCGAAACCGCCGCAACATCCGTTCGGCCAGAATGCCCTTCATCGTGTTGATGCGCATCTTCAGCAGACCATGGGCCAGCACCGCCACAAGGAACCCGCCACACAGCAGCCAAAGGTAGTGCAGCTGTGTCAGCTCATAACCAAACAGATCAATGCTGGAACTTTGGGCACCGATAGCATCATTGATGATGCGCTTTGGCAGCTCCAGTGTCAGGTACAAGAGTGGAAACAGGCAGGCGGTAACCAACAGCAAGACCAACTGGTCGCGCTTGGAGTAAGTCCAGATAAACCGAAAGAGAGTGCGTTCTATTGGAAGGCTCCGAAATGGCGACAGTTGCGGAAACGGATCCTGATATGCCTAGCCCGGATTGCCCGTTGCAGGCAATGGCAACAGGGCGATCCCGTCATCAAAGGTCCTTCACAAGCCTCATGACTACACTGAGATACGACACAGTTGACGGGGCGTCGCGACGAATACTGTTACAGGCCATTTGCCAGCATCCAAAAAATACGTAAGCTTTCAGAGCTCGCGACACAAAATGAGGCCGTTCCTTTGTCAGATCCTCTCGCATCCCTGTTGGGATTGCTCTGCCTGCTTCAGATCAAGCACATGTTTGCCGATTTTTATCTGCAGACGCCTAAAATGCTGTCAGGCCGCGGGGAATATCTGCATGCGGGGCGCGCGCAACATGCCGGGGTTCATGTATTGGGGTCGATCATCGCATTTGTGATTATGGGGGCACCGGTCGGGTTTGTTCTGATTATCTGCGCACTGGAATGGGTCGCCCATTTCAATATCGACTATTGCAAGGCCTGCTATTCCAAGCGCAAAGAGTTGGCGCCCGATATGGCTGTCTATTGGCGTGCAATGGGGACCGATCAGGCGCTGCACCAGCTCACCTATCTGGCGATGGCAGCGGCCTGGGCCCATGTGAGTTTCGGTTAGATCCCCCGGAGACGAGCGGCGCACACCCCGTCACCAATTCGGCCCGTCCTAGGGCGCCACCGGTTCGTCGCGTTTAATCGTCCGCAGAACCACATTTGTCTGCGCGCTGGCCACCGCAGGCAAGCGGAACAGAAACTCTTCCAGAAATCGGTTGTAGGCGTCCAGATCAGGCGCCAGCACGCGCAGGTGATAGTCTGACTGCCCAGTGGTCGCATAACATTCCTGAACCAGACGGCTGGTTTCCACCGCCCTGATGAAATCTGCCAGCTTATCACGATCATGACGTGTCAGCTGGACATGGACGATGGCATGAAACCCCAGTCCCATCGCCTTTGAATTCACAACGGCACCATAGCGTTCGATGATGCCAGCCTCCTCAAGCATACGCACCCGTCGCCACAGCGCTGAGGTGGACATGCCGACAGCGTCAGCCAGATCCGCATTCGACATCCGCGCATCCTGCTGAAGGAGTGTCAGGATGCGGTGGTCACGCTCATCCAGCACCAATTCATCACTCATGGCAATATTTTCCAGATTACCTCACATGATGGTACGTATATTCACTTTTTGGTCTGCAAACAAACAATCTGGCACACATTTTCTACATGACCGGGTTATTCTTTCAGATGATAGCCACTTTGATGCAAGGGATGCCTCCATGACCCAGCTCAGCCATGATTTCCGCAGCTACCAGCTGGATGACCGATATGAGTATACCAAAGGCCGCGTTTTCCTGACCGGCACACAGGCACTCGCACGGGTCATGTTGGATCAGGCCCGGCGCGACAAGTCTGCGGGATTGAACACGGCGGGTTTTGTCTCCGGGTACCGCGGGTCGCCGCTGGGTGGAGTTGATCTGGAATTCTGGCGCAGTCGCAAACGCATGGATGCGCACAACATTACCTTCATGCCTGCCGTCAACGAAGATCTAGGCGCAACCGCTGTTCTGGGCGCGCAGCAAGCCATTCTCGACCCTCACTGTGAGGTCGAGGGCGTGTTTTCCATGTGGTATGGCAAAGGACCGGGTGTCGATCGATCCGGCGATGCTCTGAAACACGGGAACGCCTATGGCTCATCAGAAAAGGGCGGCGTGCTGGTGGTTGCGGGCGATGACCATGGCTGTGTCAGCTCCTCCATGCCCCATCAATCCGATGTGGCCTTCATGTCGTGGTTCATGCCGGTCCTGAACCCTGCCGATGTCTCTGAGTTCCTGCAATTCGGCGAATATGGCTTTGCGCTTTCGCGTTACTCCGGCACGTGGGTCGGATTTAAGGCCGTTTCGGAAACCGTGGAAAGCGCCCGTTCGGTGGACCTGCGCCCGGACCGCAATTTCACCTACCCGGAGCTGCCGGACTACCCAGGTGGCCTGCATATCCGCCGCTCCGATCTCCCCTCTCCCGAGATCGAAACCCGGATCCACGCCAAACTGCGTGCGGTACGTGCCTTTGCCGAGGCCAACCCGATTGATACCCGGATCTATGACCTGCCAAAAGCGACGTTCGGGTTTGTGACCACTGGAAAGGGTCACCTCGACCTGATGGAAGCACTGCGGTTGCTTGGCCTTGATCCGGCCGCCTGCAAGCGTTTGGGCATTGATATCTACAAGGTTGGCATGGTCTGGCCGCTTGCTCGAACGGAGGCGCTGCGTTTTGTGAAGGGCAAACAGGAGGTTCTGGTCGTCGAGGAAAAGCGCGGTATAATCGAAAGCCAGTTCAAGGAATACTTCTACGACTGGCCTGGCGATAAACCAGAGCGGATGGTTGGCAAACATGACAGCCAGGGCAACCCGCTGATCCCTTGGACCGGTGAGCTGTCCCCTTTGACCTTGGTGCCGATTGTTGCAGAACGGCTGAACCGGTTTTTCCCGGAGGAAAACCTGCTGGATCGGGCGAATTCCCTGACCGCGCAACCACCCCGATTGCTGAATGTACCGGGTGCCACCCGTACGCCGTATTTCTGCTCGGGCTGCCCTCACAACACCTCGACCAAACTGCCCGAAGGCAGCAAAGCAAATTCCGGTATCGGTTGTCACGTTATGGCGAGCTGGATGGACCGCGACACCGCTGGCTACGCCCAGATGGGCGGCGAAGGGGTGCCTTGGACAGTCGCCTCCAAATTCAATGGCGGCAAACATGTGTTTCAGAACCTTGGTGAGGGGACGTGGTATCACTCTGGTTCGCTGGCCATTCGTCAGGCGGTCGCGGCCGATACGAATATCACCTACAAGATTCTCTATAATGACGCCGTTGCAATGACGGGCGGTCAGCCGGTAGATGGCCCGGTGAGTGTCTCAGGCATCGCCCAGACCTGCCGCGCCGAAGGCGTTGACCGGATCGCATTGGTGTCGGACAACATTGAGAAATTTTCCAAGTCGGAGTTCCCGGCAGGCACCAGCTTTCATGATCGACGCGACATGGACAGCGTCCAGCGCGAACTGCGCGAGATCCCGGGCGTCACCGTCCTGATTTACGAACAGACCTGCGCCACTGAGAAGCGCCGCCGCCGCAAGCGCGGCACGATGGAGGACCCCAAGCGTTTTGCCTTCATCAATGATCTGGTCTGCGAGGGCTGTGGCGATTGCTCTGTGGAATCCAACTGTCTGAGCGTTGAGCCAAAAGAAACACCCTTTGGTCGCAAGCGTAAAATCAACCTCTCCAGCTGCAACAAGGATTTCTCCTGCCTGAACGGCTTCTGCCCCAGCTTTGTGACCGTCGAGGGCGCGACACGACGCAAGAAGGAGGTCGCTGCAATCGATGCTTCGGCGTTGACCACAGATCTGCCACCCCCGGCCCTACCGTCACTGAAAGAGCCGTTCGATCTTCTGGTGACAGGTGTTGGTGGCACCGGAGTGGTCACCGTAGGTGCGCTGATCACAATGGCTGCCCATCTGGAGGGCAAAGGTGCCAGCGTGCTGGATTTCACCGGCTTTGCGCAGAAGTTTGGCACAGTGTTGGGCTATATTCGCCTGTCCAATACACCGGATGCCCTGCATCAGGTGCGCATCGACCAAAGTGCCGCAGACGCCGTCATCGGCTGTGATGTGGTCGTCAGCTCTGCGCCCAAAGCCTCCGCCCATTATCGCACGGGCACCAAGATGGTACTGAACCGCGCCGAAATGCCGACAGGCGATCTGGTCCTACGTCGAGATGCAGACCTGATGGCCAACCTGCGTGAGAAATCCATCTCGGATGTCATCGGTGCCGAAAATCTGTCAGGGTTCAACGCAAACGAGGCGGCTGAGACCCTCCTCGGTGATGCGGTTCTGGCCAATGTGATGATGCTTGGCTTTGCTTGGCAGAAAGGGTTGGTGCCCGTGAGCCTCGGAGCGTTGGATCAGGCAATTGTGCTCAACGGGGTCGCCATCGAGAAGAATCGCCTGGCCTTCGCCATCGGGCGTGCATTTGCCCACGACCCTACGCGCCTGTCCGAACTTTATGATGAAGCAGCAGCCCCTGAGGAAACGCTGGCAGAACTGATTGACCGGCGCGCCACCTTCCTGACCGGGTATCAGGACGTCGCCTATGCACAGTCCTATACCGCCCTGCTCGAGGCGCTGCGCAACGCGCTCCCCGCAAGCGGGTCAGACACCCTGGTGACCGCTGCGGCGCGATCGCTGTTCAAACTGATGGCCTACAAGGACGAATTTGAGGTGGCCCGTCTGCTGAGCGATGAAAGCTTCAGACATCAGCTTGAAGCCGAGTTTGATGGCGACTTTCGAGTGAATTATCACCTCGCGCCGCCGCTTCTCAGCCGGAAGACAGATGCGCGCGGACGTCCTCAGAAAATGCAGTTCGGTTCCTGGATGCGCCCCGCGCTGCGCCTTCTCGCCAAGGGTCGCCGCATGCGTGGCAGCCGTTGGAACCCATTTGGGCGCCACGAAGAGGCGCGTCTGCACCGCGACTTGCTGACGTGGTATCAGGCCATCATCACCACTGCCACGGAGCGCTATTCACCTGAGCATCATGACGCCTGGCTGAAAGTGCTGAGCGCCCCCATGGATATACGGGGTTATGGTCCTGTGAGGATGGCGGCGGCTAAAAAGGTCAAAGCCGAGGTCAACACCCAGCTGGAGTCACTTTGATATCACCGGTCAAGGACGCCAGAATTCTCTGGCATAGTCCGCAAATTCGGCCAGCTCTTCGGGGCTGGCTGCTTGCCCTGTGAACACTTCCAAATAGGCACCGGTCATACTGAGCCGCTGGTCATAGGGCTCATTCAGGCCTGCCATGTCGTATCCCAGCTGCATATAGTAGAGCACCTTCGCCCGCGTCTCCGCGTCGCGTTCCGCGTAGTCATAGCGCCGGAACATCGCCGTCAGCGCGTCGATCCGCCGGGCATCAGACATATCCAGAATATTGCGTACATGACCGGATCTGCGCGCCCAGTCACGCACCGCGAAATCCAATGCCGTGTTGAACAGCTGCGGATTGGCGGTGCAGCGAAACACATTCAGCACTGCCGCCGCAATGGTTTCAGCCGGCGCCTCAGCCTGCCCGATCATGCCGATCGTATTGGTCTGTTCCCAGCTGGTCAGCAGCGCGTCGAGCAGATCCTGGCGTGATTTGAAGTACCAGTAGAATGAGGAGCGCGACACGCCCATCCGCTCGGCGAGGGCCAGCACCTTCACCTGTTCCACCCCATCGGTAATAAGAACATCCATGGCAACATTCAGCCAATCCGCGCGGGTAACCTTGATGTTGCCAACCAGCGGAGCGGCATCTGGATCGTCACGATGCAGAACGGGTTTATCTGCCATATCAGGCCCCTGAATTATTGGATCGAGAACGCGGCAGAGCAGCCACAGAAAGCGCCCTCAATCTGCCGCTGTTTTCGGCCACTGTCCATCCATGCGCCAGACGCCTCTTCCAGAGAACGCCTACAGTCGAGCGCTGGGTCGCGCGGCGATCCGGTCGTACCATCCACGGGTGGCAGTATTCCCCTCAGGGATACGCATTTTGATAACGCGCGCGAAATCGACAAACACAAACGCAGCGATATCGGCAAGGGTCAGATTATCCAGCGCCACAAAGGTGCTTTGCTGCAATCGTGCCTCCAACAGATCAAAGAACTTCTGCGTTCGACTACGACCCCGTTCTGCCAACTCAGGGATTTGCGCATGGTTGTCCGGGCCCGGAATGGCCCGATGGGCAAAGGCCGGGTGGCTGTTGCGCAATGCCTCGGCAATAGGCAGACCACCCTGCGCCTCGACAATCGCATGCCACATCAGGACCTGCCCCTTTTCCTCAGGTGTGCGCCCCATCAAGGGGGGCTCAGGGTGCAACGCTTCCAGATAGGCTGCGATCCCTAGATTCTCGGTCAAGATCAGCTCACCGTCGGTCACCAGCACCGGCAGCGTCGCCTGCGGGTTGATGGCGCGGAATTCCTCGGACATCTGCTCCCCCTTGGCGATGGAGATGTCCCGCGTTTCGATGTCCAAACCTTTTTCCGCGATGAACATCCGCGCCCGCCGCGGGTTCGGTGCAGTGCTGCAGTCGTAGAATATCATCGTGTCACCTCTTGCCAGTGCCCATCATCCCGGATCAGCCTAGGTTGGTTTTTGCTGATGAGGCCAGAGAAACCCAACGTCGTTAAGAGCAGTGCGGCAAGGCGAAGACGTGTCAGGCAGTTCGACGGTAGATGAAACAGCGCCCCGGTACAGCTCCCTCCGGCAACGGCTGTTCCGCCAGCGTGTCGAAATACATCCGGTCAGAGGACACCATCAAACCATCGATCGCCAGCAGCGGTTCAATCAAAGGTGAAATCATCCTAGCAAAGGTGTCGTTTTTTTCCCGGTTGTGCCCGCCCAGATCCGCATGGATCAGGCTGGCGCCCGCAGGAAACCGGGTGCGCGCCGCAGGCAGAGTTTCGCGGACATCACCGAGAATGGTCAAATGTTCCGCAGGGGTGCTGTCCGGGTGCGATGCCACCGCCCGTTCAAACACATAAACATCACGATCTCGGATACGCTCCCGCATGTGGTGAAAGGTGCGCCCGTTGCCCAGGCCCAATTCGAAAACCGGTTCGCTCCTGCCCGCTGTCTGCGTGATTGCCGCATCCAAGCAGGCCCGTTGGGAGACCATCCGGTCGATAAAGAGATCCAGACGGGTGGTGGTGTTCTGCTCGCTCATGGCATTCTCCCCTTGGGTAACGATTGGCGCCAGAAGGCGGCCTGCCGCGACAGCTGTGCCAGAGATTGTCGCGAATGTGTAGCATCCTATCGATAGGTGTTCGGGCGCTACAGCACGAGGTTTAGCCGCTCTCATACGCTCAAATTTTCGACATCGATCTTTAGTGAATGGAAATGGGATTTGACTATTGCCCCAGTGGCGCGCGACAGTGGGCGAAAAAACAGGGGATATGGAACCGCTATGCAAGCGCCTCAACGGCTTGGTGGCTTAGGCTAAATGACGCCTCTGCTGTCTGTCGAAAACCTCAGTATCGGATTTGGCCAGGGCGACCCGGTTGTACAGGACGTGAATTTTTCCGTCGCTGCCGGAGAAACCGTTGCCCTTGTCGGCGAAAGTGGGTCCGGCAAAACTGTGACCTGCCGCGCCGTTCTGCGCATTCTGCCAAAGGCCGCGCAGATACGGCATGGCCGGATGCTGTGGCGCGGTGTCAATGGCGGTGCAGAGCGGGATCTGCGGCTCCTTGGCGAGCGGCAAATGCGCGATATTCGCGGCAATGAGATCGCGATGATCTTTCAGGAACCCATGCGCTCGCTTTCGCCGCTGCACCGGATTGGGAACCAGGTTGCCGAAGTCCTTTGGCTGCATGGCGGAAAAAGCGAAAGCGCGGCCAAGCGCGAGGTTCTGACCTGTTTTGAACGTGTGGGCTTCCCCGATCCCGAACGCACCTACAAATCCTACCCGTTTGAGCTGTCCGGCGGGATGCGCCAGCGGGCGATGATTGCGATGGCAATGGTTGCCAAACCTGATTTGCTGATCGCGGACGAGCCGACCACCGCGCTGGATGTGACAACACAGGCCCAAGTCCTTGGACTGATGAAAGATCTGCAGCGCGACACGGGCATGGCCATGATCCTGGTAACCCATGATCTGGGTGTGGTCGCCAATATGGCCGAACAGGTCGTTGTCATGCACAAGGGCCGCGTAATGGAGGCCGGCAGTGCGGAAACCGTTCTTGGCGCGCCAGCGCATCCCTATACCCAAGCTCTGTTCAAGGCAGCACCGCAAATCCCCGAAACGCCTGAACCTGTCACCCCGGTGCCAAGCGACGACCTGATCCTTGAGCTGCGGAATGTCTCCAAAACCTATGCATTGCGCGCAGGCAAAGGCTGGTCAGCCCCGACCCTTATTCACGCCTGCAAGGAACTGAACCTGGCGTTGCCGCGCGGCAAAACACTGGCGATTGTTGGCGAAAGCGGTTCCGGAAAAACCACTGCTGCCCGCATCGCACTGGGTGCCGAAATGCCCGATCCTGGCGGCGAGGTGCTGTTCAGGTCTGCATCCGACGCGACACCGATTGCCGTTCACGATATGAACCGCAGCAGTCGGACGACGTTTCAAAAAGCTGCACAGATGGTGTTTCAGGACCCCTATTCATCCCTGTCGCCGCGCATGCGGGTTCAGGATGCCATGGTCGAGCCGATGGAAATCCATGGCCTGGGCAACCGCAGCAGTCGCCGGGATCGCGCTGCTGAGATGTTGCGATTGGTGGGGCTGCAGCCTGAGATGTTGCTGCGATATCCGCATGCGTTCTCCGGTGGTCAGCGGCAGCGACTGTCCATTGCACGTGCGCTGATGCTGGATCCGTCACTGATTGTCTGCGACGAGCCGACTTCAGCGCTGGATGTCTCGGTTCAGGAACAGATCCTGCGCCTGTTGGAGGATATTCGCGACCAACAGCAGCTCTCCTACCTCTTTATCAGTCACGACCTCGCTGTTGTGGCCCGCATTGCCGACGAGGTTGCGGTGATGCGTCGTGGTATGGTGGTGGAACAGGCACCGCCTGAAACGCTGTTTTATAACCCGCAGCATCCCTACACGAAGGCACTGATAGCCGCCCAACCAGAGCCAAGCATTACGCGCCCGATCAACCTCAAATTGGTCGCCCAGGGTGCCGGATCACCCGACAGCTGGCCCGATCGCTTCAAATTCTCTGGCATCACGGCCCCGCCTTTGGTGCATGTGGAACCCGGACATAAGGTACGATGTCATGTTTAATCTGCGCCAATCCCTGAAGACCCTCGCAACTGGCGCATTTTTGGCCCATGTTCTGCCCCTTGCCATAGCCTCTTCTGCTATCGCCAATCCGGCAGCGTTGGTCGAAAGCGGATTTTGGGAGCAGGAGGTCAATTCCGGCGACCTGCCACCGATTGCCGAGCGCCTGCCCGAAGTGCCATTGGTGGTTGATCTGGAAGCTAAGGGGCGTCAGCCCGGCATTCAGGGCGGTACCCTCAACACGATGGTCACTCGGTCCAAAGACATCCGGCAGATGGTTGTCTATGGTTACGCCCGGCTGGCGGGCTACGACGAAAACTACCAGCTACAGCCCGATATACTGTTGGACTTCGAGGTTGAGGACAATCGACGGTTCACGCTGAAACTGCGCCCCGGTCATCGCTGGTCGAACGGAGACCCGTTTACCTCAGCCGATTTTGAGTATTGGTGGAAAGACGTGGCAAATAACCTGCTGCTCAATCCTACAGGCGCACCAGACTACCTGAAGGTGGATGGCGCCCTACCAACGGTCAGCTTCCCCGATGAAACAACCGTAATTTACGAATGGGCGGCCCCCAACCCCAGCTTCCTACACAGCCTCGCACAGGCCAGCCCGCCGTTTATCTATCGCCCCTCCGCCTATCTGAAACAGTTTCACGCAGACTATGCGGACCCCGCAAAACTTGCAGAGGAGGTCGACTACGCCCGGGTCAAAAGCTGGGCCGCGCTGCACAACAAGCTCGACAATATGTACAAGTTCGACAATCACGAATTGCCGACCCTTCAGCCCTGGATCAACGCCACCTCGGGCAAGAAAATCCGACACCTCTTCGTTCGCAACCCCTATTATCACCGTGTCGACAGCCGTGGCGTTCAGCTGCCCTACATCGACACGGTCGAGATGGAAATCGTGGCAGGTGGGCTGGTCGCCGCCAAGACCAATGCCGGTGAGGCAGATCTTCAGGCCCGTGGCCTTGGCTTTCGCGACATTCCGATCCTGCGCAAGGGCGAAAGCGATGGCGCTGACTACAAGACCTACCTCTGGGGCAATGGCACCGCGTCGCAAATCGCCATCTATCCCAATCTCAACGTCAACGACGACCAGTGGCGCCAAGTGCTGCGCGACACCCGTGTTCGCCGCGCATTGTCCGTGGCGATCAACCGCGCAGGCATCAACAAGGCGCTGTATTTCAAGCTGGCAAAGCCCGGTGCCATGACGGTTCTGGAGGCCAGCCCTTTCTTTGACCCCGCCCTCCGCGCGGCTTGGGCACAATATGATCCTGAGCTGGCCAATCAGCTGCTGGATGAGGCCGGTCTGAACGAGCGCGACGGCTATGGCATTCGCAAACTCCCCGATGGCAGACCGATGGAACTGGTTGTGGAAACGGCCGGGGAGCGGCAGGAGGTCGAAAACGCTTTGCAGATCATCTCGGACGATTGGCGCGATGTCGGTGTCAAACTGGTGATGCGTCCGCTGGATCGTGACATCCTGCGCAACCGGGTGTTTTCCGGCACCACCATGGCGTCCGTCTGGTATGGCTGGGACAATGGCCTGCCACAGACCTACACCTCGCCTGCGTATCTGGCACCAACGGATCAGGTGTTTCTGTCCTGGCCAAAATGGGGCCAGTACCACCAGACCGGTGGCGATGTTGGCGAGGCTCCCGACCTTGAACCCGCGCAAAGGCTCATGACACTCTGGCATGACTGGGAAGCGGCCAAGACCGATGAAGAGCGAACACGCGCCTGGCAGGAAATGCTGAAGATCCACGCGGATGAGGTCTACGCTATCGGCCTCGTCGCTGCGGCACCGCAACCGGTTGTGGTCAGCAACCGACTGCGCAATGTACCGCAACAAGGGATTTGGGCCTGGGATCCCGGCGCCCATTTTGGCATCTACCGCCCGGATGAGTTCTTCTTCGAAGATGGCAAGGGCTGAGGAACCGCGTTAATGGAGATCCTGCGCTACGCCATCTACCGGTTCGGAACCATGTTGCTGACGCTGCTGGTGGTGTCTGTGCTGATTTTCATCATCATCAACCTGCCTCCGGGTGACTACCTGTCCAACCAAATCGCTGAGCTGCGCGCCTCTGGTCAGTCTTCTGGCGTCGAAAAAGCCGAATTTCTGCGAAAAGAATATGCGCTGGATCGCCCCCTTTGGCAGCAATATATGATCTGGATGGGGTTTATGCCCGGCCCACATGGGTTTTCCGGTATGATACAGGGCAACTTTGGCTGGTCTTTTGAATTTGACCGGCCGGTTGCCGAAATCGTTGGTGAGAGCCTCTGGCTTACGGTTTTGGTCAATGTTGCGGCAGTGTTGTTTGTCTATCTTGTCGCGCTTCCGTTGGGCGTTCTGGCAGCGGCCCGATCACGCACCTGGGTAGATTACACCTCCGCCTTCGTGGGCTACCTTGGGCTTGCCACGCCAAACTTCCTATTGGCACTGATCCTTTTTTATTACGGGCACAAATATTTCGACCTGCCCATAGGCGGGCTAATGGATCCCTCCTATGAAGGCGAACCCATGACCTGGGACAAGGTAAAGTCCATCCTGATCCACCTGATCGTGCCAACCTTCGTCATCGGTACCTCTGGTGCGTCCGCCATGATGCAGCGCCTGCGTGCCAATATGCTGGACGAACTGGGCAAACCCTATGTGGAAACCGCCATCGCAAAAGGGATGGCCCCGGCACGAATGCTCACCAAATATCCCCTGCGCGTGGCGTTCAATCCCTTTGTTGCGGATATTGGCAATCTGCTGCCCGCAATGATCTCCGGTTCGGTTCTGGTCTCTGTCGTTCTGGGCCTGCAGACCATCGGCCCCACCCTGCTGACTGCTCTTAAGACACAGGATATGTTCCTCAGCGGGTTTGTCCTGATGTTTGTTGCGCTGCTGACGCTGATCGGGACCATGATTTCCGATGTGTTGCTCGTCATGCTGGATCCCCGCATCTGTTATGAGGAGCGCAAGCGATGAGCACACAGCCCGACAATCGCTATGTCGACACCACCCCCTATGATCCGGATGCAGCCCTGCAAGAGCTGGAGCGCAAGGATCTGGATGCCCCCAATTGGGTTCTGATCTGGCGCAAATTCAAAACACACAAACTGGGCCTCACCTCAGGTATCTTCCTGCTGGTCTGCTATCTGCTGCTTCCGGTCATTGGTTTCATTGCGCCATATGGGCCAAACGATCGCGACAGTGAGCATATCTATTCGCCTCCGCAGTCCATCAATCTGTTTCACGAAGGCAGTCTTCGCGCGCCGTTCATCTATCCGATGACCTCGGAGGCGGATCTCGAAACCTTCCAATGGATCTTCAAACCCGATCTGGAGAACCCACAGTCGCTTCGGTATTTCTGTGAGGGCGCGACTTACAAGATTGCTGGGCTGATCCCCTCCAACACGCATCTTTTCTGCGCCCCTGAAGGTGCCACGCTCTTCATCTGGGGATCCGACCGTTTGGGCCGCGATGTCTTCAGCCGCATTCTCTATGGCGCACAGCTCTCCCTCACCGTAGGTCTGATCGGTATCACCGTGTCCTTCATTCTAGGCATCTTCTTTGGCTCTCTGGCCGGATATTTCGGTGGCAAACTGGACTGGACGATCAACCGTATGATCGAAATCCTGCGGTCCCTGCCAGAGTTGCCATTGTGGCTGGCGCTCTCGGCGGCTGTACCCTCCAACTGGTCACCTGTTGCGGTATTTTTTGTGATCTCTATCATTCTGGGCATTCTCGACTGGCCCGGTCTTGCGCGTTCAGTCAGGGCAAAATTCTTGTCCTTACGAGAAGAAGAATATGTGCGCGCAGCCGAAATGATGGGCGCGTCGTCAGGACGGGTCATTCGCAAACATCTGCTACCGAATTTCATGTCGCATCTGATTGCCTCAGCCGCGCTGTCGATCCCAGCGATGATCCTGGGGGAGACGGCCCTGTCGTTCCTCGGCCTTGGTCTGCGCGCGCCTGCGGTAAGCTGGGGGGTTATGCTTAATGATGCACAGAACCTTGCCTCGATAGAAATCTACCCTTGGACCGCTATCCCAATGCTTCCAATCATCGTTGTTGTGCTGGCGTTCAACTTCCTAGGCGATGGGCTGCGTGACAGTCTGGATCCTTATCAGCAATAAGCCACGCCGGTCTAACAACCACCAAAAAGGGGCGGCAATGCGCGATCTTCCCGACCACGACATGTTCCGCGTGATCCCCGGCGATCACTGGCCAAGCTGCTATGCTGTTTCGGAGTTGGCCAACCGCTCGCTGGCGGCGGTCGGGGTCGCCCTCGCAGAATTGATGAAGGCCACAAATCTCACCGCAGGTGCGCTGCCAATCACCCTAGATCAACGCCGTGCCGCGCTGTGGTTTCGCTACAGTTTTCGTCCTGAGGGCTGGGAGATGCCCAATCTCTGGGATCCTCTGGCAGGTGACTATCGAACCGCTGATGGATGGATCCGCCTTCACACCAACCTGCCCCATCATCGCGCGGCTGCGCTGAATGTTCTGGGCTGCAACCCCGAGCCGGAAGCCGTTCGCGACGCAGTTGCACAACAGCCGGGCGATACGTTGGAACAGGCTATTGTTACCGCAGGCGGCGTTGCCGCAGCCATGCGCAGCGCCGCAGAGTGGCAAACCCATCCGCAAGGGCAGGCTGTCGCATCGGAGCCGCTGATCGCATGGAGCAATGCCCGCCCTATTCACATGCGGGAGCGGCCCGAAGCCACACCGGAGCGACCTTTGGCAGGGCTTCGGGTACTGGACCTCACCCGTGTTCTGGCAGGTCCAGTAGCGACGCGAACCCTGGCGGCGTTTGGTGCGACGGTGCTGCGGATCGACCCGCCGGGATGGGATGAGCCCGGTGTTCTTCAGGATATTTCACTGGGTAAACAGATGTCAGCCCTGGACCTGCGCTCCGAACAGGGACGTGATCAATTCGAAGCCCTGCTGGCAAAGGCTGACGTGCTGGTGCATGGTTTTCGTCCCGGCGCGCTTGAGGGGCTGGGATACGATAATTCAAGACTGCGAAAGCTCACTCCGAACCTGATTGATGTGCGGCTAAATGCCTATGGCTGGAGCGGCCCATGGGCCAAACGCAGAGGCTTTGACAGCCTCGTACAGATGAGCAGCGGCATCGCGGAGCGTGGGCGGCACTGGATGGCAGGTGGGCAGATCGCGCCTGATACATCGGCCAAACCAGTACCACTACCGGTTCAGGCGTTGGACCACGCCACCGGCTATCTGATGGCTGCCGCTGTATTGAATGCTCTGACCAAGGCCAGCCAGGGCGATCCCGTCGGAGATGCCCGCCTGTCCTTGGCCCGCACCGCTCATGCGCTTGCGACCCTGACAGAGCATCACGGTGACGACAGCTCTCCGATTGGCCCGCTCATGGGCGCGGCAGATGCCGATTACGCCAACCAAATTGAGCTAGCGAGCTGGGGGCCGGGGCGCCGGTTGCTGCCGCCATTGAAGGTTGGTGAAACCCCGATGCGCTGGGACCAGCCTGCAACAGCCGCAGGTACTGCCGCACCAGTCTGGCCCGCATAAGACGTTAGCGGTCGTCTCCCCCGCCATCGTTCACATCCATCAGATCCTCATCAATAGCGGCCTGAACCGCGCCGACTGCGAGATCACGCTTATCCTTCGGCGCCTGATCTGCTTGATCTTCCGCCAAACGCACGGTGACCTCACGGTGGGCAAATTTGACCCCTTCACGAGCAAAGAGGTCGCGTATTTCCTGAAACACTTTCTTGCGCACGAGCCATTGATCACCGGGTTTGGTCATGAATTTGACCCGGATAATCATCGCGGAATCCTGCATTTCGATCACGCCCTGCGACTTCAGGGGCTGGATGAATGTGTCACCGATCACCGGATCATCCAGCAATTCCTGTCCCAGTTTCTTGATCAGCTTGCGAACCTTTTCGACGTCGGTGTCATAGGTCACCCGCAGCGGCAGCTTCATCATGACCCAGTCACGAGAATAATTGGTCAGCACCCGGATTTCCCCAAAAGGGATGGTGTGCAGGGCTCCGAGATGATGCCGCAGCTGAAACGAGCGAACAGAGATGCGTTCAACCGTGCCTTTGACATCGCCGATATCGATGTATTCGCCTTTGCGGAAGGCGTCATCGACCAGAAAAAACGCACCCGAGAAGATATCCCGCACCAGCGTTTGTGAACCGAAGCCAACGGCAAGGCCAACAACACCGGCACCGGCAAACAGCGGGCTGACGTTGATCCCCAGTTCCAACAGGACGATCAGGATGATGGACACCACGACAACCGCGAGAATGGCGCCCCGAAACAGGGGTAACAAGGTGGCAAGCCGGCTGGCCCCACCGGCACCACCTTCGTCGCCCAACTCACCGACGGGCACATCTCCGACCTCTTCGTCGATCTTGCTGTCGATCCAGATCCGGGCGATGTGATAGACGATGTAGCCGATAAACAGGATCACGATGATGTCGCTCACCCGTGACAGTCGGGAATTCTCCATCCAAGCGGCCTCAGGATTCCAGATGGCAACCATTGCGAAGAAACCGACGGTGAACGCTAAAATACCCGCTATTCGACGCGCGAGATCTTCGAAGGTGGCAACCGGATGCCGCTGCTGCGGCGCGATTTCAATGGCATCGCCATCAGAGACGGCGTCATCCTCGTCGCTACCGGCAGCACTCTCAACTGGAGCCCGCCGCCGCGTCCGGTTGAAGAAACGCTCAATCACATAGTTGATGATACCGTAGACCACGAGGATCGAGGTTAGAACCGAGTAGCTCCCAGCCATCAGAGGCAGCGACATATCGCGCTCAAGCACCAGATCGAAGGCCAATTCCAGCCAGCCGAAGATGATGTAGATCACCAGAACCGGCGCCCAGACCACAGACAGCAGCCGGACCAGCCATGAGCAGGCCTCGGGCGGGCGGCCTGCGCGGATTGCATTGGAAATCGCGCGGGCGTTGATCACCACCATCAAAAGGTTACCCAAAGTGCCCACCAGCGCCAGCACGCCGTAGACGAGCGCATAAACATTGTAGTTCAGGCCGAAATCCCCGACCCAGGTGGCAAAAAGCACTGAACAGATGTCGTAGGTCGCTAGCACAGAGGCCCAGACGTAAAGGCGCCTTGCATCCCGATCCGAAAAAACGGGGATGCGGTATTGGCTCAGGTAGGGGGACAGCACCATCCGCCACAAATCCGAGACCGATCTGGACAGGAAGAACGCGGTGTAGATGGCGGTAACGGTGAACTTCACCGATGAATTCCCGGACGATCCGAAGATCAGGTAGGACGTCAACAGCGCAAAGGCCATGGCCACAATGGTTCCGACCACGCCCATGAGAAAGCGAAATACCAGAAACGGCATTTTGTCCTGATAGCCCTCGGGGTTCTCCTTGATCCGTGCCACCACATGCTTCTTGGCAATCCGTTTGCCGTAGATCTCCACCGAGACCCAACGGCCGATAAACAATAGGAACAGACTCCAGCCAAGCACCTTCACATAGGTGATAATGCGGCCGTCCGGGCTGGTCTGCCGCAGAATGTACTGCACTTCGAATATCGAATAGGGCATCGCTTCAAGGCGACTTTCCAAGGCAGCGCCGAATTGCTCGACCTCGGATTGTGCCTTCATCAGCGCCGAGGCGCCGTCCATCTGATCTGTCGCAGGAACCGGGGTGGCGTCGGTCGGTGTATCCGAGGGGGAGACGAGTTTCCCACGCCCATCCACGATGATCACGCCAACCCCGCTATCAGCCGCCTGTTCGATCGCTCTAGCCAGATCATCTTCGCTGGTGGAAGCCGTGGCCTGCGCCAGTGCTTCAGAGGTACCGCTGACCGCAAAGGAGAGCGCCACGATCAAGCAGATAAGAAATTGCGATACCAGTCGCCGCATACGCACCACCTCTGAAATTGTAACCATTTCTTCACCAAGGCCGCAAAACGGTGAAAATATCAAGTCTTTGCACGGTTACATGGATGAAGAGGCCGGGATTATTGCAGTCCTTCAGCGCTTGATTGCAACTTATGCCTCTGCGCGTTATAGAAAATTCAGCGTACCGCGTGAGACGCAAGGACGGGACGGGGCCGACGGGCGCCATAGGCCGCCTTCCACGTTTTGGCCGGACGCAGAAACGATCTGTGCCTTGGCCCGTAGCGTGTCAGGCTGAGCAACCTGAGGCGACACTATGCTGAGGCGGACCCTGGCCAAGCCAACACGCACAGCCGCTGATGCGGGAGGTGGACAGATGTGTCCAATCATCCGCTGCGACGGCAACCTGCTAGATCATGCCGGTGCCGCCACCACCCTTCCCTCTCTCCAGACGCAGGCCCAGCTATGACAGCCAACGCCCCCTCCAGCGCCCTTCGCGGGGCGCGTGTCATGCTCTACAGCCACGATACCTTCGGGCTGGGCCATCTGAGGCGGTCTCGGGCACTGGCAGGCGCGATCACCCATGCTGATCCGACGGCCTCAGCTCTGATCTTGACCGGTTCTCCTGTGGCGGGGCGTTTCGCCTTTCCCTCCCGGGTCGACCATGTGCGACTGCCCGGCGTAATCAAACGCTCGGACGGCTCCTATGCGTCGCGCACGATGGGCATGTCGATTGAAGAGACCACATCTCTGCGCGCCGGGCTGATCCGTTCAACCGCGCTGCAATACGCCCCCGATGTGCTGATCGTTGACAAGGAACCGACAGGATTTCGCGGGGAATTGCTGCCTACCCTCAACGAGTTGAAGTCCAATGGAAACACACAGCTGATCCTTGGGTTGCGCGACGTGCTGGATGAACCGGAGGTCTTGGCCGCTGAATGGGCGCGCAAGGATGCAGTTGCGGCCACCGAACAGTTCTATGATGAGATCTGGGTCTACGGCATCCGCTCCGTTTATGATCCGACAGCCGGGCTTCCGCTCAGCTCTGAGGCGCAGGCGCGCATGCACTGGACCGGGTATCTGCGCCGCGATCTGGGTGATCTGGGCACACCACCCGAGCAACCTTATGTGCTGATTACTCCCGGCGGTGGTGGTGACGGCGCGATGATGGTGGATCTCGTGCTGACCGCCTATGAACGGGATCCGGACCTGGCGCCGCGCGCGATGCTGGTCTACGGCCCGTTTCTGTCCGGCGACACCAGAACCGAATTCGAGACCCGCGTGGCCGCGCTTGACGGTCGGGTCACCGCGGTAGGTTTCGAATCCGAGATCGAAACCCTCTTTGCAGGCGCTCAAGGGGTTGTCTGCATGGGCGGTTACAACACGTTTTGCGAAGTGCTCTCCTTTGACAAACCCGCCGTTATCGTTCCGCGCACCACACCGCGACTTGAGCAATGGATCCGGGCAAGCCGCGCCGAAGAGCTTGGACTGACAGCGATGCTCGACGAACGCCGCGACGGTTGGACGCCTGAGGCAATGATCCGGGCCATTCGCGCGCTTGCCGATCAGCCGCCCCCCTCCGCTGCGATCCCGGACGGCTTGCTGGACGGGCTGGACTACGTGACCGACCGTGTCGATGCGCTGCTGCATGGCACCAACGGAAAGGCTGACGAATGACTACCGGATCAACCGCGCCATCCCGCCCGCCCCTTGCCGTTGTTGTAAAAGGCTGGCCACGTCTTTCTGAAACCTTCATTGCGCAGGAGCTGGTCGCGTTGGAAGCGGCAGGTCATCAGTTCGAGATCTGGTCTCTGCGCCATCCCACAGATGTGAAACGCCACCCCCTGCACGAAAAACTGACTGCGGCAGTCCATTATCTGCCGGAGTATCTCTATCAGGAGCCAGATCGCGTTTGGGCCGCGCGGGGTCAGGCCAAAACGATGCCTGGCTACCAGACGGCCTATCGGATTTGGCGCGAAGATCTGCGTCGCGATCCAACCCGCAACCGAATTCGCCGCTTTGGCCAGGCCTGTGTTCTGGCTGCTGAAATGCCCGACACGGTGCTCGGTCTCTACGCACATTTTTTGCACACGCCGTCTTCTGTCGCGCGCTATGCGGCAATTATGCGCGGCCTGCCGTGGAGTTTTTCGGCCCACGCCAAGGACATCTGGACCTCCCCTGATTGGGAACTGCAGGAGAAACTGGCGGCCAAGAGCCATGGGGCCACCTTTGGTGCGACCTGCACCGGATTTGGTGCGAAACACCTGCAGGACATGGCAGACCGCAGTGACCGCGTTGATCTAATCTACCACGGACTTGATCTGTCACGGTTCCCCTCGCCCCCGCAGCGTAAATGGCGCGCACCGGGCGATCCGCTGCACCTGATGTCAGTGGGGCGGCTGGTCGAAAAGAAAGGCTTTGACCGGTTGATCGGTGCGCTGGCGCTTCTGCCGAAAAGTATGGATTGGCATTGGACCCATATCGGCGGTGGTGACATGCGGGATTTGTTGCAGGGTATCGCCGAGGACGTCGGGGTCGCGGACCGCATCACTTGGCGCGGCGCCTGCGATCAGCCCGAGGTGATCGCCGCCATGCGCGCCTGCGATCTGTTCGTCCTGCCCAGTCGTATTGCTCGTGATGGTGATCGGGACGGCTTGCCCAATGTGCTGATGGAAGCCGCCTCCCAGCGTCTGCCGATCCTGTCCACGGCAGTATCAGCTATCCCAGAGTTCATCGAAAGCGGCACCCATGGCCTGCTCAGCGAGGACACGCCGGAGGCTTTGGCTGAAGCCATCCTGATCCTCAGTCGGAACCCCGAGCAGGCGGCCCGCATGGCAGAGGCTGCCTTGGGTCGGCTGCGCAGCGATTTCGGAATGGACCCCGGTATAGCACGCCTGTCGGAACGGCTGACCCTCATGATGCAAAACGCATGACGCTTGGCCAGGGCCGAACTATAGCCTTTTACGCGCCAATGAAATCGCCGCGCCATCCGGTCCCCTCCGGCGACCGCGAAATGGCGCGAAACCTGATGGGTTTGCTCTCTGTCTCTGGCGCGGTGGTCACATTGGCCAGCGAACTGCGGATCTTCGACAAATCAGGCGATGTAGAGCGTCAGGCAATTCTGCGCGCCAAGGCGGCGCAGGAAGTCGACCGCATCTGTACCGAGATAGCAACGGCGCCAAAAGCGGAGCGACCGGATCTCTGGCTGACCTACCACAACTATTACAAAGCGCCCGATCTAATCGGACCAACCGTCGCCCGACGACTTGCGATCCCCTACGTGCAAGTGGAGTCGACGCGAGCCAAGAAGCGCCTGTCGGGTCCTTGGTCCGAGTTTGCCCAAGCCGCCCATGACGCAGCGGACGTAGCCTCTGTCATTTTCTATCTGACGCAGCAGGACCACCAGACATTGTTGCGGGACAGGTATCGCGATCAGCATCTGGTTCACCTGCCGCCGTTTCTGCCGGATCATCGATTGCCGGAGCCCAGTGACCGGTCCGGCGCCATGCTCTGTGTCGGTATGATGAGGGAGGGTGACAAACTCAGGTCTTATCGCCTTCTTGCCGACGCGCTGGCTCAGGTGTCGCGACCATGGCGACTGGATATCGTCGGAGACGGCCCGGCCCGATCCGAGGTAGAGCAGATGATGTCGCGCTTTGGCAACAAAGTGCGTTTTCTGGGGGAGTTAGACCGGGACGCCTTGGGCATGTTCTATAGACAAGCCTCCATCTTTGTCTGGCCAGGCGTCAACGAGGCATTCGGGATGGTTTATCTGGAGGCCCAGTCCCACGGGGTTCCGGTCCTGGCACAAGACCGCCCGGGTCTGCGTGACGTTGTCACCAGGTGGGAGCTCCCTGCACTCACACCGCAACCGAACAGCGGATCCGAGGGGTATGCACAAGCACTGATACAGGTACTTGATAATCCCGCCCTGTGTGACCGACAGGCGAGCCGTGTTCGCAGCCGGATCGCAGACCGGCACCTTGCACCGGCGGCCGCACAACGTTTGTGGTCAGCCCTTTCACCCTTGCTGGAGATCCCATCATGATCAGGCTTGCTCTCTTGCGCCACGGCCACACCGATTGGAACCGCGCCGGCCGCATACAGGGGCGCAGTGACATCTCGCTGGACGACACTGCCCACGCTGAACTTTCCGCGCAGTCCCTCCCCGCGCCATGGGATCGGGCGTCCCTCTGGTCCAGCCCCCTTAAACGCGCGGCTGAAACCGCGAAGCTGGTCGCAGGGCGCCCGCCTAAAACCAGCCCAGCCCTGATTGAAATGAACTGGGGCGACTGGGAAGGGCAACACGGCAAGGAGCTTAAATCCGATCCAACCAGCGGGTTTCGCGACATTGAAAATTGGGGGTGGCACTACCGCCCGCCCGGTGGGGAAACCCCGCAGGAGGTCTGGGAGCGGATCTCCCCTTGGCTTGCGCATCTGACAGAAGACACCGTTGCAGTCTGCCATATCGGCATCATGCGGATGATCCTCGCCCGGGCTCATGGCTGGAATTTTGACGGCCCCGCCCCGTTTCAGATCAAGCGCAATCGATTGTTCGTAGTGGAGATTGATGGCAACGGCACGCTCACGCCCATTGCCGAACCAGTGCGCCTCAGCAAACGGGCTGCGGAATGAAAGTTCTGATTGCCGTGACGCATCTGTTGGGCACAGGACATCTGTCCCGTGCCCTGACGCTGGGTCGTGCCTTCGCCGCTGCCGGACATCGGACCTATGTGGTATCGGGCGGCGGACCCGCACCCCACCTTGATCACAGCGGCGTCGATCTGATCCAGCTGCCGCCGCTGCGCTCTGACGGCGTGGCGTTTAACAGATTGCTGGCTCCAACCGGCGAGCAGGCGGACGACACCTATCTCAACAATCGTGTTGAACAGCTCTGCGATACACTTCGAGATGTCGAACCCGATATCCTGATCACCGAGTTGTTTCCCTTCGGTCGGCGCAGCCTGAAGCGGGAGTTTCTGGCACTTTTGGATACGGCCAACACTCTGCCCAGACCTCCGGTCATTCTGGCATCAATACGCGACATTCTCGCACCGCCTTCAAAACCCAAGAAGGCGGAGGATGCCGCTACTATCCTGACGGCACATTACGACGGCATGCTGGTGCATTCCGACCCGCAGGCCACCCGGTTGGAGGCCTCATGGCCGGTGACACCCGAAATCTCGGAGAAACTTCACTACACGGGATACGTTGCTCCAGCTGCGCCGGTGCCGCATCCTGAGGGTGTTGGCAAAGGCGAGATCCTTGTCAGCGCCGGTGGCGGCAGCGTTGGGTCTGCACTTTATCGGGTTGCTGCAAAAGCCGCCAAATTGCGACCGGCCCTGCGATGGCGCATCCTGATAGGCGGAAATAATGCAGCGGAGGAAATCGCGCATCTAAAAGCGAAGGATGGCGAGACGGATGCTATTCTGGAGCCAGCGCGGCCAGACTTTCGCCAGATGCTGCAGGGCGCTGCCGCCTCAGTCAGCATGTGCGGCTACAACACCGCACTGGACTTGCTACAGACCGGTGTGCCTGCGGTGATTGTTCCCTTTGATGCGGGCAACGAAGTGGAGCAATCTCTGCGTGCCGCCAGTCTCACACCACTCGACGGCATCACCTCTCTGGCTGCCGCCGATTTGACGCCGGAGTTGCTTTGCGCGGCATTGGAGGACGTCATCTCCGCCCCTGCCCGACCGACAGATGGCTTCCGGTTTGACGGCGCCGCCCGAACGGTAGAGATTGCGTGCAACTTGGCAAAGGAGCGTGCATGACACCGGATTGGACCAGTTTGGACCGCGAGCTTTCTCGATGGCAGGACGATGGGTTGATCCTGCCAATCTGGTGGCGCGACGACGACGCTATTGCCCCCACGCCCCAGTTGGACCGACTGATTGAGCTGTCAGAACGCCTGGCCCTGCCCGCCCATCTTGCGATTGTTGCGCGTGATGCCACGCCCGCCCTTGCCGCCCGGTTGGCGCACGTGGATACATTGGTGCCCGTCGTGCATGGCTGGGCGCATGAAAACCACGCAGGCACCGGTGACAAGAAGGCGGAATTTGGCACCCACCGTCCAATCGACGATGTGTTGGAGGACGCTGAAAATGCTCTGAACCGGTTGCGCGACCTGTTGGGTGACCGGCTGCGACCCATGTTTGTCCCGCCCTGGAACCGGATAGATCCCGACGTCGAACCCTGGCTCGCGGGGTTGGGCTACAGCGCCCTGTCGACCTTCACCCCGCGCCGCCGAGCAAAAGCGGCACCGGGGCTCTGGCAGATCAACACCCACCTCGACCCGATTGACTGGAAGGGCTCGCGCGGGCTTGTAGCGCCAACGCTGCTGCTGTCACAGCTGGTGACACAGCTTGCCGCGCGTCGTAAGGGGCACGCCGATGTCGCCGAACCCTACGGCATCCTGACCCATCATCTGGTGCAGGATGATGCGACCTGGGGATTTTGCGAGGATGTGATGCGGCGCCTGCTGGATGGTCCGGGGCGCGCCTGGGTATTTGATGAAAGGATTATCTGAATGAGCCGCTTGGATTCCATGCTGCGCCGTCTGACCGCGCAGCGGGATGGGCTGAATTGGGCCGCAGAGCAGGTTCGCAACCTTGCCGGGGATGTGCTCGACATCGGTTTGGGCAACGGGCGCACCTATGATCACCTGCGCGAAACACTGCCGGACCGGCGGGTTCGCGTTATTGACCGGGTGCTGCAATGCCACCCCTCCTGTGTGCCGCCAGAGGCTGATTTCCTGCAAGGCGAGGCGCGCCCGATGCTGGACAAGCTGGCACAGGAACGCAGCCCGATCATATTGGCCCATTACGACCTTGGTTTTGGTGTGAAAGAAAAAGACATTGCCGAAGCCGCCGCTCTCTCCCCGGCGATTGCGGCTGTGATGGCACAGGGAGGGATCATCGTTTCTGGTCAGCCCCTCGTCGGATTTGATGAGCTGGACGGCCCGCAAGGGATACCTCCTGGGCGCTATCTTTTCTATCAGGTGAGATGAGAGCCCCGCGATGCTCGAAAAAAACGCCCCGGAACAGTCCGGGGCGTTTTTTGTTGCATCTTACACCCTAGGATCAGGCGACACGATTGCCACGCGACCAGACCGCACCCAGCGCTGGAACGCCAGCCCGCATTCGAAAGCGGATCAAATCCGCCCGCTTGCCAATGTCGATACGCCCACGATCCGTAAGATTGACCGCATCCGCCGGGGCCGAAGTGACCGTTGCCAGACCACGCGCAAAATCGCCCCAGAGTTCGCCAAGCTGCGCTGCCGCCAGCAACAGGGCCGCAGGCACATAGTCCGAGGACAACACATCAAGGAGTTCCAGCTGTGCCAGATCCTTGGCTGCGACATTGCCGGAATGCGATCCCCCCCGGATCAGGTTAGGTGCCCCCATCATCACCTTGATACCATGGTCGTGACAGGCCCGCGCGGCCTCTACCGTGGTGGGAAATTCCGCCAAATGGATACCGTGACCGGCGGACACCGCCACCTGCTCTGCGGTTGTATCATCATGACTTGCCAGGACCGCACCAAAGCGGCGCGCGGCCTTCACGGCCTCCACCTCGTGCAGATCACCGTAGATGTCGCGCATGCGCTTCAACCCGGCGACATGCGCCTTGAAACCATCGTCGTCAAAGCCGTGCTTGCCTTTGACATAGGCTTCCAGCTTCGACATATCACGGAACTGTCTCTGCCCTGGAGTATGATCCATCAAGGAGACAAGGCCGACACGGTCGGCCTCACCAAATTCGTTCAGCTCTTTAACAAGCGTCTCAGAACAGACTTCGGCGCGCAGATGCAGGAAATGGCTGATTTTCAGCGCATCCTGCTCGCGCAACTCAAGCAGCTCGCTTGCAAGGCTGCGCGCATATGCACCATATCGGGATTCCGCCGCTTTGATGGAGCCCACCCGCATCGCATCGAAAACTGTGGTGATACCGGTGCCTGCCAGCTCAGCATCATGTGCGATAATCGCTGCGGCGTGGGGCCAATCTACCTTGGGGCGGGGTTGGATATGGCGTTCCAGATTATCCGTGTGCAGTTCCACAAGACCAGGGCAAAGATAATCACCGTCAAGATCAACAGCGCCCTTGGGAACGGATGCGCCATCCGCAATGTCAGTGATCACCCCCTCTGTCAGGGTAATGGAGCCGACGCGGGTTTCACCGGGAAGGACAAGAGTGGCATTGGCAAGGATCAAAGGTTCTGTCATCTGAATTTCACACAATTTGAGCTATAGAACGGGCCACACTTAGGAGGCCATTGTGACAGTCACGCGATACGCGATCTATTATGTCCCGCCTGCACAGGCGGAATGGAGCCGGTTTGCATCCAGTTGGCTGGGTTGGGACGTGCATGAGGGATCTCCGTTGGACCATCCCACCGGCACCGGCCTCGACGTGGCGGCCATCACCGATGTGCCGCGCAAATACGGGCTGCACGCGACCATAAAGCCACCGTTTCGGCTTGCGGAGGGTACGACATTTGACGCGCTGGCCGAGCGGTTTGCGCAGTTCGCCTCTGCTGCAAAACCGGTGATACTGGACGGGCTGTCCCTGACCCGACTTGGCCGTTTCCTCGCCCTGTGCCCGCGCGGGGATCAATTGGGGTTGAACCGTCTTGCATTTGACTGCGTTCGCGATCTGGATGAATTTCGCGCCCCCGCCACACTTGATGAGCTGGAGAAACGACGCGCCAGTGGGTTGTCTCCCGCACAGGAACAAGCGCTGGTGACATGGGGCTACCCTTATGTAGGCGACAGTTTCCGCTTCCACATCACCTTGAGCGGCAAGCGGCCCAAAGCGGAGCTGCCTGCCATAGAGTCTGTGTTGCAGGATCGTTTGGTTCCCCAGCTGCCAACGCCCTTTGTCATTGGCGATCTGGCTTTGGTTGGTGAGGACAGCGACGGACGGTTTCACCTGCTGCATCGTCACACCCTTTCCGGCTGAAGCCAGGGCATCAGGGCGGTTTCCGCTGCTTGGACCGCCTCTTCCAACTGACCACTGTTGTCGATCTCAATCACCTGCGACAATCCGGCAGGCATAGGTGTTGCCGCACGGGCAAGCCTGCGCTCAATCTCCGCGCGATCCTCACGCCCGCGCGTCATAAGCCGTTCGGCGAGCACCTCGGGTGTTGCCGTGACAGAAAGAATAACCAACGTGCCGAAGGCCGCCTCAGCCTCCAGCAGTACCTTGCGTGAGAGGTTCACCAGAACACCCGAGGCCCGATTGCGCAGCTCGTCAATATCCCGCGGTATGGCATAGCGTAGCCCATGCGCTTCCCAGTGCAGGGCAAAACCCGGCGCGACACAAAGCGCTGCAAACCGATCCTCTGTCACAGCGTCGTAGTCTTCCCCGCCGAGTTCCGGTGCGCGGGTAATGATCCTGCGCTGCCTCACCAAGCCCGGAATGCGCTTAAGTAGCGCCTCCATCAGGCTGTCCTTGCCGACGCCGGACGGGCCGACCACAGCAATCACCGGTGCTTTGATTGATCCCGGACTCATAGGGCGGCCTTCGGTGTGAAGGCGGACACATCGACAAAGCGATCACAGACCTGTTCGCGCGCAGCCTCATCATGGAAAATTCCAATGATGGCCGCGCCGCGCGCCTTCGCCTCCTCGATCAGGCTCAAAACCGTGGCGCGGTTTTTCGCATCAAGGCTCGCGGTCGGCTCATCCAGCAACATCGCAGGATAGGTATGGGCAAAACCCCGCGCGATGTTCACCCGCTGCTGTTCCCCACCGGAAAATGTTGTCGGACTGAGCTGCCAAAGGCGTTCGGGAATGTTCAGCCCCGCGAGCAGTGTTGCTGCTCGGTCGCGCGCCGCCGCCGGATTAACCCCAACAGCCAAGAGCGGCTCCGCCACGACATCCAGTGTCGGCACCCTCGGCACCACCCGCAGAAACTGGCTCACATAGCCCAGCGTCTCGCGTCGCAGCGACAGAATTTCGCGGGGTGCTGCCCTAGCGACATCCACTCCACCGATCATGACCGTCCCGGAGGCGGCCAGGTAGTTGCCGTAAATCACCCGCATCAGGGTCGATTTTCCGGCTCCGGACGCACCCGTAAGGCCAATACACTCCCCTGCCGCAACCTGCAGGCTCGCGCCTTCCATGACCGGGATGACCGCGCCGCCTTGATTGTGCAAGATGAAGCTCTTGCTCACGTTTTGAAGTTCAATCATCTCGGATCCTCAGACCTGAAGTACGCTGGAAACCAGCAATTGGGTGTAGGCATGCTGCGGATCGTCCAACACCTGATCGGTCAGACCTGTCTCGACGACATGGCCGTCTTTCATGACCATTAGCCGATCCGCCAAAAGCCGCACCACCGCGAGATCGTGGGTCACGATGATCGCGCTCAGCCCCATCTCGCGCACCAGGCTGCGTAGCAAATCCAGCAGTCGCGCCTGTACCGAAACATCCAGCCCGCCCGTGGGTTCATCCATGAAGACCAGCCTCGGTCCGGTGACCAAATTCCTGGCAATCTGCAACCGTTGCTGCATACCACCTGAGAAAGCGGAGGGCCGATCATCAATCCGGCTTTCGGCGATCTCGACCCGGCCCAGCCAATCCGTCGCATTGGCACGGATGTTGCCATAGTTGCGATCCCCCACCGCCATCAACCGCTCACCGATATTACCACCAGCTGACACAGACATGCGCAAACCGTCGCGCGCATGCTGATGGACAAAGGCCCAATCCGTGCGCCCCAGCATGCGACGTGCCGGTTCCGACATGGTGACCGTGTCCACAGGTCCGTCAGAACGGGTATCAAAAATCACCTCACCCCGATCCGGCGTCAAATGCCCGGCCATACTGTTCAACAGGGTCGATTTTCCCGACCCACTTTCCCCGACGATGCCCATGACTTCGCCCGGATAGAGATCAAAGCTCACATCCGTGCAGCCAATCCGCGCGCCATACATCTTGGCCAGGTTTTTTACTTGCAACAGCGGCGTCATCACGCGGCCTCCTCGCTCAGGCGGCCGAGATGGCCCGCGTCACGCCGGGATCGGCAATAGTCCGTGTCGGAGCAGACAAACATCCGGTTCCCCGCATCATCCAGGATCACCTCATCCAGATAGCTGTCCTCCGCCGCGCAGAGATCGCAGGGATGATCTGCCTTGCTGGCCTCAAACGGGTAATCCTCGAAGTCGAGTGAGACCACTTCGGTATAAGGCGGGACGGCATAGATGCGCTGTTCACGCCCCGCGCCAAACAGCTGGATCGCCGCCATGTTCATCTTGGGGTTATCGAACTTTGGAATGGGAGACGGATCCATAACATAGCGATCCGCGACCTTCACCGGATACGCATAGGAGGTCGCGATGGCGCCGTGTTGGCTGATATCCTCATAAAGTTTCACGTGCATCAATCCGTATTCCTGCAAGCTGTGCATCTTGCGGGTTTCGGTTTCGCGCGGCTCAAGAAAGCGCAAGGGCTCCGGGATCGGCACCTGATAGACAAGGATTTGATCCTCACTCAGCTCAGCCTCCGGGATCCTGTGGCGGGTCTGGATGACACTGGCCTTTGCGGTTTCCTCGGTGGTGGCCACGCCTGCGGTGTTTTCAAAAAACTTCCGGATCGACACCGCATTGGTGGTGTCGTCGGCCCCTTGGTCGATCACCTTCAGCGTGTCATCTGGTGTCAACGTCGCAGCAGAGACCTGCACGCCACCCGTGCCCCAGCCGTAGGGCATGGGCATTTCTCGGCTCGCAAATGGAACCTGATAGCCCGGCACCGCCAGCCCCTTCAGGATCGCCCTGCGGATCATCCGCTTGGTCTGTTCGTCAAGGTAGGCAAAATTATAGTCAGACATCTTGGGCACCTTTCCTGAAATCGGCCCTGTGGCATACGCCGTTCATTGTGCCGCCTCCCGTGCTGCCATTTGTTCTGCCAACTCTGCTGCCTCGCGGCGCAGCTTGCGGACCAGTTCCAATTCGGATTGGAAGTCCACGTAGTGCGGCAGCTTGATATGCTCCAGGAAACCGGTGGCCTGAATATTATCCGCATGGCTCAGGACAAACTCTTCGTCCTGCGCGGGGGCGCCGAGGTTGTCTTCACCGAGCTCTTCCCAGCGCAGGGCGCGATCGACCAGCGCCATGGCGATAGATTTGCGTTCTGACTGACCGAACACCAGCCCGTAGCCACGGGTGAACTGCGGAGGCACGGTTTTCGATCCTTTGAACTGGTTCACAGTCTCGCATTCCGTCAACTCAACCTCGCCAATCTCGATGGCGAAGCCAAGTTCGGGGATCTCCATCTCCACCGGCACGGCGCCGATACGTAACTCACCCACGAAGGCATGGTTGCGCGCATAGCCACGCTGGGTCGAATAGGCCATGCCAAGAATAAAGCCCTCATCGCCTCGGGTCAGCGACTGCAGACGCACCGCCCGGCTCGCCGGAAATGACATCGGCTCCCGCGTCAAATCACCCGGTTCGGCATCTGTTTGGGGTTCCTGCTCAATGATGTTCTCACCGTCAAGGAAGGACAGAATATGCGGGGTGTGTTCATCCCTAGGCTCGGCTGTCTGCGCCTGCGGCTGATGTTCTGCATCGGCCTCCGCCGCGAGTTTGAAATCCAAAAGCCGGTGGGTGTAGTCGAACGTCGGCCCCAGCACCTGTCCACCCGGCGCGTCCTTGAATGTTGCAGAGATCCGGCGGTCGCAGGCCATGCGGCTGGTTTCAACCGGCCGTGTCGTGCCAAACCGTGGCAAGGTGGTGCGATAGGCGCGGATCAGAAAGATCGCTTCGATCAGATCCCCGCGCGCCTGCTTGATCGCGAGTGCCGCCAGATCAGGATCATAGAGCGAGCCCTCCGCCATCACACGATTGACGGCAAGACTAAGCTGTTCGCGGATCTGGGCTAGGCTCAACTCCGCCACAGAAGTGTCTCCACGGCGTTCCTCGGCGAGCCAGGCATGGGCGTTGTCAATCGCCCGTTCGCCCCCTTTTACGGCTACATACATGTCTTAGCCTCCTTTATTGGAAAGCGGCGTGATCCGGCTGGATCGGGGCAGCGCAGAAACCTGGCTACCGGCGGTAAAATAGGTGTCAAAGCCAAGTGGGAAGAGCATGGAATTGGCCTGAAACGGACCGGCGTCTGGCAGCCAAATCTCGGTGCTGGACTTGATGCCGGGGCCACGCAACTCGGCGTTGGGCGTGTCAAAGCACGGCAACTCCACAATCAGGGTCGCCGAGCGATCCGGATACTCCGACGTTCCGATGCGATAACAATCCAGCGGCGCCAGTGCCGACCATCCGCCGATGGCGAAGTCAGCCTGTTCCGGCCTGACAAAAGGCGCGCCTGTGTGAAAGGTAATCCAGTCCCGCACAGCCGGGCGGTCCACGTCGGAGGCAAGATAGAGGCCCGTATCTGGATCGCAGAGCGTCAACAACAGGCATCCTGCCGCAACCGAGAGCCCTTCGGGAGGAGTGGCGCCAGTAATGGCTTTGATCTCACCGGGCCGCGCCATGGCGGTCATCGCAGCGCGAAACGCTTTTGCTGACTGGATCGGCGGAGCGGTGAAACCTCCGGAGAAATGAGACGTCTGGGTTTGTGACGACATCAGTCTTCCCCTCGCACCATGGTGAAAAAATCAACTTTTGTCGCAGCGGCTTTTGCAGCTCGGCTCATTTTTCGCGCCTGCCTTGCAGCCTCAAGCGGTGACAGAATCTGGCGACGAACATCCTCTGCTGCGCCTGTCTGCATCAGCGCATCGACCTTGGCCGCAGTCTCTGCCTGACCCTTGCTGCGCCCCTGCACATATCCGTGCCCGACAGTGCCATCCGGCAGTGTCAGCGCGCAGCGCGTGACAGTCATCTCACCCAGATTGAAGGGCGCGCCGCTGGCCCCCATACGTCCCTGGACCATGACGCCACCAACCTCCGGCGGACGAAGCCATGTGTGATCGGGATTGCATCCGTAGTCCTGCCACAGATCTTGCAGCGCTTTTGCGTCTGCCGTGGCCAGCAGGCTCATCCACGCCTTGCGGTTGGCGTGATTGCCATTCTCACCCGCTGTCATGCTCTTTTCACTGTTCATCTTGTCTAAGCCTCTTGGCTTGTTTGTCTAGTTAATCTATACAACTAGACAAATGTTAGCCGAATTGCCCGTCACCACGCAACGACAACCTTGTGAAAGTTTCATGACATGGCCCGCACTCCAGTCTGGAAATCCATAGCCATCAGCCTCACCGACGACATCGCGCAAAGACGATATCAGACCGGTGACAAGCTCCCGCCCGAAGTCCAGCTTGCGGGTCGTTTCGGCGTCAACCGGCACACTGTGCGGCGCGCCTTGTCTGAGATGGCAGATCAGGGGTTGGTCCATGCCCGACGGGGGGCCGGCGTCTTCGTCGCTGCGCAGCCGACGGAGTATCCGATTGGCAAACGGGTGCGGTTTCACCAGAACGTTGCCCGTCTGGGGCGCATTCCCGCCAAGAGGATCCTGACGCTAGAGACCCGCGCCGCCGGCCCGCGCGAAGCAGAGGCGTTGGGCCTTGATCCCGGTGCCGCCGTCCATGTCTACGACGGGCTGTCCCTGGCGGATGGTGAACCCATCGCGCTGTTTCAAAGCGTCTTTCCGGCAGACGGCTTCCCGGATCTGCTTGCCGCACTGAAAGAGACCCAGTCAGTAACGGAAGCGCTGAAACACTGTGGCGTTGCTGATTTCACCAGGGTCGAGACCCGTATCACTGCCAAGCTTGCAACTGCGACACAGGCCCTGCATCTGAAGATTTCCGAAGGCAGCCCAATCTTGCGAACCACCGGTATCAACGCCGGACCAAACGGTGACCCGGTTGAATTCGGGCGTACTTGGTTTGCGGGAGACCGCGTCACCCTGACGGTCAGCGACCCAAATAGCGGCAAAGCGGATCGCGGTTAGTCGGCAACGACACACACGGACCTAAGATCGGCCCCGACGGAGGCTAAGCATATTTCTCCAGAAACGCCTCAGCGCTCAGCAGGCGAAAATCGGGAACTGCGGCCTTCAATCGGGTGTCCTCCCAGTCCCACCACGCCAACGCCATCATACGTTCAGCGACGGCCTCAGTGTATCGGCGGCGGATCAGCCGGGCCGTATTACCCCCGACAATCGTATAGGGGGCTACGTCCTTGGTCACCACCGCACCCGACGCCACAACTGCACCATGGCCGACCGTTACCTCGGGCTTGATCAGCGCGCCGTGACCGATCCAGGTATCACGCCCAATATGCGCCATACGACTGGCCCGATGATCAAACCAAGCTGCGTCATCCTCCACACCATCCCAATAGCTTGACGACCGATAGAGGAAATGGTGCAAGGAAGCCCTTTGCAGGGGATGGTCGGTGGCCCCGATCCGGGTTGCACTGGCGATATTGGAGAATTTCCCAATTTCCGCATTGGCGATATCGCAGTTTCTGTCGCAATAGCTGTAGTCGCCAAACCGGCTGTTCAGCACGCGACTGTCTGCGCCGATTTCGACAAATGCGCCGAACTGGCTGTTGGTGATGGCACAATTGGGGTGCCGATACGGGTGATCGGCAGAGAGACGAGGCATCTGATAGCTTTCATTGGGATACATCAGTGAGACGAAGCCCCGACAATCAGGGCAGCAACATCGCGGCCCCTTGGCGGCGCGCCTTACGACCCGGCTCTCCCTTGATCAGGCGGCGACGAAGCCAGCCAGAGAGCCAGTCCATCAACATCACCATGAGGATGATCAATACGATGTAGTAAGCGACCTCTTCCCAGTCTTTCTGGGTGATGATTGCCTGCGTCAGTAGCAACCCGATGCCACCACCGGTGATGGCGCCAATAATTGTCGCGCTGCGGGTGTTCGACTCAAGAAAGTAGAGCAGCTGACTAAGCAAGACCGGTGTAATTTGCGGGATCACGCCAAACCGGTAGCGATGCGCCGGCTTGGCGCCGGTTGAGGCGACGCCTTCGATTTGTTTCTGATCGACGTTTTCCAGTGCTTCGGAGAAGATCTTACCGAAGGTTCCGGTGTCCGTCACCAAAATTGCCAGCGCCCCAGTCAGCGGGCCAGGACCGAAGGCCCGTGCCAGAACAACGGTCCAGATCAGCGAATCCACCCCGCGCACAAAGTCAAACACGCGACGGGTGGCAAAGCGAACCGCGCGCAGCGGCATGAAATTCCGGGTGGCCGCAAAGGCCAGCGGAAGCGCAATCAGACCCGCCCCCATCGTTCCCAGAAATGCCATCAGAAGTGTTTCAAAAATCGCCCAGGCGACATCCTGATGACGCCACATCTTATTGGTCCAGACATCATGAAAAATCGCACCGGCTTCGCCGGTTGCAGCCCGCGTCATCAACTCACCGATGCCCATGCCATGGTACGGGCTGTCCAAGGTAAAGAAAAACAGCTCCCAACCGGCAAAATAGCGAAACACCTCCGCCCGGTTGCGGGTCACTGTCAGGCGCCCGGCGTCCGTGGTGACGGCCAGCCGGTTCTTGGAGGCATTGATCCAATCCGGCAATTCCCCCGCCGGGAATTCCGCCTGCACACCGGCGCTGCGGCTTGGCGTTGCGCGGATCGTGCCATAGCCGGGTATGTCAAAGGTGATGGTCTCAGGACCGAACCGGACCTCATAGCCATCTTCGAGGTCGATGATCGTCACCTGCGAAGAGGTATCGGGGAGCGTCACCCACTCCGGAGACTGCCCGTCCGGATAGGCGCCCTTGCGCTCTCCCTCAACGGCCACGCTGACGGCACCGCTGCGATTGTCGCGGGTGACGTGGGTCTTATAACTGTAGCTGTCCGCCACCAATGTGCGCGCATTCTTCGGGTTCATCCGCTCGGCCAGCCCCGCCACATCAAAGGCGACGAACACATAGGCAAGATAGGCAAGCACCAACAGCGGCAACGCCAGGCTCAAGGCGCGCTTGCGTATGAACAGGCGTTCCATATCCAATTTGCGCAGGGTCGGCGGGACGGTCGTGTCAAAAGTCGTCATTGTTTGGCTCCGTGGGTCAACCGGTCACGCAGCAGGCCCGACAGTTGATCCACCAGGACGATGGTGAAAAACAGCAGAAGAAAGATTGCAGCAGCTTCGTCGTAGCGTCCCTGCCCCCAGGACATCGCGTTGCGCAGCTCATACCCGATGCCGCCGGCCCCGACGAAACCGAGGATCGCCGAAGCCCGAATATTGATTTCAAACCGCAAGAGCGCGTAGCTGACATAGTTTGGGCCAACCTGAGGGAAAACGCCCAACACCATGCGCTGCGCCCAGCCAGCACCGACAGAGGCCAGCCCTTCGACCGGTTTCAAGGATGCATTTTCATTCACTTCCGAGAACAGTTTACCCAGCGCCCCTGCCGTGTGGATTGCAATCGCAATCATCGCAGGCACAGGGCCGCCACCCAGTAGAAAGATCAGAACCAGCGCGATCACGATTTCCGGGATCGCGCGGAAGATATCCAACAACCGGCGAAAGACCGGGATCAAGGCAGGCCAGTGGGCCAGACCCCGCGTCGCCAACAGCGACAGAACAGTGCCGAAAATCAAACCAATCAGCGTGGCCGCGGCCGCAATATTCAATGTCTCAATCAGCGCGGGGAAGAACTGCAAAACATGTGTCGGCAGCAGGAAGAGCTTCTCAACCGCTTCTGACAGCACCTCGGAGGGGTAGTCGAAAACATGGGTAATGCCATTCCAGAATGAGCCGGCATTGCGATCATCTGCAATCCGGAAACCGGCTGCCATCATGGCGACAAATACCGCCAGAATGACCCCGCCATACAAGCGTTTTCGCTGGATTAATGCCTGATAATCGGCCTGTATATCAGCCACTGGCCGGGCCGAGACTGTTGCATGTGTCATGACTGGGATCCTGTGTGGCAGCAACTGTGTCAACAGCCTGCGGGACAGTGACGCTATCGGATGAGCATCTTCGCTGACCTGTGCGGGCTCTTGGCAATTGGCCGTCAAAATGGCGGGGGCGATGCTCACGCTCCGCCCCCGCACGCTTTGGTGCTGAAATTAGTTGGACTTCAATTTCCGCGCTTCGATGATCACCTCATAGGCGTCATGGGTGATCGGCATGAAACCTTTGGCCTCGCCTGCTGCGACACCGTAAAAACACTCCGCATCCATTGATTTCAGGGATGCCATCAGGCCGGTCATCTTCAGTTTTACATCCTCGGGCAATTCTGTACGCAGAACCACCGGACCTTCGGGGATCGGCTTCGACTGCCAGATCTGCACCAGATCATTCATGTCAACGAGGCCCGCATCAACAGCCCGACGCAGCGCGCCGGAGTTGAAGCCATCTTCCCACTCCCCCAGGCCGTCGGCCCAGCTGACGCCCGCATCCACATCGCCATTCGCGACCGCAACGATGGTCTGTTCATGGCCGCCGGTGAATTTCACTTCACCGAAATAGTCTCCCGACGTCATCGTCGCCCCTGTTGCTTCAGGGATCTCGATTGAGGGGATCAGGAACCCGGAGGTGGAGTTCGGGTCACCAAAACCAAAGGTCTTGCCCTGCATGTCGTCCAGCGATGTGATGCCGCTGTCCTTGCGGGCAAAACCAACGGAGTAGTAGCCGTAGCCACCATCGTTGTTTACCTTCACGAGGATAGGCTCAACAGCCGCCGGATCGCTCAGGTAGGTCTTGGCGTAACCCGATGCGCCCAACCATGCCATATCGATGGTGCCGCCCAACAGGCCCTGAATGACACCGTTGTAATCCGCTGGGGCAAAGAGCTTGGTTTCAACACCAAGCAGATCTTCGGTTTTCTGGCGCAGACACTCGTTGTTGTTCAAACGATCCTGAGCATTCTCGCCACCGAGAATACCGATGCGGAATTCCTGAATCTCCGAGGTATCTGCCAGAACGGGTGCGGTCAGGGCTGTGGTCGCCAGAATGGCAGCAAACAGGTTTTTCATATTCAATCTCTCTGGTTGGTCATCCCGGCACAGACGCGGCCGGGTTTGGAAATGCGATCAAACAGCCACAGCTGGCTGACGGCGCGGTTTGGTACGGTTCAGGGTCTCAATCTCGGTGGAGGTGGCGGCTTCGGAGAAATCATCACCGGCGCCATAGATTTCGCGGGCAACACCCGTGGTCAGTTGCTCTGGCAGCCCGTCAAAGACGATACGCCCATCGCGCATGCCAACAACGCGGTCACAGTAGCGGCGCGCCGTGTCCAACGTGTGCAGATTCGCGATCACAGTCCGGCCATCCTCTTCATGGATACGGCGCAGGGCCTCCATCACGGTCTGTGCGTTCATCGGATCCAGTGAGGCAATCGGTTCATCGGCGAGAATGATCGCCGGATCCTGCATCAGGGCGCGGGCAATAGCGACGCGTTGCTGCTGACCGCCGGAGAGTGCCTCTGCCCGTTTGGCGGCGTGTTCCGCAATGCCCAGCCGATCAAGAATGTCGATCGCACGGTGGATGTCATCCATCGGATAGAGATTGAACAGCGTCGCCAAGGTTGAGCGTCGGTTGAGCGTACCGTGCAGCACGTTGGATACGACATCCATGCGCGGCACCAGATTGAACTGCTGAAAGATCATCGCGCAATCCGATTGCCAGGCGCGCTTCTCCTTGCCGCGCAATTGGGTCACGTCTCGCCCTTCGAAAAGGATCCGCCCCTCGCTGGCATCACCGAGCCGGTTTATCATGCGCAACAGCGTGGATTTACCAGCCCCGGACCGGCCGATGATGCCGATCATGCAAGGCTTATCGATATCCAGCGTGGCGGTATCCACCGCGATTTTATCGCCGAATCTCTTGGTCAGTTTGTCAATTCGCAGCACCTGAGGCTCCCGTCTCTGTCTCGGACTGCCTAAGGGGAGAGATCAAAACTTGTGTGTCATCGCGGTGAAGCTTTTGTAACGCCATCCCTCGTGCCCACCACTGCCCCCTAGGCGCGCAGCCTCCAAGCCGCTATATGGCGGCGAAACGCTGTCCATGAACCCAAGGAACCGCTGCCATGTCTTTCGACCGCTCCATCAAGATTGCACCGTCTATCCTGTCCGCCGATTTTGCCAATTTTGGCCAAGAGATTCAGGCCATCGAAGCCCAGGGGGCCGATTGGGTCCATATCGACGTGATGGACGGGCATTTTGTGCCCAACCTCACCTTTGGTCCGATGGCGGTTAAGGCCTTTCGCCCCCATGTGAAAACCGTGATGGACGTCCACCTGATGATCGCACCGGTTGATCCCTATATTGACGCTTATGCAGATGCGGGCGCCGATGTACTGACCGCCCATGTTGAGGCAGGCCCCCACATCCACCGCACCCTGCAGGCGATCCGTGCTGCCGGGATGAAAGCCGGTGTCGCACTCAACCCCGGCACCCCTGCTGAGGCAGTGGCGCATCTCCTTGACCTGACCGACCTGATTTGCGTGATGACCGTCAACCCCGGTTTTGGCGGGCAAAAATTCATTGATATGACCAGCAAGATCCGCAGCCTGCGAGCGATGATTGGGGATCGTCCGGTCCATATCGAGATTGACGGTGGCGTTGATCCGAAAACCGCACCACTGGTTGCCGAAGCCGGTGCCGACGTTCTTGTAGCGGGCTCCGCCGTCTTCAAAGGCGGCTCTGTCGACAACCTCGAGGTCTACGGCGAGAACATTCGCAACATCCGCGCCGCTGCAAGCGGTGTCTGGGCATAAGACCCAGCGGGCAGATCCCCTGAGTAAGAGGCGTCCTGTCGGGCGCCTCTATTTCTTTGTGGGATCATACGGCGGGCAGTTGATCCGCAAAATGTGACAGCAGCACGTGCTTCAGTATCTTCCCTGTCGGTGCGGCTGGCAGCTGCTCCGTCAGGATGAAGAGACCGGGCCGTTTGTAGCCTGCAAGCTGCTCCGCCACGAAGGCACGCAATTCACTCACCGTTGGCTCATCCCCAACCGCCACCTCTACGAAGGCAACCACCTGCTCATCTCCGCCCTGCGGGCGACCGACTACAGCGGATTGAACCACCTGCGGGTGGGCGTTCAGCGCCGCTTCGACTTCTGGCGGAAAGACATTGAAGCCGCCGTGGATGATCAGTTCCTTGGCACGCCCGTCAATATGAAGGTTGCCATTTTCGTCCAAACGCCCGATGTCGCCGCTGCGCAACCAGCCCGCTGGATCAAGGACGGTTTGCGTGGCTTCTTGGTTGGCGAAATATCCCAGCATGACATTGCCGCCCCGCAGGCAGATCTCTCCCAACCCATCGCCACCACCCGGAACGCTCTGATCCAGACGCAGATCAACACCGGGCAGCGGTGGACCAACCGACGTATCAGGGTCACCCAAACCGTTGCGTGTGGCACAGATGCCTGCGGTTGCCTCGGTCATGCCGTATCCGTTTTGCAAGGCAACGCCATAAAACGCCTCGGCCCGACGTTTCCAATCGGGATCCAGCGGCGCAGCACCGGACGACACATAGCGCAAATCCGGACTGCCGAGGTGGTCCAGCCCCTGCTCCTTGGCATATTGCATCACCAGCGCATGCATCTGTGGCACCGCAGAGACCAGCGTGACCCCGGACCGGAGCGCCTGATAAAAACGCTCCGGCGTGAACCGTGTCTCAAGCCGCACCTCGGCTCCGATCATCACGGAAGCAGTTAAAACCGACGCAAGGCCAAACACATGGCTAAGGGGCAACACACCGTAGACCACATCCTCGCTGGTCATATCGCGCAACCGTGCCGAGGCACCGCCGCCGAACTTCAGATTGTTGTGGCTTAGCATCACCCCTTTCGGATCGCCGGTGGTACCTGTCGTATAAAGGAGTACCGCCAACCCCTCGGGTATCTGCACGTGGGATCTGCCATCTGCATCCTGAGAAACAACATGCAGGCGGCCAAAGTCGCCTTCAATAGCCTGCGCGCCGAGACGGCTGGCATGGGCGGCCGCGTCAGGCGAGGCCGCAGCGGTCAGCAGAACCACCACAGGCTTGGCATGAGCGAAGATCCGGTCCACCTCAGGCGCCCTCATCCGGGCGTTGACCGGAACCGCCACGGCTCCCAACTGTGATGTGGCAAACAACGCCGCGACCGCGGTGCAGCAATTCTCGCAAAGCAGCATCACCCGATCACCCGGCCCGACACCTAGGTCGGCCAGATGTGTCCGTAATGCGTCGCAGGCCCGCGCGAGGTCACCATAGGTCCAGCGCGCGCCACCACTGTCGCCAAAAGCCGGGGCCGTGGGGCGTTGGCGCGCGTGCGCTTCAAGGTATTCGTGCCATAGCGTCATGGATCATCCCCTGTGATTTTATGGGCCGTGTCGGGCACCCGACGCAGAAACAATGGGCGCGCGTCAGCCGCGTATCCTTTTGAATACGCCACTTGCCGTGGCGAGCACTTGGCCACCGCTGTCCACCAGTTCGCCTGCGACATAGGCCAACGATGCGCCGCCACCGGTTGCCTTGGCGGTGGCCTCAACCCGGCCCGTGCGTGCAGCAGTCACATAAGAGAGGGTCAACGATACGGTGACCACCGGCGGGTGCGCCAGCGCATCGAAATGCTGCGAGGCAGTATTGCCGCAAACCACGTCCATCAATGTCGCAACGATGCCACCATGCAACAGACCATTGCGGTTGAGATGTTGCGGTGCGAGCTCCAGTGAGGCACGACAGGCTCCAGTGCGCGTGTCAATTTCAGTGCGATAGCCGACCAGCTGCTGGCAGCCCGGATCCTCAATGATCCGTTTGACTGGCACCGGCGCCTCTCCGCCCTCCGGCGAGTTGGTTGACGATATCGGATCAGGCTGCCGAGAGGTCAATGAACCGCTCCAGCTGAGTGTCCGCGTCGCCGAAGCGATGTTCCGCCATCACGATGCGTTTGGCGATATGGGCCAGCTCATATTCTGCGGTCATTGCAATGCCGCCATGCAGCTGGATTGCCTCTTCGGCGATCTGACGCCCGGTTCGACCAATGAGATTGCGTGCAGCCGCAATGTGGCGGTCGCGTGTCTGCGGGGTATCCTCAAGGTGGCCCGCGGCATTGATCACCGCAGAGCGCGCCTGTTCGACCTCAATCAACATCTCAGCAACACGATGTTGCAGCGCCTGGAACGTCCCGATTGGCCGCCCGAATTGTCGTCGCGTCGTGAGATAATCCATGGTCAGCCGCGTAGCCGTTTCCATCGCACCAAGGGTCACTGCCGCCAGCGCAACCTCCGCTGCAGCCAATGCGGTCTCGATCCGGGTAGCGGCCCCGCCTGCTGTACCAAGACGCGCTGAGTGCGGCAGGTGGACACCGTCCAGCTCAACCTCTGCGGCTCTGCCGCCGGCCAGCAGCGCGCTGCCCTGCATGCGCACCCCAGCCGCTTGCGGGTCAACGAGAAACAGTGACAGGCCGTCGCGGTCACCAGAGGCTCCTCCTTCGCGCGCAGAGACAATCAACAGCTCCGCCGCCTCAGCATTGACCACCACGGTTTTGCGGCCCGTCAGGACAACATCCTGCCCATCACCAGTCGCGGTGGTCTCGACCCAAGTGCGCTCGTAGCGGCTGGTCGGCTCCCCATGGGCGAAGGCCAATTGCAGGTCTCCCGCAACCAGCCGCTCAAGATATTCCCGATCACGGCGCGACGGCTGCGCATCACCTGGCCCGCACAACAAGGCACCGCAGAGCACTGCTGAATCAAGGACCGGTTCAACCACACCCGCACGACCCAACTCTTCAAAGACCGTCGCAATGTCAAAGCCAGCGCCGCCGTATCCGCCGACCGCTTCGGGCAACAAGGCGCCAAGCACGCCCAAGTCAGCCAGTTGTGTCCAAATCGCAGGGGAATACCCCGAAGGATCCGCAATCGCCTCGGTTCGCGCAGCCACCGTATAGCGGTCCGCAAGAAACCGACGCAGGCTATCCTGCAACATCTGCCGCTCGTCCGTCAGCTGAAAGTTCATGACCTGCCTCCCAGCGATACCTTAGCGATGATGTTTTTCTGGATTTCGTTCGAACCGCCAAAGATCGACAACTTGCGATTGTTGAAATACTGCGCCGCAACGGTGTCGCTGCCCTCCGGCGGAGCAAGGGTGCTGTTGTCGCCAGCCAAAGCCTCGGACGCGAAGGGAAGCGCGTAAGCGCCAGCAGCACGACGCGCCAGATCGTTGATTTCCTGACGGATTTCGGTGCCTTTCACTTTGAGCATCGAACTCTCCACGCCCGGAGCCTGACCTTGGGCGGCGGCAGAGATGATGCGCAGATTGGTGGTCGCCATAGCCATCAGGTCGATTTCTGCGCGGGCCAGCCGCGCCGCGAAATGCGGGTTCTCAATCAGCGGGCGGCCACGATGGATCTGCTGACGTGCGAGCCGCTTCACCGCTTCCAACCCCGCCTGGCTGAACCCCACGCCTGCGATATTCGTACGCTCATGGGTCAGCAGATACTTCGCGTAGGTCCAGCCTTTGTTTTCCTCGCCAACCAGGTTTTCAACCGGCACCCGCACATCGGTGAACCAGACTTCGTTCACCTCGCGGGTGCCATCAAGCAGGATGATCGGTCGCACCTCAATACCGGGCGTATCCATATCGATCAGCAGAAAGGAAATGCCCTCCTGCTGTTTCGCGTCCGGGTCGGTCCGCACGAGACAGAAAATCCAGTTGGCGTATTGGCCGAGCGTGGTCCAGGTTTTCTGCCCGTTGACCACGTAATGATCCCCGTCACGAACGGCCCGGGTGCGCAGACTGGCAAGATCAGAACCCGCACCCGGTTCGGAATACCCCTGACACCACCAATGTTCCCCCGAAAGGATCTTTGGTAGAAAATGGGCGCGCTGTTCGTCGGAACCAAATTTCTGCAAAACAGGCGCCAACATGGTCAGTCCGAAGGGGACGATGCGTGGCGCATGGGCGCGGCAGCATTCTTCCTCAAAGATATGACGCTGAACCGCGTTCCAACCGCAGCCCCCGTATTCCTCTGGCCAGGTTGGTGCCAACCAGCCCTGCTCATTCAGAATACTGTGCCAGCGATCGTGCCCCTCCTTGCCCAACCCGCGCCCCAGACGCACGGCATCCGACAAATCCTGAGGCAGCTTGGCGTCCAAAAACGCGCGGACCTCAGCGCGAAAGGCAAGGTCCTCGGTCGAATAATTCAGATCCATATGCCGCGCACCTCCCCGTGCTGATTGGCTGCTATGTTTGACTTGTCCGTCCCGCTCCCCTCAACATGGCGAGCCGCGCGCGGTTGTAATCAATAAATCTCGAACAGGCCCGCCGCGCCCATGCCGCCGCCTATGCACATGGTAACCACCCCGAGTTTGGCGCCGCGTCGGCGACCCTCACGCAGGAGATGCCCCACCATCCGGGCACCCGTCATGCCGAACGGGTGGCCGATCGCAATTGAACCGCCGTTGACGTTACAGATTTCATCCGGAATGCCGAGTTTGTCGCGGCAGTAAAGCGCCTGACTTGCGAAGGCTTCGTTCAGTTCCCACAAGTCAATATCTGCCACCGTCACCCCGTGCCGCTCCAGCAGGCGCGGTACGGCATGCACGGGACCAATGCCCATTTCATCGGGCGCGCAGCCCGCCACGCAAAATCCCCGAAACGCCCCCATAGGATCAAGACCGCGGCGACTGGCCTCATCGGCCTCCATCATCACAACCGCAGCCGCACCATCCGAGAGCTGGCTGGCATTCCCTGCGGTGATGAATTTGCCTGCACCGCGCACCGGTTCCAGTCCGGCCAGCCCGTCCAATGTCGTCTGCGGGCGGTTGCATTCATCCCGATTTACCGTGACCTCGCGATGACTGATCTCTCCGGTGTCCCTGTCCTTTATTGCCATAACCGTTTGCATGGGCACGATTTCATCGTCGAAGATGCCCGCATCCTGCGCTGCTGCGATTTTCTGCTGACTGCGCAGGCCATAGGCGTCCTGCGCCTCCCGGCTGATACCGTAGCGCTCAGCCACGACATCCGCCGTGTCAATCATCGCCATGTAGACGTCAGGATTATGCTCTTGTAGCCAGGGATCCTGCACCTGCGTCACATTGGGCTGCACCATGGAGATACTCTCCACCCCGCCCGCAACCATCGGTCCGGCCCCTTCGGCAGTGATTTGCTGCGCCGCCAGCGCAATGGTCTGCAGGCCCGACGCGCAGAACCGGTTCACCGTCATGCCAGCCGCAGACTGCGGCAAGCCGGCGCGCAAAGCGATCTGGCGCCCGATATTGTGCCCTGTCGCCCCTTCGGGAAAGCCGCAACCAATAATGCAATCCTCAACTGCACCCCCCTCCAGACCCGCCCGCTCAACAGCGGCGGCGACCGCATGCCCACCCAAAGTGGCGCCATGCGTCTGATTGAAAGACCCACGAAAGGATTTGGCCAGACCGGTGCGGGCGGCGGAAACGATAACAGCCTGTTTCATATCAGCGGGCCTCCTTGTTGAGGTCATCAAAGCTGCGCCCTTCGGCAACCAATTGCTCCAACAGCGGGGCCGGTTGCCAGAAGAAGGCGTCTTTCTTGGCGTAGCGACGAATATCCTTGAGAATGCTGTCCAGCCCCTGCAGGTCCGCCCATTTCAGCGGGCCGCCCCAGAACCGGGGGAAACCGTAGCCAAACAGCAGCACCATATCGACATCCAGAGGACGGCGAGCGATGCCCTCACCGACGACCTTTGCCGCCTCATTGACCATCGCGCACATGTAGCGGCGCAGAACCTCGTCATTGGCAAAAACCTGCGGCGTCACGCCCTGATCGCGCTGATCGCGTTCGATGTATTCGGCGACCTGTGGATTCGGCGTCCCGCCACGCTTGCCCTCTTCGTAGACGTAAAAACCGCGACCGGTTTTCTGCCCGAAATCGCCGCCTTCACATAGCATATCAGAGAAATGCACCACCCGTTCACGTGGGTCGAGTGTCGGCGCGCGACGCTTGCGCGCGGCCCAGCCAATGTCCAACCCCGCGAGGTCGGCCACCGCAAACGGCCCCATGGCGAAGCCAAACCCGGTCATCACCTTGTCGATTTGATAGGGAGAGGCGCCGTCCAGAACCATGTAGTCAGCGGCCTTGCGATAGCTGTTCATGATCCGATTGCCGATGAAGCCATCACAGACGCCGGAGCGTACTGAGGTTTTCTGCAGCCTTTTGCCAAGGGCGAAACCGGTGGCCACGACATCGGGCGCGGTCTGATCCGCGACCACCACCTCCAACAGCTTCATCACATGTGCGGGCGAGAAAAAATGCAGTCCGATCACATCAGATGGCCGACCGGTGGCGGCCGCAATGTCATTGATATCCAGATATGATGTGTTGCTGGCGAGAATGGCGCCTGGTTTGCAATGCTCATCCAACGCTGCAAAAACGTCGCGTTTCACATCCATGTCTTCAAAAACAGCTTCGACCACCAGATCGACCTGCGACAGAGCAGCATAATTCGTTGCCAGTTCAAGCGCCTCATTGAGAATAGCGTCGAAATGTGACTGGCTGATCTTGCCCCGCTTCAGCGCGCCCTTGAGATTGCCTTCAATCCGCTCCCGTGCCGCAACCGAGGCCGCCTCGTCCCGTTCAATCAGCACAACCGACAGTCCTGCCATCAGCGCAGCTGTCGCGATGCCAGCCCCCATGGTACCACCGCCGATGACCCCCATTGCGGCAATATCGCGAGGAGTTACATCAGCAAGCTCGGGCAGTTTGCTGACCGCCCGTTCCGAGAAGAAAGCGTGGATCAACCCCTGCCGCTGATCGCTTTGCATCAGCTTCATAAACAATTCTCGTTCTTGCCGCACACCATCAAGAAAACTTGGCGCCTCGCAGGCGGCCTGGACCGCACGCACCGCAATCGCCGGGGAGAGCTGGCCGCGCCCACGGGCCAGAACACGCTCATATGTGGCATCAAAATCGACGGGCTCCGGCGCGGGCATGTCACAGATCGGGCGACGCGGCGCATTCTGTTCGAGGAGTTCACGGGTATAGGCCAGTCCAACCTCGCGCGGGCTGCCCTCAGCAATACGATCAATAACGCCCTTATCGAAAGCCTCGGCAGCGGCCACGTGGCGGCCGGTCGTGATCATCTCCAATGCGGCCTCTGTCCCTGCGACGCGAGGTAGCCTCTGGGTACCACCGGCGCCTGGAATGATCCCCAGATGGACCTCCGGCAGCCCCATCTTGGCGCCTGGCACGGCGATCCTGTAGTGCGAGGAAAGTGCAACCTCCAACCCACCGCCCAGCGCTGTGCCGTGCAGGGCCGATACGACGATCAGCTTGGCGGCTTCGATACGATTGCAGAGGTCCGGCAGGCCTGGTTCTTCCATGGGTTTGCCAAATTCACGGATATCAGCACCCGCGAAATAAGTCCGCCCCTCGCCATAGATCAATACGGCTCGCGCGCCTTCCGTCTCGGCCCGCTCAATTCCTGCCAACAGACCGCGGCGCACATCTATACCAAGTGCATTTACCGGCGGGTTCTGCGCGGCAAGAACTGCGATGTCGCCAATCCGCTCGTAGACAATGGCTTCGGTCATGGAACTTTCCTCTTTTTGCGGGCGGTGCCGATCAGGATTTTAGCACGGCGCAGCTCACCGGAGCCGGTCTGCGGCGTGACTATCCTTAGTCGGCGCAGGCTTCGGCCCTATCAATTTCGCAATGCGGAACATTATTCCGCAACATGGAACTCACCCTAGATATGGCTCTGCAAGCTGACAAGACCCATCATGCCGCGCCCCACTGCGGCTTGCCAAGCGTCGCTCAACATCTGCGGCATATGACGGTGCGTCTCTTCAGAACCGACAATTGCAATCAGTTCGCGGGTTTTGGGATTGGTCGCCGGTAGGCCTCAGTCAATGTGTCATCTACCTCGGACGCCTCGTAGACTCCCAAGAGGATCCCCTTCCGGGCTGACTTTCCCCGCCGCGTGGCAATCTGTTCGTCCGATAGCGTGATGCGCTGAGACATCCGCAGTCCCCACTCCAACAGACGGTCATACATCAGATCAATCACCTCCTGATGCGCGCCTGCCTTAGCAAGATCTATCAACTCATCAGGATCGTCCTGAAGATCAAACAGCATGGGGCGCAGACCGCCTTCTGCGTGCATGAACTTCCACCGCTTATCGACCACCATAAACAAGCGGGCGTCTTTGGGGGCCAATCCAAGCTTTTCGCACAACGGCAGCGTCGCATAGTCAAACTCTGCGACGGCATAGTCGCGCCATTCGGGCATCTCGCCAAGTAGCCATGGCATCAGAGAGCGCCCCTCAAGGATATGTGGAGCAGGCGTCCCTCCCGCTGCTTCCAGAAATGTCGGCAACAGATCAATCGCCTCAACCAACTCATCACAAGTGGTTCCGCGTGTGGCATCCGCTTCACTTCGCGGGTCATAGATAATCAATGGCACCTTGATCGACGGTTCGTGGAACAGGTTCTTTTCTCCCAGCCAATGATCGCCGAGGTAATCTCCATGGTCTGACGTCAGCACGATCATAGTGTCCTGCATGCGTCCCGTCGCCTCTAGCCAGGCAAACAGATGGCCCATCTGATCGTCGGCCTGTTTGATCAATCCCATATAGGCCGGGATCACCTTCTCGCGCACCTCATCACGAGAAAAGGCCTGACCAATCTGATTGTTCATCATCCCCTCGAACACGGGATGAGCCTCCTCCCGCTCGGCGGCACTGCGCACAGCCGGAAGCACATGCTCGGCACCATACATATCATGATAGGGGGCTGGCACGATGTAGGGCCAATGCGGTTTGATATAGCTCAGATGCGCGCACCAAGGCTGATCACCGTCTTGTTCCGCCGCCTCAATAAACCGCATTGCCTCACGAGTAAGCCATGGGGTTTCGCTGTCTTCCTCAGCAATATTGGCTGGCTTGTCCGCATTGACCATGAACCAGCCCGAGGCGACATCCTGCCCCTCGGCACCGGCATTTGCAAAATCACTCCACGGGTTCTCACCCGGATAGCCCTTCGACTTGAGATACTCATTATAGGGGCTGCGCTTGCCATCATAGAAGCCGTCCGGTCCTTCGGCCCAAAGCCCGTCATCACGAACAAACGGATCAAAACCACATTCCGTCTGACGCACGCCAATAATGCTGTCAGGAGCAAGGCCAAGACGCTGCATCCCTTCGGCATCTGCAACCATATGGGTTTTACCAATCAAATGGCAGCTCATCCCGGCCTTGCGCAGATGGTCACCCATCGTCCATTCACCGACACGCAGAGGGTAGCCATTAAATTGCACGCCATGGCTTGATGGGTAGCGGCCTGTGTAACTGGACATACGCGAAGATCCACAGGTCGGCGATTGCACATAGGCGCGCGCAAACCGCACCCCACGTTGCGCCAGGCCGTCAATGTGCGGTGTCTGCAAGTGCGGATGCCCCGCACAGCTGAGATAGTCGAACCTCAGTTGGTCAAACATGATGTAGAGAATATTCACCAAGCCCTCCTCTGCCTGTGGCAGTCTCTGCCTTTGACTGTCTCTGCCTGCTACTGACACGCTCGTCAAAGGTGCAGGCCAAGGCCCTTGCCAGTCAGAGTGCAGGCACAAATTTAGTCAACATGTAAACTATCCCACATCTCATCGCTCAGCGAAACAGGCTTCCAGGCTGGACGCATCAACACTGCACCGCGCTGACAAATCAGCCGGTGGCAGACCATTAATATGTTACAAGTTTTCTAGAAAATGAACTTTATGGTTACATCTCTCTTGCCGAGAATCACTTCTGAACCTATTACCGACTATATGGTCGGCTTATGACTTGCCGCCACTGAGGAGACGCGAACACCCATGGATGCTTTCATCTGCGATGCCACCCGTACCCCAATCGGCCGCTACGGCGGCGCGCTCAGCAAGCTGCGGACCGATGATCTTGCCGCTCTGCCGATTGCCGCGCTTGCCGCCCGCAACCGGGATGTAGACTGGAGCAGCCTGGACGATGTGATCCTGGGTGATGCCAATCAGGCCGGCGAAAGCAACCGCAACGTGGCGCGCATGGCAGCACTGCTGGCAGGCCTGCCGGTGGATGTACCGGGCACCACGATCAACCGGCTCTGCGCCTCCGGCATGGATGCGGTCGGCATGGCCTCACGCGGGATCAAGGCTGGCGACTACGACATGGCCATCGCCGGCGGCGTCGAAAGCATGAGCCGCGCGCCGTTCGTGATGCCCAAGGCGACTTCCGCCTTCACCCGCGCCAACGCAATCTATGATACCACCATCGGCTGGCGTTTCGTGAACCCGAAAATGGAGAAGATGTACGGCACCGACTCGATGCCGCAGACCGCCGATAATGTGGCCGAAGATTACGGCATCTCCCGCGAGGATCAGGACGCATTCGCCGCCCGCAGCCAGGCCCGCTGGGCCGCAGCACATGAGGCCGGTATCTTCAACGACGAGATCACCCCGGTCACCATCCCCCAGCGCAAGGGCGATGATCTGGTGGTGGACACCGACGAACACCCCCGCCCCGGCACCTCGGCTGAGAAGCTGGCGGGCCTCAAGGGCGTCAACGGCCCGGACAAGACCGTGACAGCCGGCAACGCCTCCGGCGTCAACGACGGTGCTGCGGCGATCCTGATGGCGAATGAGGCCGCGGCCGCGAAGAACGGCCTGAAGCCTATGGCCCGCATCGTCGGCATGGCCGCTGCCGGGGTCGAGCCGCGCATCATGGGCATCGGCCCGGTGCCTGCCACCCGCAAGGTTTTGGAGCGTACCGGCCTGACCATCGAACAGATGGACGTGATCGAACTGAACGAGGCGTTTGCCTCGCAGGGCCTTGCGACACTGCGCGAACTTGGCGTTGCCGACGATGCACCCCATGTTAATCCCAACGGCGGTGCAATCGCGCTTGGCCACCCGCTGGGTATGTCCGGCGCGCGGCTGGTGCTGACCGCCGCCTATCAATTGCAACGCACCGGCGGGCGCTATGCGCTTTGCACCATGTGCGTCGGCGTCGGACAGGGCACCGCCCTGATCCTGGAACGCGTGTAACAAACCCAAGGGAGGTCCCAGACATGTATGCTCAGATGGTCAAATCCGAAGCGACCCAGGACGATCCGGAACAGCTGGCGGCCTTTCAGGCGCGCATCGACGCGGGCGAGAAGATCGAGCCCAAGGACTGGATGCCCGAAGGCTACCGCAAGACGCTGATCCGCCAGATCGGCCAGCACGCGCATTCGGAAATCGTCGGCCAGCTGCCCGAGGGCAACTGGATCACCCGCGCCCCGACGTTGGAGCGCAAGGCGATCCTGCTCGCCAAGGTGCAGGATGAGGCCGGCCATGGCCTGTACTTGTATTGTGCGGCGGAAACGCTGGGTGTGTCGCGCGATGAGATGACCGAAATGCTGCTGGACGGCCGCATGAAGTATTCGTCGATCTTCAACTATCCGACGCTGAACTGGGCCGACATCGGCGCGGTCGGATGGCTGGTCGATGGGGCCGCAATCATGAATCAGGTGCCGCTGCAGCGGACCTCCTTCGGCCCCTATTCCCGCGCGATGATCCGCGTCTGCAAGGAAGAAAGCTTCCACCAGCGCCAGGGCTATGACGCGATCCGCAAGATGGCGGAGGGCACGCCCGCACAGAAGAAGATGGCGCAGGATGCGCTGAACCGCCTGTGGTACCCGTCGCTGATGATGTTCGGACCGTCCGATAAGGACTCGGTCCACTCCGCCCAGTCGATGGCCTGGAAGATCAAGATGAACACCAATGACGAGCTGCGCCAGAAGTTCGTCGACCAGACCGTGCCGCAGGCCGAATACCTTGGCCTCACCGTCCCCGACCCGGACCTGAAATGGAACGAGGAACGCGGTCACTATGACTACACCGACCCGGACTGGTCAGAGTTTTACGACGTACTGAAGGGCAACGGCCCCTGCAACACAGACCGCCTCGCCGCCCGCAACAAGGCCTGGGACGACGGCAAATGGGTGCGTGACGGGCTCTTGGCCCACGCCAGAAAGAAAGCCGCACGTCGGCACGCCGCCGAGTAACCCCAAGCATTTTTGGCGCTCCGCCCGTTTTTGACGCTGCGAAGGCGCCCCCTTCAGCCAGGAGGAATTGAAACATGAAAAACGAATGGCCCCTCTGGGAAATCTTTATCCGTGGCCAGCACGGAATGAGCCACCGCCACGTCGGCTCCCTGCATGCGCCCGACGCCGAAATGGCGATCAAGAACGCCCGCGACGTCTACACCCGCCGCAACGAAGGCGTGTCGATCTGGGTGGTTGAGGCAAACCATATCGCCGCCTCCTCGCCCAGCGACAAGGGCCCGCTTTATGAGCCGTCGGAAAGCAAGGTCTACCGCCACCCGACCTTCTTCGACATCCCCGAAGAAGTGGGGGCGATGTAATGACCGCCGATATTAACAAGGACGAGGCATTCACCCAGTTCCTGCTGCGGATGGGGGACAATACCCTGATCCTCGGCCACCGGGTCAGCGAATGGTGCGGCCATGCGCCGGTGCTGGAAGAAGACATCGCGCTGGCCAACACCGCGCTGGACATGATCGGCCAGACCCAGATGTGGCTCGGCCTCGCGGCTGAGGTACAGGGAGACGGCAAATCTGCCGATGATCTGGCTTTCCTGCGCGACGCCTGGGATTTTCGCAATGTGCTGCTGTGCGAGGTGCCGAACGGCGACTTCGGCCGCACCCTGATGCGCCAGTTCCTGTTCGACGCCTGGCATTCGATCCAGCTGGGTCGGCTGATGAAGTCCTCGGACGAGCGGGTTGCAGCCATCGCCGAGAAGGCTTCGAAAGAGGTTGCCTATCACCTGGAACGCTCCGCCGACACTGTGGTGGGCTTGGGTGACGGCACCGAAGAAAGCCACCGCCGGATGCAGGAGTCGCTGAACTATCTGTGGCCCTATGTGGGCGAGATGTTCCAGTCGGACGCTGTGGATGCCGAGATGGCAGCGGCGGGCATCGCCCCCGATCCTGCGTCCTTACGTGAGGAATACGATGCGCTGGTCTCCCGCGTGCTGAGCGATGCGACCCTAACCATCCCGGAGAGCCGCTTTGCCCACAAAGGCGGGCGTACCGGTGCCATGCACACGGAACATCTGGGTCACCTGTTGACCCAAATGCAATGGCTGCAGCGCGCCTATCCCGGCGCCAAGTGGTAAGGCCACGGCCAACGTACTAGGGGCGGCCCCCGACCTCGGGTCGGCGAAACAGCCAGTGAGGATAGACCGGATGAGCCAGGTGACAACTCAGCCAAGCATTGACCAGATCTGGGAGTGGCTCGACGCTGTGCCCGACCCGGAAATCCCGGTGATTTCACTGGTGGATCTGGGCGTCATCCGTGGTGTGGCCTGGGATGGGGAAACTCTGGTTGTCTCAGTCACCCCTACCTACTCTGGCTGCCCGGCAACTGCAGTGATTGCCCTGGATATCGAAACAGCCCTGCGCGGCCACGGCATTGCGGATTTGAGACTGAAGACCCAGATCTCCCCTGCCTGGACCACCGATTGGCTGTCCGACAAGGGCCGCGCCAAGTTGGAGGCCTACGGCATCGCCCCGCCCCAAGCCGCAGGCGGGCCCGAAAAATGCCCGCACTGCGGCAGTACAGAAGTCACCAAGGTCAGCCAGTTCGGCTCGACACCCTGCAAGGCTCACTGGCGCTGCCAGGACTGCCTTGAACCTTTTGATTATTTCAAGTGCATCTGAGGAGACCTGATGGCGCGCTTTCACGACCTAGAAGTCACCGATGTCCGTAAAACTATCCGCGATGCGGTAGTGGTCACCCTGAAGCCCACGGGCGGTGCGGCTGAGGAGTTTGATTTCACCCAAGGCCAATACCTGACTTTCCGCCGCGACTTCGACGGCGAGGAGCTGCGCCGCAGCTATTCGATCTGCGCCGGGCGCGGCGAGGGTATCCTGCAAGTCGGCATCAAACGTGTTGACGGCGGCGCCTTCTCAACCTGGGCCAATACCGAGTTGAAACCTGGCGACACCCTGCAGGCGATGCCGCCGATGGGCACATTCTTCACACCGCTCGATGCAAGTGCGGAGAAGCACTATCTGGGTTTTGCCGGCGGCTCAGGCATCACGCCGGTGCTGTCGATCCTTAAGACCACGCTGGCGGCCGAACCCAACGCCTCCTTTACGCTGGTCTATGCCAACAAGGGCGTGAACACGATCATGTTCCGCGAAGAGCTGGAGGATCTCAAGAACCTGTACATGGGCCGACTCAACGTGATCCATGTGCTGGAGTCTGACGCGCAGGAGATCGACCTCTTCACCGGCCTCGTGACCGAGGACAAATGCGCGCAGCTGTTCGAGCACTGGATCGACATCAAGTCGGTCGACACCGCCTTTATCTGCGGCCCCGAGCCGATGATGCTGGGCATCGCCAGTGCCTTGCGTACGGCCGGCCTTAGTGACAGTCAGATCAAGTTCGAGCTGTTCGCCTCTGCCCAGCCGGGACGCGCCAAACGCACCGTCACCGCAAGCGATGCCACCTCGGGCGCGAACCAGACCAAGGCCGCCATCACACTGGACGGCGCCACCCAGACCATCGAGATGGGTAAGGACATGACCCTGCTGGACGCCGCGCTGGAAAACGCGATGGACGCGCCTTACGCCTGCAAAGCCGGCGTCTGCTCCACTTGCCGCTGCAAGGTACTGGAGGGCGAGGTCGAGATGGTCGCCAACCATGCGCTTGAGGACTACGAAGTCGAGAAAGGCTATGTCTTGTCCTGTCAGGCTTATCCGCTCAGTGACAAAGTGGTGGTGGACTACGATCAATAGCCCATTAGGTTAGGGCGCAGGCAGCGACAGCCCCCCATCAGCAGACCCAAGGAGACCATGGCATGAATGATGAGATGAGCATCGAGAGCTATCTGGCGGCCGGTGGCGTCCTTAGCAATCCATCCAATGTGCCGCCGCGCTACCGCGCTGAGTTGATGACAATCATGGCCAGCTTCGTCGACAGCGCGCTTGCAGGCGCGGCGGGATTCGTTGATATCATCAACGAAGGTCCGGGCATCAAATCCCGCATGGCTGCGGCCCGGATAGTGCTGGAAAAAACCGCCAACGCTGATCGTGTTTTGCAGGTCATGGGTGATTTCGGTGCCGACACCGAACGCTATGTGGATCATCACCCCTGGACTGCGCGCCTGGATCGCGAGGCCGGGCTGGATCAGAGCCGTTCCAAACACGACCGGCGCCTTGCAGTATTCAACTACCCGCTGGAAGGGTGGGCCGATGCTGTGGTTATGAACCTTCTGATGGGCCGCGCGGTCGCTGTGCAGCTGGCAGAGTTGTCGATGATTTCCTACCAACCATTGGCTGAAGCCTTCCGCGCGATTCAGCCCGTCGAAGCCCATCATGCGCGTCTTGCCCACGAAGGGCTGTCGCGATTGGTGCATGAAGGCGACATCAACATGTTGCAAGAATCCATCCACTATTGGTGGCCCCGGGTGGCCATCAGCTTTGGCGCTGATGCCTCTGACAAGTTCGAGACCCTCTGTGCGCTCGGCCTGCGCCACCGCAGCAATGCGGACCTGCGCACCAGGTGGCAAAGCGAGATGCGCGGCGTTCTGCGAGAGTTGGGGCTGGAGGCCCCAGAGCCCGCCTGACCAAAGCGTAGTGATCGCTCAGATCTGGCAATACGCCCAGGCGCAGATGGCAGGAAAAGGTCTGGACGACTGACCCATTGCGCCCTAGGGTCACCCCACTCCAGCACCCACAGGACGAGGCCCGGCATGGCGATCAGCAAGACCATTCGCACCTATTTCAACGGCAGCTGGCACGATGGCGATGTCGCGATCATGAAGGCTGCAGACCATGCGGCCTGGCTCGGGTCCTCGGTGTTTGACGGGGCGCGTCTGTTTGATGGGGTCACCCCCGATCTTGATCTGCACTGCGCCCGCGCCAATGCCTCCGCTGAGGCGCTTATGATGGCGCCGACCGTCAGTGTCGCTGATATGGTCGCCATCGCCAAAGACGGCCTATCTCTCTTTGCACCCGGCGCGGCCGTCTACATCCGGCCTATGTATTGGGCGACAGGCGGCGATTCCACGATGATTGCTCCGGGGCCCGAAAGCACCCAGTTCGCACTCTGCCTGGAAGAGATCCCGATGGCGCCCCCGACCGCCTCCGCCACACTGACCCGCACCTCCTTTCGGCGGCCCATCCTTGAGAGCGCGGTGGTGAATGCGAAGGCAGGCTGCCTCTATCCTAACAACGCCCGTATGCTGCGTGAAGCCCGCGCCAAAGGCTTCAGCAACGCCTTGGCGTTGGATGCGATGGGCAATGTCGCTGAAACCGCGACGGCAAATATCTTCATGGTGCGTGACGGAGAGGTCTTCACCCCAATCGCAAACGGCACCTTTCTTGCCGGGATCACACGTGCCCGACATATCGCAAACCTGCGCGCCGATGGTGTCACGGTTCACGAGAGCGTCCTGGGCTACACGGATTTTGAACAGGCCGATGAGATTTTCATGTCGGGCAATATGAGCAAAGTCACCCCGGTCACCGCCTTTGACGATCGCCAGTATCAGATCGGCCCCATCGCCAAACGAACCCGCGACCTTTACTGGGACTGGGCCACAAGCAACGGCAGTTGATCCCGGCCGCGTGACGCCGCGTGCTCGTCTATTGCACCATGGGATCGCTTGCGCCATGATCCAATCGGAACAACCAGAGGATCAATATGCGCAAATTTCTTGTCGTATTGGATGACAGCCGGGAATGCCTGAACGCGATGCGGTTCGCTGCCATGCGCGCTGCCAAAACCGGCGGCGGGGTGGAGATCCTTTCGGTGATTCCCCCGGATGAGTTCAACCACTGGATCGGCGTCGGCGAAGTGATGCGGGAGGAAGCCCGTGAACGCATACATGCGCATTTTGAAGTTTTTGCGAAATGGATGCGTGATCGTCAGGGGATTAAACCGAAACTGGTGATCCGTGAAGGCGAAGCCGTGCCCGAGATCATCGCCCAGATCGAGTCCGATACCGAAATCGGTGTTCTGGTGCTGGGCGCGGGGGATGATCGCAAAGGTCCAGGCCCGCTTGTTACTCAACTGAGCCGCTCATCCGGCAGCCTGCCGGTGCCGATCACAATTGTGCCCGGCGATCTGTCCAAGGAAAAACTGGAAGCGATCACCTGATCGCTTCTGACCTGCCAGCACGGTTGCCCTTCTCCTCCTGAGGAGATTGGACCCGGACGCGCCAGCACGGCCCGATAGGGCTTTCGAATTTAGAATTGTTCCAAATCTTGACTTAAGCGGGTCGGAGGCGCATATCTCTGCCACGCTTTAAGGAGGCCCGACATGTTCATTCAGACCGAATCCACGCCCAACCCGGCGACGCTGAAATTCCTGCCGGGCCAGACTGTTCTGGAGATGGGCACCGCTGATTTTCCAACCGCCGATGCCGCAGGCAGCTCGCCTCTGGCGCAGCGAATCTTTGCCGTTTCCGGGGTCACCGGCGTGTTCTTTGGCAATGACTTTGTCACGGTCACCAAGGCTGACACCGTTGAGTGGGACCACATCAAGCCCGCGATCCTGGGCGCTGTGATGGAGCATTTCCAGTCCGGCCAGCCCGTCATCTCAGAGGGCGGTGAGCAAACCTCGGGCCATGCTGAACACACTGGCGAGGATGGCGAAATTGTCAACCAGATCAAAGAGCTGCTCGACAGCCGTGTGCGACCTGCGGTGGCACAAGATGGCGGCGACATCACGTTCCATGGCTTTGATCGCGGCGTTGTCTATCTGCACATGCAAGGTGCCTGTGCGGGTTGCCCGTCTTCAACGCTGACCCTGAAAATGGGCATTGAAAACCTGCTCCGTCACTACATCCCGGAAGTGACCGAGGTGCGCCCCGTTGCCGTCTGACGCCCTCGTCCTTGGATTTGATACATCGGCCGCGCATTGCGCGGCCGCTTTGTTGCAGGGTGACGTCATCCTCGCGCAGACCTGCGAAGAAATGGCGCGCGGACAGGCGGAGCGTCTGATACCGCTGCTGGAAGAGGTGCTGGATCAGGGCGGAGTGACTTGGGCGGATCTTGATGCGCTGGGAGTTGGCGTGGGTCCGGGCAACTTCACCGGCATTCGCATTGCCGTCTCAGCTGCGAGAGGCCTGGCACTGGGGTTGGAAATCCCCGCCGTCGGCGTCAGCGGGTTTGAGGCGCGTGAGCACCCCGGCACATTCGCCGCGGTACCTGCGCCACGTGATCAGGTCTACGCGCACCCCCCCGGAGAAGACCCTCGGCTGATGCCGCTTGCCGAAGCGCAAGCCATCGCAACCGCGCTGAGGCTGGAATTGGTTGCCGAGGCGACGCCACCGCGCATTGCCGAAACAATCGCGCGCAGGGCTGCAGCGCGCTACAAAGACACTATATCCGCCCCGGCCCCGCTATATCTGCGAGCGGCTGATGCCGCTCCCGCCAAAGACGCACCGCCAACACTGATTGACGGCTAAAATCTACCTGCTGACCATGACAACACCCGTGCATAACCAGCCGAGCCCTCCGACGCCGGAGGAGATGGCCCGCACCCATCAGGCTGCCTTTCTGCAGGGTCGCCCCTGGTCAGCACGCGAATTTGCGGCCCTGCTGGACAGCCCCTTCAGCTATACCGTCGGGGATGCGCGTAGTTTTGCCCTTGGCCGCGTCGTTGCGGGAGAAGCGGAACTGCTGACGATTGCCACCCACCCCGATCATCAACGGCAAGGTCTGGCGCAGGCGATTCTGGAGAGATGGTGGGAGGTCGCCTTGGCGCATGGTGCAACCGTTGGGTTTCTGGAGGTCGCAGAAGACAACCAACCGGCCCGCAGCCTGTACAAGGCTTATGGATTCGCAGAGAGCGGCCGACGGGTCGGATACTACCCCCGCCAAGGCACAGCAGCAGTGGACGCAGTGCTCATGAGCGTCAGTTTACGCAAGGCCGAAAGCGCAGAATAACACCAAAAGGTCAAAAAACGGTTGACCCTTTCCGCAGCCTACGGCCTAAATTGTCGCACCTTTTTAAAAACACATGGGTTGGGGCGGTCAAACTGGCCGCATCAAGAACAACAAATTGGGAGTACCCCTATGACCCTGATGAAATCCCTGATGAGCGCCGCGGCAGCCGTGGCGCTGACAGCGGGTGCTGCGATCGCAGAACCGGCGCTGATCTTCGATCTGGGCGGCAAGTTCGACAAGTCCTTCAACGAAGCAGCCTTCACCGGCGCGCAGCGTTGGGCAGAAGAGACCGGCGAAAGCTTCCGCGAAATCGAACTGCAGTCCGAAGCTCAGCGTGAGCAGGCGCTGCGCCGCTTTGCCGAAGCGGGCGCCAACCCGATCGTAATGGCAGGCTTTGCCTTCGCAGATGCACTCGGTCAAGTCGCTGCAGACTACCCGGACACCAAATTCGTGATCATCGACATGGTTGTCGATGCACCCAACGTCCGCTCTGTGGTCTTCAATGAGCACGAAGGCTCCTACCTCGTGGGTATGCTGGCAGCCAAGGCATCCAAATCGGGCACCGTTGGTTTCATCGGCGGCATGGATATCCCGCTGATCCGCAAATTCGCCTGTGGCTACGCCGAGGGCGTAAAAGCGGCCAACCCGGACGCAACCGTGATCGCCAATATGACCGGCACCACCCCGGCGGCCTGGAATGACCCGGTCAAAGGCTCCGAGCTGACCAAAGCGCAAATCAGCCAGGGCGCTGACGTTGTCTATGCAGCAGCAGGCGGCACTGGCGTTGGCGTACTGCAGACCGCAGCTGACGAAGGCATCCTGTCGATCGGCGTGGACAGCAACCAGAACCACTTGCACCCGGGCAAGGTCCTGACCTCCATGATGAAGCGCGTCGACAACGCTGTGTTCGAAGCCTTCTCCGACGGTCCTGAGCTGGAAACAGGTTTCTCTGTCATGGGCCTGTCGAACGGCGGTGTTGGCTTCGCAGTTGACGACAACAATGCGTCCCTGATCACCGAAGAGATGACCGCTGCCACCGATGACGCGGCTGCCAAGATCGCAACCGGTGAGATCACCGTGCATGACTATATGTCGGACGACAGCTGCCCGGCTCTGTCCTTCTAAGCACTGAACTGCCCCCCGGCCCACCGTGATCCCCTTGCGATCATGGTGGTGACCGGGGGTTTCATATTGCCCGGAGGCTGCGCCTTTGCCGCCTCCGGGTTTGGTTTTTCCTAGGTTGGCTAAAATGCACATGTTAACCGCTCGTCGCTGTGACGCGGATCTGTGCCAACTGATCGAGGATGAATAAGGGGAGCCCGAATGACGGCACCAGCAATTGAACTAAAAGGCATCTCCAAAGCCTTTGGCCCGGTTCAGGCCAATAAGGACATCTCAATCCGTGTTGCCCCTGGCACGATCCACGGGATTATCGGCGAAAACGGAGCGGGCAAATCAACGCTGATGAGCATCCTCTACGGGTTCTACAAGGCCGATAAAGGCGAAGTTTGGATTCACGGGAAACGGACCGAAATACCCGACAGCCAAGCGGCGATCTCAGCCGGTATCGGCATGGTGTTCCAACACTTCAAGCTCGTTGAAAACTTCACCGTGCTGGAGAATATCATTCTGGGTGCCGAGGACGGTGGGCTGCTAAAGCCATCGCTGAGCAAGGCGCGAAAATCGCTGAAGGATCTGGCAGCCGAGTATGAGCTGAACGTTGACCCTGATGCGCGCATCGACGAAATCGGCGTGGGTATGCAACAGCGCGTCGAGATTCTGAAGGCGCTCTACCGGCAGGCCGACATTTTGATTCTGGATGAACCGACCGGCGTGCTGACCCCGGCAGAAGCGGATCAGCTGTTCCGCATTCTGGACCGGCTGCGCGCTGAGGGGAAAACGATCATCCTGATCACCCACAAGCTGCGCGAGATCATGGAATATACCGACACGGTGTCAGTGATGCGCCGTGGCGAGATGACCGCCACCGTAAAGACCGCCGAGACCAGCCCCGAGCATCTGGCCGAGCTGATGGTCGGTCGCAAGGTGCTGCTGCGCGTCGACAAGGTCCCCGCGACCCCTGGCAAACCGATCCTCGAGATTGAGAATCTCAGCGTTGTTGATGAGGCGGGTGTCGCGCGTGTTAAGAACATTGATCTGACCGTCCGAGCCGGAGAAATCCTGGGGATCGCCGGTGTTGCAGGCAATGGCCAATCCGAGCTGATGGAAGTCTTGGGTGGCATGCGTGAAGGTCAGGGGAGCATTCGCCTCAATGGTGCGCCCTTGCCATTGTCTGGTGCCGGATCTGACGCCCGCGCCCGTCGCGCAGCCCATGTGGCCCATGTTCCCGAAGACCGTCAGCGCGAAGGTCTGATCATGGACTTCCACGCCTGGGAAAACGTCGCATTTGGCTATCACCACGCCCCTGAGTACCAGCGCGGTCTGTTGATGAACAACGCCGCCCTGCGCGCCGATACAGAAGCCAAGATGGCCAAGTTTGACGTGCGTCCGCCGGATCCATGGCTCGCTGCCAAGAATTTCTCCGGAGGCAATCAGCAGAAAATCGTTGTGGCCCGCGAAATCGAGCGCAACCCGGAGCTGTTGCTGATCGGCCAGCCCACACGGGGCGTCGATATCGGTGCCATCGAGTTTATTCACAAGCAGATCGTCGAACTGCGCGATCAGGGAAAAGCTATCCTCTTGGTCTCGGTCGAGTTGGAAGAGATCCTATCGCTCGCCGACCGTGTTGCTGTGATGTTTGACGGGATGATCATGGGCGAACGCCCGGCAGATCAGACAGATGAGAAAGAGCTAGGCCTGTTGATGGCCGGCGTCGCGGGGGAGGCCGCGTAAATGGATAAGATGCCTAAATGGGCCGATGTCGTGCTGATCCCGCTGATCAGTCTCATATTGGCCGCAATTCTGTCTGCCTTGGTGATCCTTGGCATTGGTGAAGACCCGATCGCCGCGGTGAACCTGATGGTATCCGGCGCGCTGGGATCGACCTATGGCTGGGGCTATACGCTCTACTACGCCACCAATTTCCTGTTCACGGGCCTGGCAGTCTCCGTGGCCTTCCACGCGCGGCTGTTCAACATCGGCGGTGAAGGTCAAGCCATGCTCGGCGGCCTTGGGGTCGCCCTGGTCTGCCTGTATATCCCGTGGCCACATTGGTCGCTTGCATTGATCTTTGCCAGCCTTGGTGCTGCGCTGTTCGGGGCAGCCTGGGCGGCCATTCCAGCCTATCTTCAGGCAAAGCGCGGCAGCCACATCGTGATCACCACCATCATGTTCAACTTCATCGCTGCTGCGGTGCTGAACTATGTGCTGGTGAACCTGCTGCGCCCAGAAGGATCAATGGATCCAGCCACAGCCCGCTTTCCTGAAGCCGTTCACCTGCCGTCGCTGCATGAACTTCTGGCGCCTATCGGCATCGAGTTTTCCAAGGCGGCGCCAGCAAATGTCAGTTTTCTTGTGGCTGTTGGTGCCTGTATCGCCGTCTGGTTGCTAATCTGGCGCACCAAGCTTGGCTATGAAATTCGGGCCTATGGCAACTCTGAATATGGCGCGCTCTATGCCGGGATTTCACCGGTCAAGATCACCATGATTGCCATGCTGATCTCAGGCGGTCTGGCCGGTATGATGGCCACCAACAATGTGATGGGGGAGGCAGAGCGTCTGGTTCTGAACTCCACCGAAGGCGCCGGTTTCATCGGCATCGCCGTGGCTCTTATGGGGCGCAGCCATCCCTTTGGTGTGTTCCTTGCCGCGATCCTGTTCGGCTTCCTCTATCAGGGTGGCGCTGAACTGGCGCTCTGGACCAGCATCCCGCGCGAATTGATCGTGGTCATTCAGGCCCTGGTGATCCTGTTCACGGGCGCATTGGACAATATGGTGAGAGGCCCGCTGGAGCGGATCTTCCTCGCTCTGCGCCGGGGGAAAGCGTGATGGATTTTCTGACTCTGATCCAGGTGCTTGACAGCACCGTTCGCCTTGCCACGCCGCTGCTCCTGGCCTGTCTGGCAGGTCTGTTCTCTGAACGTGCGGGCATTTTCGACATTGGCCTTGAAGGCAAGATGCTGATGGCTGCATTTTTCTCCGCTGCGGTTGCCGCGACCACGGGGAATGTCTGGCTGGGCCTTTTGGCCGGTATCGCCTCTTCATTGGTCCTCAGCGGGCTGCACGGCCTTGCCTCGATCACTTTCCGTGGCAACCAGCTGATCTCCGGTGTGGCGATCAACTTCCTCGCTGCCGGCATGACGGTGCTGATTGCGCAGGACTGGTTCCAGCAGGGCGGTCGTACCCCGTCCCTGTTCTCAGGTGGTCGTTTTGAACCACTCAATCTGCCGTTTGCGGATGCACTGGCGGATGTGCCGGTACTGGGCCCGATCTATAGCGAGCTGCTGTCTGGCCACTCCGTGCTGGTTTACTTGGCCTTCCTAGCGGTTCCCGCGACCGCATGGATCCTGTTTGGCACCCGCTTTGGCCTGCGCCTGCGCGCCGTTGGGGAGAACCCGGCAGCCGTTGATACCGCCGGTGTGTCCGTGGTCGGGCTGCGTTACGCTGCCGTGATGATCTGCGGCCTCCTTTGCGGGATCGCAGGTGCGTATCTTGCGACCGCGCTTCAGGCCGGGTTTGTGAAGGACATGACCGCAGGCCGGGGCTTCATTGCCTTGGCAGCGCTGATTTTTGCGAAGTGGCGTCCGTGGCATGCGCTTGGAGCCTGCCTTCTGTTCGGCCTCCTGCAAGCGGTTGCCCTCCGGTTCCAGAACATCGAAATCGGGACCTTTGTGATCCCGGTTCAGATGATGGACGCGTTGCCCTACATTCTGACAGTCGTGATTTTGGCTGGCTTTGTTGGCAAGGCCGTACCGCCCAAGGCCGGCGGTGAGCCCTACGTCAAGGAACGCTGATATCCAGCTCCATTCCGCATAGTCCCTTGGGACTGTGCGGAAACATCGTCGAGCGCCCGGCCATGGCCGGGCGTTTTGCGTTTCACTCTACTTGCACACGTCGAACAGCAATCAACAGCACCGGGCCCCCTGCCGAAAATCATAGGTCCAGTTTTCCCCACAGCATCAGTCCTGTTTTCTGCACAGCGGCATCGACAGTTGATTTTACGCAGGTGCTGCGGTCTAACACTGATATGCAGATTTATCTTCCCATCGCCGAGGTGTCGGTCAACGCATTCCTGCTTCTGGGGCTCGGCGGTATGGTCGGCATCCTGTCCGGCATGTTCGGGGTTGGCGGCGGCTTTCTGATGACGCCGCTCTTGTTTTTCATCGGCATCCCCCCGGCGGTTGCCGTAGCTACCGAGGCCAATCAGATCGTCGCCTCCTCTTTTTCCGGCGTTCTTGCGCATTTCAGGCGGCGAACCGTCGACATCAAGATGGGTCTGGTCCTGCAAGCCGGAGGTCTGCTGGGCGCTGCGCTCGGGGTGGTGGTCTTCAACTATCTCAAGGCGCTTGGTCAGGTCGATCTACTGGTCAAACTCTGCTATGTCGTCTTCCTTGGTGTGGTTGGCGGGCTGATGTTCGTCGAAAGCCTGAACGCAATCCGAAAATCCAAGGCCTCCGCAGGCGCGGCGCCAGCACCCCGCAGACAGCGTGGTTGGGTCCATGCTCTGCCATTTAAGATGCGATTTCGCACGTCTGGTCTCTACATTTCGGTCATTCCACCACTGCTGGTCGGTGTCGTTGTCGGTATTCTGGCAGCGATCATGGGGGTTGGTGGTGGTTTCATCATGGTGCCAGCGATGATCTATATTCTGGGCATGCCAACCAAAGTTGTTGTGGGCACATCGCTGTTTCAGATCATTCTGGTGACGGCCTTCACCACCATGCTCCACGCCACCACGAACTACACTGTGGATATCGTCCTTGCGGTTCTGTTGCTGGTCGGCGGCGTTATCGGTGCGCAGATCGGCACTCGGATTGGGGTTTATCTGAAGGCAGAGCAGTTGCGTATCCTGCTCGCCCTCATGGTGATCGTGGTCTGTGTCAAGCTCGGTCTGGACCTCTTGCTCATGCCGTCCGAGCTCTATTCGCTCGGCAGCGACGGGGGCCATTAAGATGCTCCGTTGCGCTACCCATCGTAATCACCAAATCAAGGTGCGCTCAGGCTGGCGCGGCGCCAGTCGACGGCTTTGTGCAGCAGTCTTCTTGGCGATGCCGTTCACGCCACTTGCCTCAGCCCCAACGGCAGCGCAAACCGCCACCAACCTAGCCGACATTGAACCCGCAGCCGGACCGCGCGAAGAGGTTGTCCTGGGACTCAGCCAGGACCGTGTGGCCATCACTGCCAACTTTGACGGCTCGGAGATCCTGATCTTTGGCGCCGTGAAGCGCGAGGCACCGATCCCGCAGGATGACCCGCTTGAGGTGATTGTCGCAGTGTCCGGCCCGGCGTCTCCGGTGATGGTTCGGCGCAAGGAGAAAAAGCTGGGCATTTGGGTCAATACTGACAGCGTTCTGGTGGATTCGGCCCCCAGTTTTTATGCGGTCGCCACCAGCGCGCCCCTCTCGCAGGTGCTGAGCGATACCGAAGATCTGCGGTATCGGGTGTCGGTGGGTCGTGCGATCCGCTCGGTTGGGGCGGGGATGCACATCCGTGGTGCCCAGCAATTCGCCGAAGCCGTGATCCGCATCCGCTCAGACAATGATCTCTACTCGCTACGGGAAAATACCGTCGCGGTGGATCAGCAGACCTTGTTTCGCACCGCGATTGACATGCCTGCCGACCTGACCGAAGGGGCTTATAGCACGCGCATCCTGCTTACCCGCGGGGGATCAGTGGTGGCGCAGTACGAAACCAGCATAGACGTGCGCAAGGTGGGGCTGGAGCGTTTTCTCTACGCGATGTCGCGCGAACAGCCGTTTCTCTACGGTTTGATGTCATTGGCCATTGCGATCGCCGCAGGTTGGGGTGCTTCCGCCGCCTTCCGCCTCCTGCGCAGGAGTTAAGGACAGCCCTCGCCGCGCAAAGCGCGGCGCCACCCCCAACGGGTGCGTCGCCAGCTTGCTGGTATCGTACCGGGCGGGAGCCGCCCGCGTCTTGCCTAGCCGCGTCCGATATAGGGCATGGTCGTCGCCATGACCGTCATGAATTGCACATTCGCCTCAAGCGGCAGATCTGCCATATGCAGCACTGACTGTGCGGCATCTGCCACAGCAAAGGTCTCCATTGGTGCGGCTGTCGGATCTGCTGCAATCTGGCGCGCGCTCAAATCTTCCACCATGGGGGTGCGCGCGTTTCCAATATCAATTTGCCCGCAGGCAATCTGAAAGGGGCGCCCGTCCAACGACAGGCTACGGGTCAGCCCGGTAATCGCGGATTTTGTCGCGGCATAGGGCGTTGATCTTGGGCGCGGCACATGGGCCGCGATGGATCCGTTGTTGATGATCCGGCCGCCCTGTGGTGATTGCCGGCGCATCTGGCGAAAGGCCGCGCGCGCTGCCAAAAACATACCGTTTAAGTTCACATTGACAGCGGCAAACCAATCTTCCAGCTCAATCTCGTCAATGGTGCCCGAAGGGGTGAATATACCGGCGTTGTTGAACAGCACATCCAACCGCCCTACCCGCGTTGCGAAGCAATCAAAGGCGTGGTCCACTGCGTCTGGGTCTGTCACATCAGCGGGTAGAACATGAGCTGTGTCACGCCCCTGTGCGACCTCTTCCAACTGCTCTGCACGACGCGCCACCAGGCCAACCTGCCAGCCCTTCTCAAGAAACACCTCAGCCACGGCACGACCGATACCAGAACTTGCACCGGTGATCAGGATCGTTCGCCTGGAGGTTTCGTCCATTGCGCTCATACCGGGCTGTCCTCCTGCATTTCCAATGTCAGAGCGCTGGCTGGTGCTGCGCGCAGGTCGTCCACCTGCAGCGGGCCGGTTGGCTTTGCCAGACGGTTGCGCACCACCCAGATAAGCCGTTCCTGTGCCCGTGTGATGGCGACATAGGTCAGCCGCTTCCACAGGGGCTGACCAGCCTCCACCCGTCCCATCCGCGCAGCCGCGTAGATGTCCGGGGCAAAAACCTGTGCCGTTGGCCACTGCGACCCTTGGGCCTTGTGAATGGTGACCGCTGCCCCATGCAGAAACGCGGCCCCCATACGCGCGGCAAACGGAATGAAGGGCTCTTCTTCTTCGGGTTTCTCGATCTTCACAATTGACGCGGCGGACACCTGCGGATCTTCTGCTCCCATCACATGAAGACGCGAAAACCCCGGTTTCCGGCCCGGCCCGAGATAGATCACCTGGGCGCCCTTGATCAGACCACGGGCCTCCAGATCCAACCGTTTCTTGCGGTGTTTCATCGGCAGTTCAATGCCATCACAGATCAGCGGTTCGCCCGCCAGCAGACTGTCTTCCGGGGCACCATGCACATTTCTGAAGGCGTTGAGCAGCCGAATTCGGGTGTTGTTGCGCCAGACCAAGACCGGGGAACGCGCCATCAAATCCACCTCCACCCGCTGACCCCAGACGACGCGCTCATCCTGGTGGGAGAGATCTTCGACCATACGCTCAAAATCTTCAAAACCGACGTCGGGATCTGCAAGCGCATGGGCAAGATCCAGAATAGGGTTGCCGGCCTCCTGGCGATGTATGCGGTTGAGGATCAGCTTGCGCTCTTCCGGCAGTGTCTCAAAGACCATCGCACCTGATTGGTTCACTGGCGCCAGCTGTGCGGGATCTCCGAACAGCAACAATGTCGGAAAAATCTCCTTCAGATCCTGAAACTGGCGGTCATCCAGCATGGAGGCCTCATCGATAAAGCCGATGTCCAGCGGCTCCTCTCGGCGTTTCCAGCCGGTGATGAAATCGGACCCCCGCAGCCCGGCAGCCGCCAAGGCGCCCGGGATGGATTTATTGCGCTCATAGAAGGCTTTGGCACGGGCCAGCGCCTCCTCGGTCAACCCTTCAATTTCCGGCTCGTCACCGCTACCGGCCAGCCATTCGGCAATTCGCTCGTATTCAGGATCATAGACCGGCGTGTAGAGAATTCGGTGAATCGTGGTTGCAGGCACACCCCGCAGGCGTAGAACACTGGCCGCTTTGTTTGTCGGCGCCAGGATCGCAAGCGTGCGGCGGTCCTCGTTTTTCTTCCGGCTTTCATAGTCGCCCGATACGACTTCAACACCGGCTTTCTCCAGTGCCTTGTACAGCTCCGCCAGCAACAGCGTTTTGCCGGAACCGGCCTTGCCGATCACAGCCATTGCACCGCCGTCACCACGCGGCGGGTGTAGCAGATCATCTTCCAGATCGACCCCCGCGTCATGAAGAAGACTGCTGACGCGATCAAAGGCAACCGCCTGATCATCGGAGAATTTTATGGGTGCTGCGCTCATGTCGCGACCCTACAGGGGCAGGGCCGGCTGCACCAGAGCAGACGGCCCTGCATGTCCCGGTTTTGGCAGCGGTCAGGTCTGCCTCTAACGTCCTCTTCAGCGCAGCCGTCAGCCGGTCAGGGCGACGGGTCCAGGCTCCTCTGCCCCGCCAAACGAACGATCAAACCACAATGTCGACAGCTCTGGCTGAATACCCGCCTTCTGTGCAACGCGGTGATAGGTTTCCGACGAATAATCCCAGAGGCCGAGGCAGATCCGGTCCCGCCCCTTGCCCATGGTGCCAATGACGTCCGGACTAAAACCAAGCGACCGGTAGATCCGGACCATACGGCGGTCAAACACCCCTGCAAAATGGGCTATATTGAAGTTGCGCATGATCTCCAGCCCGGCCAAGGTCAGGGCTCCGGCGACGTTACCGCTGACATCACGCGAAAGGCAGAACCGCGTGCATTCCCAGATCAGCGGGCTACAGATTGCGTCGCCTCCAGTCAGTTCAGGAAAGACATCGTTTACCATGATCGGGCCAGTGGAGGGCAGAAACCGCATCGAGCCGCCGTGACGGCCATCCGCCTGCTCCCAAATCACATAGAGCGGATCAAGCGCATCATATTCATCGCGCTCTTCTCCTTGAGCATCTACCGAGACATCCCACCCGAGCCGCGTCTTGAATTGATCGGCGCGGTCCACAAACATCGAATGGGCCAATTCACGGTGCTGGTGCAGGTCGTGTGCATATACATAGCGAAGCATAATCTAGTCCCCTTTAGATAGAAAAGTGGGACCAGATTACGACCAGAAGAGATTCTCAACTATAAGGTTAATGAATGCCTGTAGCTTCAACGCGTTAAATGATGATCAGCCCGAGACTCAGTGCACGCGCGATGGCATGGGTGGTGTTGATGGCCCCCAATTTGAATCGCGCGCTCTCGATATAGACACGTAAAGTATGCTCGGAGATTGTCAGCGTTTTCGCTACTTGGGCGCGGCTATAGCCCATCGCTAGCAGGGTCAGCGCGTCAATCTCGCGCGGGGACAGCGGTTGCACATGTTCCGGGCTGCGATCGGGTTCAAACTCCAGCGCCTTGCGATTGAAGTAGTGCCCGATCAGAATCAGATCACGGCTGTGTTTGTCGGTGAACCGGGTCCACGTATCATCATCGCAATTGTGACTGACCGTAAACAGCGCAAATTGCCCGTTCGGCCCCCGGATCGGGATCGAATATCCCTGGTTGCCGACGTCATGCGCCAAGGCGTCTTGCAGAAATTCACGCGCGGGTTTGGAGGACCAGTCAAGGCGGCGCCAGTCGACCGGGTGGAAACGCTGATAGCATCCGATAATGACAGGATCGACGCGCACATAGGCCTTTTCCTGGTAGCGCTCGACCCAGCCCTGCGAATAGGTGCCAAAATGATAGTGATCGCCCGCACTATCCACCCAATGGTACATGGCATGATCAACCTCGAAGGTATCGCAGACCCGTTGGATGATCTCCTGCAGACCATCGACCGAGGTCGTCGCGTCCAATACCTCAAGGATCAGATCAAGATTAACTTTGGTTGCCATAAATTGCCTGAATCTCACTTAGTCTTGGCACAGGTCCCCTGCACCGTTGCGGCTGCTGGTATGCTCTACAAACCGCGTTCTTAGTCTTTGTGCCGCGATCGTCGCGGAAGCGTCAACGACATGCCAGCATATTGATCGAATTTTTATTTCATAAGGGATTATCTAGTGCGCCGCCACACAATGTCTGCCCCATCAGCACCAAGTCGCCTGCCCTTCCAACGTCACGATCCGCTGAGGGACAACGTACCAAACACACGAAAAACCCCGCCAGTCCTATCGGTGACTGGCGGGGCGAAACTGACAGAAATCAGCTGGAGGTTCTACCCTGCCAAGACATCTTCCAGGGTCCGCAGCCCGGTACGCGGCGCCTGAACCAGAACGGACATATTGCCGGGTTTATGTTCATTGCGCAGCATCTTCATATGGGCCTCCGGCAGGTCCGACCAAGAGAAGACCTCAGACATGCAGGGATCCAGACGACGCTCTACCATCAGCTTGTTCGCTGCGGCCGCCTGTTTCAGATGCGCAAAATGTGAACCCTGCAGGCGCTTCTGATGCATCCACATATAGCGCACATCAAAGGTCAGGTTATAGCCGGTGGTACCGGCGCAGATCACAACCATACCGCCCTTTTTGCAAACAAAGGTCGAGACCGGGAATGTGCTTTCGCCCGGATGTTCAAACACCATGTCAACATTGTTGCCCTTGCCGGTGATGTCCCAGATCGCCTTGCCAAACTTGCGCGCTTCCTTGAACCAATTGGCATATTCAGGGGTGTTCACTGTCGGCAGCTGGCCCCAGCAATTGAAGTCTTTGCGATTGATGACACCTTTGGCCCCCAACCCCATGACGAAGTCGCGTTTGCTCTCGTCAGAGATCACGCCGATGGCATTGGCGCCGGCGGTGTTGATCAACTGGATCGCATAAGAGCCAAGGCCGCCCGAGGCACCCCAAACCAGTACGTTCTGGCCAGGCTTCAGATCATGTGGTTCATGACCGAACAGCATCCGGTAAGCGGTGGCCAGTGTCAGCGTATAACAGGCGCTTTCTTCCCATGTCAGATGTTTGGGGCGCGGCATCAGCTGCTGTGACTGAACATTGGTGAACTGGGCAAAAGATCCATCAGGGGTCTCATAGCCCCAGATCCGCTGGCTGGGGGAGTACATTGGATCGCCGCCGTTGCATTCCTCATCATCACCGTCGTCCTGATTGCAATGGATCACCACCTCGTCGCCGACCTTCCAGCGCTTCACCTTGTCGCCAACCGCCCAGACAATGCCAGAGGCGTCGGAACCTGCGATATGAAACTGGGCGCCATGCCCATCGAAGGGGCTGATGGGGGTGCCAAGTGCGGCCCAAACACCGTTGTAGTTCACCCCGGCCGCCATCACGAGAACGAGCACATCGTGGCTGTCCAGCTTAGGCACATCGACAACCTCCTGCACCATGGCGGTGTCGGGGTTGCCGTGGCGTTCCTTGCGGATTGTCCACGCATACATTTTCTGCGGCACATATCCCATCGGAGGCAGTTCACCGATCTCGTAGAGCTCTTTTTCAGGGGCCTCGTAGGAGAGGGCGCCGTTCTGCGTATCCAAAGCCATGCTGGCCTCCTTTTTTCCGCTGTTCGCCGCAATGCAGAATCGCAGCTGCTACCTAGGGAATAAGATTCACCAAGCAACAATGCAACATCATTTATTCAATTTGGGTAATTTTATAACCCAGCGGACGCGGAATATTCCTTTGCACTCGCAGCAAAACCGCCCTATTCAGCCTGCGTTTCGGGCAGATCAGGGACGAGATGTCGAATGGAATTCGCATAGTAGACAAGCAGATCCCGGCGCTCAGCGACCACCTGATAGCGGTTCTGGTGCTCTTCCAGGATCCCCCGGGCTGTCAGCTGACGCAGCCCGACCTCCGCTGCGTAACCCTGCCCCCCGCCCGGCGTATGAATATGGGCAAAGGGCATCTGTGCCAGTAGCCTCTCCATCGCCTGTTCGATCTCAGACCGGCTCAACGGGTCGGAACCAGACGACAAGCGCACCAGCGTTGCGGCCGCCAGAGCCACCGGCAGAACCGGAACACATTCACCAATCCGCCCCATCAACTCCTCCGCCAAAACGGTCGGCGCATCTCCCTCCCCGTCGCGCAACATAAACGCCCGTAGGCTGAGTGGACGCCCGAAGCTGACCGCCGCATATCCAAACCGTTGGTAGCGTCCTGTGAGCCAGAGCATCAGTTGACGCAGCATTCGGATGACGACCACGTGGATGCGCGGACGAAACCGCCGCTCTCCGGCTTGGGCCGCCGACGTCAGAATCTTGTCCTCAAGGACGCGGTCGTAATTCAGAGCGACCGGCACAAAAACCACATCCCGCCCCCCTTCGCCCTGGGCCAACTGCCCATCGACAATATACTTAAGCAGCCCCAACTTCGGCTCGGCCAGGGCTCCGTCCAGGCTGAGCCCGCCCTCGGGAAACATCGCCTGTGTCACACCGCCTTGCGTCGCCAATCGTACGTAGGTTGCAAGAACACGGCGATAGAGATCATTTCGTGACTTCCGACGGATAAAATACGCGCCCATCGCCCGGATCAACCGTGATAAGGGCCAAACCCGCGCCCACTCCCCCACCGCGTAAGAGAGCGCGGACCGATCTGCAGCGAGGTAGGTTATCAGCACGTAGTCCATATTTGAACGGTGGTTCATCACAAACACCACTGTCGCCTCCGGATCTATGGCCTTGAGCGCGGCTTCGTCGACGTAACCGAGGCGCACCCGGTAAACTGCGTTGGACAGAAACCGAGCCAAGCGGATCGCAATGCTGAAATAAGCAACGGCAGAGAATGAAGGTACAATCTCACGCGCGTAGCGGCGGGCCTCCTCGAAGGCGACGTTCTCGGGAATACTCATATTACGCGCATGATCCGCGATCGCTTGTGCCACCTGCGGGTCGTAAATCAGCCGTTGGATCATGTCGTAGCGCCGCGCCAGTTTGAATGGCTGAATAGGGCGCTCGAGCCGCCGATTGAGCCGCGCCACCGCACGCTCAAGTCGACGACGAAAGAACCACCGTACCGAAGGGAACAGAAAATGCGACGCCAATGTAGTCGCAGCAAACAACAGGATCAGCACAAAGAGCCAAAGCGGGAGTTCCACAGTCTGCGTCATTCTCAGACCCTTCCCCATGCTTACAGCGTTTACAAGCACTTTGACCGATGGCGAGGCAGGAGCCGGCATCTATCCCGTCTAGGCGATCGCCGCCCACAGGCGAAAATCAATGCACTATAGGCGCCTTCAGCAGACATTCTGCACACTGGAGCATGTGCCGCATTCTCATTCAGGCATGAGAGCCAGAACAGGCTTTATGGCAAAATACGACATCGCGCAGCTGCCTGCCGCCTTGACCACATTGATCATGCCGCAACGCAGCGAATTGACACGGGTCTATAATTACTATTTAGATCCATTCAGAGAAATATAATTACCGCAATTCTGTTGGGAGGCTGACGATGCCGCAGATGCAAAAAGACCGCCCTTGGCTGATCCGCACGTATGCGGGCCACTCCACTGCCAGCGCATCCAACGCGCTCTACCGTGCCAACTTGGCGAAAGGGCAAACCGGTCTTTCAGTCGCCTTCGATCTGCCAACGCAGACCGGCTATGACAGCGACCACGTCCTGGCTCGCGGCGAAGTCGGCAAGGTTGGCGTGCCGGTCTGCCATCTGGGCGACATGCGGTCCCTGTTCGACCAGATTCCGCTGGAACAGATGAACACCTCCATGACCATCAACGCCACTGCCCCTTGGCTGCTGTCTCTTTATATCGCGGTGGCGGAGGAGCAGGGCGCAGATGTGTCGAAACTGCAAGGCACCGTGCAGAACGATCTGATCAAGGAATACTTGAGCCGGGGCACCTATGTTTGTCCCCCCAAGCCCAGCCTCAAGATGATCGCTGATGTGGCTGAGTACTGCTACACCAATGTGCCCAAATGGAACCCGATGAACGTCTGCTCCTATCATTTGCAGGAGGCGGGCGCGACGCCTGAGCAGGAGCTGGCCTTTGCGCTCGCAACCGCGCAGGCGGTGCTGGACGAGCTGAAACCGCGCATCGCCCCGGAGGATTTCCCGGCTATGGTCGGTCGCATTTCCTTCTTCGTGAACGCGGGCATCCGGTTCGTGACCGAGATGTGCAAGATGCGCGCCTTTGTCGACCTTTGGGATGAAATCTGTCGCGACCGCTACGGCGTCGAGGATCCCAAATTCCGCCGCTTCCGCTACGGCGTGCAGGTGAACTCGCTGGGCCTGACTGAACAGCAGCCGGAGAATAATGTTTACCGTATATTGATCGAGATGCTGGCTGTGACCTTGTCGAAGAAAGCGCGAGCCCGCGCGGTGCAGTTGCCCGCCTGGAATGAGGCGCTTGGCCTGCCCCGCCCCTGGGATCAACAGTGGTCCATGCGGATGCAACAGATCCTCGCCTATGAGACCGATCTTCTGGAATATGCCGACCTATTTGATGGCAACCCGGCTGTGGATGCAAAGGTTGAGGACCTGAAGACAGGCGCACGTGCTGAGTTGGCGAATCTGGAATCCATGGGCGGCGCGGTGGCCTCCATTGAATACATGAAAGGCCGGTTGGTCGATTCCAACGCCGAACGCCTGAACCGGATTGAGAAAAACGAGACCGTTGTCGTTGGCGTCAACAAATGGACCGAGGGTGAGCCATCTCCGCTACAGACCGAGGACGGCGGCATCATGGTGGTCGACCCGGCGGTCGAGCAAGAGCAGATCAGCCGCCTAGATAACTGGCGCAGTGGACGTGACGATAACGCTGTTCAAACAGCGCTCATGGCTCTGCGGACCGCAGCGCAAAACGGTGACAATATTATGCCGCCCTCCATCGCCGCAGCCAAAGCAGGGGTCACCACCGGCGAATGGGCAGAGGAAATGCGTAAAGTCTATGGCACCTACCGTGGCCCGACAGGCGTTTCAGGGTCGGTGTCCAATAAGACTGAAGGTCTGGATGAGTTGCGCGACAAGGTCAACGCGGTGAGCGATCAACTTGGCCGCCGCCTGAAATTTCTGGTCGGGAAACCTGGCCTCGACGGCCATTCAAATGGTGCCGAGCAGATCGCCTTTCGGGCCCGCGACTGCGGCATGGACATCACCTATGACGGTATTCGCATGACCCCGGAGGAACTGGTCGCCTCGGCCATCGCGGATGACGCCCATGTTGTTGGCATGTCGATCCTCTCCGGCAGCCACCTCCCCCTGATCGAAGAGCTGATGGGCCGAATGACAGAGGCCGGTCTTGCGCATGTTCCGGTTATCGTCGGAGGAATCATTCCGGACGATGACGCTGATCGCTTGAAAAAGATGGGGGTGGCTCGTGTTTATACACCCAAGGATTTTGAGCTCAACGCAATCATGGGAGACATTGTCGAACTTGCGAAACAACCAGAAACGGCTGCGCATTAGCGGATTTTCGCGAATAAAAATAATCGAAACAATTTTCTTGGTGAAATCTCCGAGAATATGGGGTCATAAATGAATGCACCTCGGCGTATCGCGTCGTGCATTCATTCATGGAGATAAAAAATGGCCGTTGACCTCACATCGATGTCGCGAAAAGAGCTTTTGGAATTGCAGACGAACGTTGAAAAGGCGTTGAAAGACGCAGAGCAGCGCGAACGTATCGAAGCACTAAAAGCCGCTGAAGAAGCCGCCGCCAAATTCGGTTTCTCGTTGGATGAAATTGCTGGCAATGGCCGTAGCACTGCCAAGAAAACCAAGGCCGCTCCGAAATACCGCAACCCTCAAAACCCGGAAGAAACCTGGACTGGCCGTGGCCGCAAACCACATTGGGTTCATGCAGCACTGACCTCTGGCGTTGATATCTCCGACCTGGAAATCTGATTTTTCGAAACTGAGGATAGAAAATGACTGTTCATATCGGGGCCGCCAAGGGCGAGATTGCCGAAACCGTTTTGTTGCCAGGAGACCCCTACCGCGCAAAATGGGCTGCTGAAACATTTTTGAAAGATGTGCGCCTTATAAATGAGGTGCGCGGAATGCTGGGGTTCACCGGTACATGGAATGGTCATCCGGTGACGATTCAGGGCAGCGGGATGGGCATGCCATCCCTGTCAATCTACGTGAATGAACTGATCCGCGACTATGGAGCAAAAACCCTGATCCGCATCGGATCCTGTGGCGGCATGCAAGATAAGGTGAAGATCCGCGATGTGATCCTCGCCATGACAGCGACAACCACTGGCTCTCCATCACGCGGGATTTTCAAAGAGGTCAATTTCGCTCCCTGTGCCGATTGGTCCCTGCTTCAGGCGGCCGTAAAAGCCGCTGAGACCCATGATTTGACCCCGCATGTCGGCGGCATCTATTCGTCAGATGTGTTCTACGATGAACGCCCGGATCTGAACGAACAAATGGTGCGCCACGGCATTCTGGGCGTCGAGATGGAGGCTGCTGAACTTTACACGCTTGCAGCGCGCTACGGATGTCGCGCCTTGGCAGTGCTGACCGTGTCCGACCACCTTGGTACAGGCGAGGCGCTGCCCTCCGATCAGCGCGAACGCAGCTTCGGAGATATGGTGGAAATCGCACTTGAGGCGGCTTTCGCCTGAACTGATCAAACGCTGTAGTCCGAAAAAAGGCAGCGCCTCAGGCGTTGCCTTTTTCCTATTGGCAGGATCGCAGATCAGCTGCGCCCATGACTGCCATCGTAGCCATTGTGCGCAGGCGATTGCCAGCCGTCCAACGCAGTGCTCTCGGGCGTAAAGACCTCTACCAACAGCGGGTAGCACGCTGCACTATCGCTGGTGTGTTCCGATCCACAATCGCCCCCAGGACACGCACTTAGTGCGCCCAACAGGTCGATTTCGGCGAAAAACTCCAGATAGTCGCCGGGGCGTACCGGGCTGGCCTTCATGAAATACTGCCCGGTATCGCGGGTAAACCCAGTACACATGAAAACGTTCAGGACGTCGTGTACATGCCGCTCCGCGTCTGCCAGCGATAGGTTCAGTTCATCAGCCAGTGCGCGGGTCAGATTGGAGTGGCAGCAGTGGTGATAATGGCCGCCGCCGAGAAGATTGCCGGTATAGGGATCGCAGCGTGTGCCGATCACGTCATGTACTGAACCACCGTAGCTGTCGATTCCGTACCAGCCAAGACTATCGGCAACAATGGTTGCCATGGGGCGCAGATGCGGCAGTGTGCTCCACAGTCTCTCCCCGGCTGTCACATGGGTTCCGTGCAATGCCCGCGTCTTGCCGGAGAAAAACCGCTCGCTCAGATCGGCGTCGTTCCAGAGGTTCAGGTCCCCCACCTGCGCCCCTTCGACCGATGTAATTCGGAAAAAACTGCCGGCTGCGACACGAAAACAAGCCGCCTGGCGCGGGGCAACAACCACCTCATCGGTCTTCTGCGCTGTCTCACGCGCTGCAAGGTATCGTGGCAAATCCGGCTTTGGCAGCGTTTCATTGGGATAGCAGATCACTGGCGGGATCGCGCGCCGCTCCTCTGCATCAGATGGCAACCCTGTCTCGGCGTTTGGGAGCTCAGTATTGGACATGGCGCAAACCTCTTTATTGTTTGCGCCATGAAAGCCAAAGCGACGCCCCGAGACAAGCGGTGATTGCGACCGCATTCCGAAGCCGCCTGACGTCAGATCACCACCACATCCAGCGGCGGGAAGCCATTGAACCCGACCGATGCATAGGTGGTCGTATAGGCGCCACAGGCATGGATCACGACGCGGTCTCCGGCTTTCAGCTCCAGCGGCATTTGATAAAGCTGCTTTTCATAGAGCACATCGGCGCTATCACACGATGGGCCCGCCAGAATGCAGGGACCGGTCTGCCCGTCACCATGATCCGTGGTGATGCGATAGCGGATCGCCTCGTCCATGGTTTCGGCCAGACCGGAGAATTTCCCGATATCCAGATAGACCCAGCGGTGCAGATCACCCGCATCCTTGCGCGACACCAGTAGAACTTCTGCCGCGATTGCGCCTGCCTCTGCCACCAACCCGCGGCCCGGTTCCGCCATGATTTCGCAGGCGTCTGGAAACCGCGCGTTCACCAGCGCCATTACGTCCTGCGCGTAGCGGTTCGGCGCCATCACCTCAGTGCCATAGCTGGCGGGAAAACCGCCGCCAATGTTCAGCAGGGTCAACTCATGTCCGGCGTTCTTGGCCGCGCGCCAGACATGCGCCACCTGATCAAGCGTGTCGGCCCACATCTGCGGATCACGGGTCTGCGATCCGACATGGAAGGAAAGGCCAGATACGCATAGACCAAGGGCGCGGGCACGGTCCATCAGGGTCAGCGCCATCGCAGGGGTACAGCCGAACTTACGGCTCAACGGCCAATCAGCGCCGGTCGCCTCAACCAGCAGACGGATACAAACCCGCGCACCCGGCGCGTGCTCAGCCAGTTTTTCCATCTCTGCCAAGGCATCAACGGCGAAATGCGTGATACCGATCTCATGTGCGAAAGCGATATCCGCCGGGCGCTTGATGGTGTTGCCAAAAGTAATCTGTTTCGGTTTTGCGCCAGCGGCCAGACACATCTCGATCTCAGCCCGACTGGCCGCATCGAAATTGGATCCCATGCTGGTCAGGCGCCTCAGGATCTGCGGCTCCGGATTGGCTTTAACAGCGTAGTGAATACGGGCGCGGCCCAGACCTTGCGCGAGGGCGGCGTATTGCCGGGCAACAGCTTGACTGTCGATCACCAGTGTCGGTCGGTCAAACGCGTTCTGTGCAATGTAAGACAGGTGGCGAGAAACGGGGACAATAGCATCTTGACGGGCAAGTTGCCCGGTTACGTTTGCGTTCATGGTCATCTCCAAAAGACCCGGCCATCTATGACCGCTCACTTCAATCAGAGACGTTACCGTCGCTACGTAACCATGGGGGATAACCCTTGGGACAGAGGCGCGTGCGTTGGCGTCTGTGCGCCGTATCCACCAAAGCAATGAGTCGATCAAGCATTTTTTTCGCCCCATCACTCAACTTATACGGGATAGTCGCACGTGCCGTGTTTCAGCGATCTCACCGGCCATAGAACATCGTGGTTTCAGGGAACGCCCCTACCTACCCCGCCTGCCGCAGACATAGTTTTGGCGCCGCAGAGCCGGGCTGTACTGCCCCGCAAGCCGCACATCTCCATTGGTCAGCCGCGCGTTCCTGCCGCCAACGACAATGTCGGCTCAGACTGGACGTTTTGTGCCGCCAAAGGAAATATCCGAAAACGCCAAGCAACAGGAAGAGGATCAACACGGGCATGTGGCCTGTCTATCTACCGTTTTAATCAGCCGCAACTGTCGCCAACGCCGCCCTGCTCCGACCAATCAGGCCGCAGCGTAGTAATCGACAACGCCCTCAGTGGTCGCAGGCTCTGTGATAGCGCGGGAAGCCACGCGTGGTTCCGGCACATAGTAAGCCCAGGCCTGTTCCAGATGTGCCAGTGCTTCGGCAGCTCGCCCTGCCTTCGGTGATGCCGACGAATTGGCAGCCGTCCGGTGAAATTGCGTCGCGGCTTGATCGGTCATGTGATCGCTCCTGCTCAAGAGAATGCCTCTCCCCTGCTCAGGAATTTATGCCTGTGAGCGCGCTAACACACCCTCCGTTTCAACAAGATCGCCATGCGCGCAGCGCAACCCCATACGCAAGCGATCTCTGACAAAACAGAGTCTGACGATACAAAGAAAAACGCCGCCCAGGGTTCCCGAGCGGCGTTTGAGAATACGTACTCTGCGTCAGATCAGACCGCGCGCTCCACCATCATCTGTTTGATGTGCGAAATAGCCTTGGCCGGGTTCAGGCCCTTGGGACAGGTTTTTGCGCAATTCATGATCGTGTGGCAGCGGTAGAGCTTAAAGGGATCTTCCAGCTCGTCCAGGCGCTCCGGTGTCGCCTCATCCCGGCTGTCGATGATCCAGCGGTAGGCATGCAGCAGTGCGGCCGGCCCAAGATAACGATCACCGTTCCACCAATAGCTGGGGCAGGACGTCGAACAGGAGGCACACATCACACATTCATAAAGACCATCAAGCTTCTTGCGATCCTCGATAGACTGCTTCCACTCTTTTGCAGGGCGGTTGGTCTTGGTTTCCAGCCACGGCATGATTGAGGCGTGCTGCGCATAGAAATGCGTCAAATCAGGGATCAGATCCTTCACCACCGGCATATGCGGCAGCGGATAGACTTTCACGTCACCTTTGATTTCATCCAGCCCGTAGATGCACGCCAGCGTATTGATGCCGTCGATGTTCATCGCGCAAGAGCCGCAGATCCCTTCGCGGCACGACCGACGGAATGTCAGGGTTGGATCAATCTCATTCTTGATCTTGATGAGCGCGTCCAGAACCATCGGACCGCATTTGTCCATATCGACAAAATAGGTATCCACCTGCGGGTTCTTGCCGTCGTCCGGGTTCCAGCGATAGATGCTGAACTTGCGCACATTGGTTGCGCCTTCGGGCTTGGGCCAGGTTTTACCCGTGGTGATCTTGGAATTTTTCGGAAGTGCGAATTCGACCATAGATCGTTCTCCTTGCTTAGCTGCCCACCATCCGCAGGCGCGAGGCGCTGCGGAGGCAGGAGATCGGTGTCTGCGGCCCGGACAGGCCGGATCGCAGATCTTTGGGTGTCGCGGCCATGCCAGCCGCAATTTCATAGGCTCGGGACAGCATTAGAACAGCCCTCCCGCCGCAAAAGGGGGATGCTCTGCCAGCTGTGACAGCCGGGTCGCATCATCGGGGTAGTGCCGCGCCAAAGCTGCCAGCAGTGCCTCATCACGGGCCGCGAGGTGCAAAATCGCCTGATATTCTGCGTCCTCCGCCATCTGTCGGCAGCGTTTATCCGTCTTCAGATCGAAATCGGCGTCGCCCCGATCCTTGTCAAAGGACGAGCCACCGCCGTAGGTTTGTATCTTGCCGAGGGTGTTGTCTGCGCAGGGCAAATCCAGGCGATCCAGCAGATCCGTCCGATAGTGAGCACTGCGCATCCATCGGTCGTAGTCAACCACCACCAGCGCAAGTTCATCCGCATGTGAGGCCAGCTCCAGCATGCGCCGATAGCTGTCAATTGCCCGCAGCAGCACGGCGTTACGCTGAACCAGAGAAAAAGCAGGGTTGCCCTGAAGCTTCTTCAACAACGACGCGGACCAGTTCAAAAACCCACGCAACAGCAGAATATCACCACTCAGCAGGCGCTCATCCAGATCACCCGAGACGGGACGATCCAGACTGTAATCCGACGGAACAGTGTCCTCGTAAGAAATCAACAGCAGGCCACCCGAGGCCATTGACGCCCCAAGCGCTGGCAGATCACGCGCCTCTGACCGCGACAGGCCCACGGTATTTCGCTCTATTCCCTGATGGTGCGAAAGCGGCATGCGGGCCGATTTGCAGTTGTTGAAGAACAGAGCCTGCTGCCCCGGCGCGTTGCGCTGCAACCAGTTAGCAACGGCATGATTGCCGGACCGTCGCATTCCGAACAGGCGCAGTGCGACATCAGGCTGCCAACCAAGACATGGCCAACCGCCGGGTTGTTCTGCAGCAGATGCCGGAGGTGGTGTCGAAACGTCTTGCTCCAGTGCCATCATAGCAGCCCCCAACCATGTACACTCAGCTCCCGCGAGGGGGCGCTGAGTGTCATGTGATATGCAGGAACTGCGCGCATCACGGCCTTAGAACGTCCGCGCCTTGGGGGCGATCTTCGCCTCACTGATGCCGCCTTCGGCCTCAGTGGTGAGAGGATCCACAATAACCGGGCGATAGGACAGATCCACCTTGTTGCCGTCAACACGGCTCACGGTATGGACACGCCATTTCTCATCGTCCCGGCTGGTGAAATCCTCATGAGCATGGGCACCACGGCTTTCCTGACGTGCCTCGGCCCCGACAATTGTCGCCAATGCGTTTGGCATCAGGTTGGTCAGCTCAAGCGTTTCCATCAGGTCAGAGTTCCAGACCAGCGACCGGTCGGTCACAGCCAGATCGTCGATCTTTGCTGCGATGGCGGTCATCTTGGTCACACCTTCCGCCATGGTCTCCGATGTGCGGAACACCGCGGCATCGCTTTGCATGGTCCGCTGCATCTCCAAACGCAGATCCGAGGTTGGGATGCCGCCCTTGGCATAGCGCAGACCATCAAACCGGTCGAAGGCTTTGTCCACCTGCGCCTGATTAAGAACAGGGTTGGGCGCATCAGCATCCACCACCTTGCCCGCACGGATTGCCGCGGCTCGGCCAAAGACCACAAGATCGATGAGCGAGTTGGACCCCAACCGGTTGGCCCCGTGAACTGAGGCACAGCCCGCCTCGCCCACAGCCATCAGACCCGGCACCACAGCGGTCGGATCCTCGGCTGTCGGGTTCAGCACCTCACCCCAGTAGTTGGTCGGGATACCGCCCATATTGTAGTGTACCGTTGGCAGAACCGGAATCGGTTCCTTGGTCACATCCACACCGGCAAAGATCTTCGCGCTTTCGGAGATCCCCGGCAGGCGTTCCGCCAACGCTTCGGCTGGCAGATGGCTGAGGTTCAGGTGAATGTGATCACCATGTTCACCCACACCGCGGCCTTCGCGGATCTCCATCGTCATCGAACGCGAAACATAGTCACGCGGCGCCAGATCCTTGTACTGGGGCGCGTAGCGCTCCATGAAGCGTTCGCCTTCGGAGTTGGTCAAATACCCACCTTCACCCCGCGCCCCTTCGGTGATCAGGCAGCCGGAGCCGTAGATGCCGGTCGGGTGGAACTGCACGAACTCCATGTCCTGCAGTGCGAGGCCTGCGCGCGCCACCATGCCGCCGCCATCACCGGTGCAGGTATGCGCAGAGGTTGCGGAGAAATAGGCACGGCCGTAACCGCCAGTTGCCAGCACCACCATCTTGGCGTTGAAGACATGCATGGTGCCGTCATCGAGCTTCCAGCACACCACGCCCTGGCACTGCCCGTCCTCGGACATGATCAGGTCGATGGCGAAATACTCGACATAGAATTCGGCGTTGTTCTTGAGGCTCTGGCCATAAAGCGTGTGCAGGATTGCGTGGCCGGTGCGGTCAGCGGCGGCACAGGTGCGCTGCACCGCCGGGCCTTCGCCGAACTCGGTGGTGTGGCCGCCGAAGGGACGCTGGTAGATCTTGCCCTCTTCGGTGCGCGAGAACGGCACGCCGTAATGCTCCAGCTCGTAAACCGCCTTGGGCGCTTCACGCGCGAGATACTCCATCGCATCGGTATCGCCGAGCCAGTCAGACCCTTTGACCGTGTCATACATATGCCACTGCCAGTGGTCAGGCCCCATGTTGGACAAGGACGCCGCAATGCCGCCCTGGGCCGCCACGGTGTGCGAGCGGGTCGGGAAGACCTTCGTCACGCAGGCCGTGCGCAGCCCCTGCTCCGCCATGCCGAGGGTGGCGCGCAGGCCGGCACCACCGGCGCCAACCACGACCACGTCATAATCATGTGTTTCGTATTCGTAAGCAGCCATTGAAAACCTCGGGATTTACAGCGCCAGGCGGATCAGCGCATAGGCGCTGACCGCGGCCACGGCATAAGACAGGCAGGTGACCAGAATGATCGTCAGACGACCGGCAAAGCCATGCACATAGTCCTCGATCATGATCTGCGCACCGGATTTGAAGTGCATCATGCCGACCCAGATGGTCAGCAAAGCAACAAGTGCGGGAAACGGGCGAGCGTAGTAGGCGGTGATCTCTTCATAAGATCCGCCCAGCGCCGAGCCAAAAGTAAACACGAACAACGGCACCAAGATCAGCAGCCCGATGGAGCTGACCTGCATCGACCAGTGGTGTGCCGTGCCGGATTTCGCAGCACCCATGCCAACGGCACGCTTGCGATCTGTCAAATAACGCATTGCGATTGCTCCTTCAGATCAAACGATAACAAGGGTGAGGACAGTCAGGACAACCGACCCGACAATGACGAACCAGCCCAGTTTCTGCGCAGGTTCCAGATCCAGCATCTTGCCGTTGTCCCAGATCAGGTGACGCACACCGGCCAGCGTGTGATACCAAAGGCCAAGCACCGACAGGCTCATCACGATGTCGCCGAACCAGCTGGTCATTACAGCATTGGCAGTGCGGAAGTAGTCTTCAGAGGTTGCCGCCGCCAGGAACCACCAGGCGATCAGCAACGCGCTCACGATAAGGGCATTGCCCGTAATCCGCGTCAGGATCGAGGTGATCGAAGTGATCTGCGGGCGATAGACCTGCAAATGTGGCGAAAGCGGGCGGTTGCCCCGATTTACATCGGCCATGTTGGCTCCTTTCCGGTTAGCTGACGACGTTTTAGCGGTTTTTTACGTCCTGTCACGCAAACGAGGGGTAAAAATGCGCAGTTATTTTTTGGAATGCCGCTAAAACAACAATATGTGATCACACGCTTCCGATAAGTGATCACAAACAAGAGCCGCTGGAATCCTTACAGAATCACATGGTGTTCGCGAATTTATGGGATCGCCGTGAGAAAGCTGCCCAATCCGGCATTCTGCTGCGCCACTTCGCGTAACAGCTTTTTACGGATCGCTTGCGGATAGTCCTCAAACCCTGCTGCGGTCTGAACAAAGGCGTCCGCTCCAAAGATGACCTGCTCAAAGAAATAGGCCGTCAGATCCGGCTCGCTCTCCTCAATGGCCAAGGCATTCACCGTAACGCCAGCCGCGCCGAGCGCACCTCGCACCGCGGCAGGCTCCACCCCCTCGTTAGACAGCCCGTCGCCAGAGACATCAATCACCCGGCGGCGGCATCCGGGTACGGTTTGAAATTGCTCAATGGCCAGCTGCAGTGCCTCTCCGATGCCTGTTGCATAGTTGCGCCAGGGCCGCGGCGCCGCCGCGATATCAGCCGCCAGCTGGTCTAGGGATCGAAAATCCGAAGCATGTCGCCAACTAATAGTCACCTCTTGTCGGCCGCTGCCTGACCACTGAATCAAAGCAATCCGTGCCTGTGCCCGAACCAGGGCCTCCGCCACGACACCGTCTTGCAATGCTGCGGCCAGGCCTTCCATCTGTGTGCGGTATTCTTCGACATCGACGCTGCCGGAGACATCCACTGCCAGCACCAATGCCAGATCACAGGCGCGCGCCTGTATCGGCACCTGAGCAAAAAGCATGAAAACCATCAGTTGAAGGATCCGCATATCCTGAGCTTAGCCAAAACCGACCCGCATCCCTATAAATTTTCGCACCCCATTGCGCCACCCTCAAACAGGGTCTCGATTGGCGCCCAATGGTCACGTGGTTTCCGGCTGCATCGATCGAAGGCAAACCAATTGCCACCACCTGCCGGTTGATCCCAACGCCGGTCAATTTCCACACCTGCCAAGGCACAGAAAAGCAAAGTGCCCACTGCGCCGTGACCACAGACAATCAACGCGCTGTCCGGGTGGTCCGCCTCGAGGGCGCATATCTCCCGCAGGGTGCGGTCTTGCGCATCCACCGCCCGCTCCCAACCGCGCACTGATTGCAAGGGACTCGCAAAAAACGCATCTGCCTGCGCTTCAAATGCGGCCGCTGGCAGATAGCCCGTGCTGGTTCGGTCGTTTTCATGCAGCTCCCTGCGCTGGTCGACAGCAGCCCCAAGCGCTGCCGCCAGTGGCGCGGCGGTCTCGACGGCTTTGCGCTCGGCGCTGGAGATCACCGCCGCCTTTCCTGCCAGCTGCAACCGAGCGAAGCGCTGCGCCAGTTCCGCCACACGCAAGGCCCCGACGTCGGATAAACCCCAATCCGGCACCGCAACTGTTGCGTCAACCGTCACCTGCGGATGCGAGATGTAAAGAACTGTTCCCGGATCACCTATGTTCATGGCTTTTGCACATTGCTTCGCCTGTGAGAAGGTCCCAGCCAAGGCCGATTTCGAAACAGAAAGCGCCTCCGCCAGCTGTTATCACAATGGCATTAATGCCCAGTAGTCGAGATCCAGCAGAACCTCCGGGTGATATTTGCCATCTTCCCCCTTCAGCCGGAAGGGAGCACCCCCGCTGGTCGCGACCAGTCGCAAGCGGATCGCCCCGATGCCGGGCGCGCGGGTTTCAACCTTGTCCAGCACCTCCGACCAGGCACGGATTGTCATACCGGATGTGCAGGGGTTTGCATGCGCGCCCCCGTTCAATCCAACAATCATCTGCGCATTGGCCAAGCCGTTGAAGGACAACGCCCGCGCCATGGAGATCACATGCCCGCCGTAGATCAGCCGCGATCCATCCGGCCGAGCCGTGGTGTCAAAGTGAACCTTGGCCGTGTTCTGCCACAGCCGGGTTGCGAGCATATGCTCGGCCTCTTCGACCGTGACACCGTCGATGTGGTCAATCTGTTCCCCCACCGCATAGTCGCCCCAGCGGTGCGGCTCCCCCGCGAGCGTGAAATCATAGCTGGAGAAATCCAACCCTTCGGGAATGACCAGATCCTCAGCCGGGATCACCCGGGTGAGTTCGGGGATACAGGTCTCAGGCGCGGGCGCCTCCGGGTTGCCTTTGCGCACCATGACCCAGCGCACATAGTCCAGCACGCAGTCACCCCGCTGATTGAGGCCACGTGTACGAACATAGACGACACCGGATTTGCCGTTGGAATTCTGCTTGACTCCAATCACTTCGCTTTCGGCGCGTAGGGTATCTCCGGCATAGACCGGCAGATGCCAGCGCCCTTCGGCATAGCCTAGGTTCGCCACCGCGTTCAACGAAACATCCGGAACGGTCTTTCCAAAGACCATGTGGAACGCCGCCAGATCCTCTAGCGGCGCGCCCGCCAGACCACATCCGCGCGCAAATTCATCCGAGGAGTAGAGCGCATGTCGCGCCGGGTAGAGCGCGTGATACAATGCGCGCTCCCCCCCCGAGACGGTGCGCGGCACCGCATGATGCAACACATCGCCAACGGCATAATCCTCAAAGAAGCGGCCCGGATTGGTCTTGGCCATTAGTGCTCTCCCAGTTTGGTCTCGGGGGTATAGGTGCCGGGCACCTCTTTCACCACAGATTGACCGCAGCGCATGATCCCCTTCACGGGGTCGAAAGTCTGGGTCGGACTTCCGTAGAGCTCCCACCCTTTGTTCAGCGCATCGGTCACCTTGTGACAGAACGCCGAGGTGTCGTCCTCAGACAGAAATCGATAGAGTTTCATCAGTGATTACCCCGGAAACGGCGAGGGGCCGATCAGCCCGTGAACATAGCCGATCACACCCAATAGGACGATCGACGCGACAAAGAACATGGCATCCTTGGCAAGGCTGCCCTTTGGGTTTGCTGTCCAGACTGGCTCAGCGCGGTTGATCACAACCATTTCCGCCAGCGCCCAGACCAGCATGCTCCCAAAGAGCACAAAGGAGGCCAGATCCCAGTTTACCAGCAGATGTGCGACCGCCCACATCGCAAAGCCCAGCAACATGGGATGGCGGAGTTTGTAAAACAGCGCGCCTTTGCTGGGACCAGGGCTGGTGAAGTAAAGCGCCAACAGCATCAACGTGTTGTTGATATGTGTGAAAAACGGCGGCGGCAGGGCCAGATCAAACGACTCCGCACCGCGGTAACCGATCACCATCAGGACCACGCTCGCCAGCAGGATAAGCGCAATCAGCCCCTTGCCACGATCACCAAGAGCCGCGCGCGCATCCGGCGCCAAACGTTTGAAAAAATGGGCGCCCCACCAAATCAGGATGCCTAGAAGCAACAATGCCATGTCAGTCTCCCAAAGAATTATGACCGACCCAACGCCTAGGCTGAAACCGCTGTGATTGCATCCGCTTTTGCAAGAATTTCGCGGGCAGTGACCACGTGCAGGTTCTCGACAATCTTGCCATCCACAACAGCCACACCCTGCCCCTCTGCCTCTGCGGCGTCAAACGCCGCGATCTGACGTCGCGCGAGGTCAATCTCGTCCTCGGAAGGGGCGAAGGCGGCATTTGCCACATCCACCTGCGCCGGGTGGATCAATGTCTTGCCATCAAACCCCATGTCGCGGCCCTGACTGCACTCAACTTCCAACCCTTCGGCATCCTTAAAGGCGTTATAGACCCCGTCGACAATGACCACACCTTCCGCCTTGGCCGCCAACAGACACTGACCCAGCCCCGCCATCAGCGGCAAGCGATCCGGACGAAAGCGCACCTGCAGCTCCTTCGCCAGATCATTTGTCCCCATAACCATGCCGTGCAAAAGCGGATGCGCGGCGATGGCTGCGGCGTTCAACATGCCGCGCGGAGTTTCCATCATCGCCCACAGCGGTTTATTCCCTGTGATGGTTGCCAGAGTGTCCAGATCTGCTGGGGAGGAGACTTTGGGCAACAGGATCGCATCACAGTCCATCTTGGCCGCAGCCGCAGCATCAGCGCGTCCCCATTCGGTATCCAATCCGTTGATCCGAACAATCTTCATCCGCGCCCCATAGCCCCCTTCGCGCAGCGCCTCTTCCAACGTCTGGCGGGCGTTTTCTTTCTCATCCGCCGAGACCGCGTCCTCAAGATCAAAGATGATCGCATCCACCGGCAGATTGCGGGCCTTGTCCAGCGCGCGAGGCTTGGACCCCGGGATATACAGAACCGACCGATAGGGGCGTGTGCGCGGATCCATGAGTTACCTCCTGAGTCATTTTGTTGCGCAAACGGCTACATAATTGAAAGTAAGCTTTCAAGTGAAATGATGCCGCACCGCAGAATAAGTCGCGTCGACACAGCAAGCGCGAAGGGCTGTGATCACAATAAAGCCTTGATAAACAGTTATTATCGCTCGACTCGACCCCCGAGAACGGGCCGTTAAGAGGATGTCAGCTTCTTTTCGTCACTCTGATTGCACCGGATGAGGATCGAACCAAAACGGCATCATACATCCGGGAGCGGGCACAGCAGCCCGTGCAGACGATGACGCGATACCGGCACGGCGCACACCCTGTCCGGGTCTGATCAAATGACCCGAAGGGCAAGCCCACCGCCGGATCTTCCGGAAAGGGTAAAACCCATGTTGAAGAAGACGTTTGAACTTGCAGTCCTCAAAAGCGCCGCTTTGGCAGCACTCGCCCTGATGGCACTGCCCGCTGTCGCACAGACCAGCAACAACTGCGCGCCCCGCGATCAGGTGGTGAAGCGCCTTGCCGAACGCTACGGCGAAAGTCGGCAGAGCATTGGCATCGGCCAGCGCGGCGTGGTGATGGAAACATTCGCCTCGGCGGATACCGGCAGCTGGACCATCACAATCACCACCCCCGGCGGCGTGACCTGTCTTGTGGCCTCGGGCCAGTCTTATGAGTTTCTGGCGGAGGCCTTACCAGTCGTCGACAGTGACGCCTGAGCGGGCTTCCTCGCAAGATGAGCCTTAGGGGTGAGACATCCGATCTGACCAGCCGGCGGAGGGGCCGTGTGACAACGGCCCTCTGCCAGCAGCGCAAGATCCGCCCCCGCTCAGGTCAGCCCGTCCCAAATCAGCTTCGTTCCGGTGGTAATCAACAGCACATAGGTCAGCCCAAAAAAGACCGGCTCAGATACCCTGTGATGTAAGCGGACCCCGATCCAAGCCCCCAGCAGGGCAAAGGGCGCCAACATCAGATCCAGCGTCAATGAGGCGGGCGTCACCATCCCTAGCATTGCGTAGGGAACAAACTTTGCGGCATTCAGAATACTAAACACCAACACGGTCGAGGCTTGGTACTCCGTTTTGCTCATATTGCGGCCAAGCAGATAAACAGCCGCCGGCGGACCACCAGCGTGGCTCACGAAACTGGTAAACCCGGCAACCAAGCCGGCTACAACGCCAGTCACATCCGCCTTATCGCGCCGCGTGGCCAATCGCGCCCTGAGCTGCCCGTAGAGCTGCCAGACCACAAAAGATACCGAGATCACTCCAATCAATACCCGCATGGCATCGGCGTCGACGGATTTATAAAACGCCGCCCCTAATGCCACGCCTGGTAACCCGCCGAGGATCAACAAGAACGACTCCCACAACCGCCAGCGCCCCCAATATGGCCGTAGCGTGGCCACATCGATCAACATCAGCAGAGGCAACATAAAGGCAAGCGCCACGCCGGGCTCCACAATCACAGCGAGAATCGAAGATGACGCAAAGGCCGCGCCTGATCCAAAACCGGCCTTGGAGACACCGGCAAACGTAATTGCCAATACCGCTACCAGAAAAAACATCACTGTAATCTCAGGCATCTGAGAAATCCCTCTAAGTGCCTCATATGTCGGTTTTTTAAACGCATCTGTCCGATTTGAACAGTCTGCGGCACATCGGCCTTCCCGGCGCAGGGATCTTGCGCCAAGCCACGGAACGGCTTAGTCCTCCCGGCAATCACAACCGGACCGGAGATAAATTCCAATGGCTCGACCCAAAATCGCCCTGATTGGCGCAGGTCAGATCGGTGGCACACTTGCCCACCTCGCAGCACTGAAAGAACTCGGCGACGTCGTCCTGTTCGACATTGCCGAAGGCACCCCCGAAGGCAAGGCGCTCGACATCGCTGAATCCGGTCCTTCCGAAGGCTTTGACGCCAAGCTGAAGGGCACCCAATCCTACGAGGATATCGCTGGTGCAGACGTCTGCATCGTGACGGCCGGCGTGCCGCGCAAGCCTGGCATGAGCCGCGATGACCTTCTGGGCATCAACCTCAAGGTCATGAAATCCGTTGGTGAAGGCATCCGTGACCACGCACCGGACGCGTTTGTGATCTGCATCACCAACCCTCTGGATGCAATGGTCTGGGCTCTGCGGGAGTTCTCCGGCCTGCCCCACGAGAAAGTCTGCGGCATGGCCGGCGTGCTGGACAGCGCCCGCTTCCGCCACTTCCTGGCGGAAGAGTTCAACGTTTCCATGAAAGACGTCACCGCGTTTGTTCTGGGCGGCCACGGCGACACCATGGTGCCGCTGACGCGCTACTCGACCGTTGCCGGTATTCCGCTGCCTGATCTGGTCAAGATGGGCTGGACCAGCCAGGAAAAACTGGACGCGATTGTCCAACGTACCCGGGATGGTGGCGCTGAGATCGTCGGTCTGCTGAAAACCGGCTCCGCCTTCTACGCACCTGCGACCTCCGCGATTGAGATGGCCGAAGCCTACCTCAAGGATCAGAAACGCGTCCTGCCCTGCGCGGCCTACGTTGATGGCGCCCTCGGCCTCAAAGGCATGTATGTAGGCGTGCCGACAGTGATCGGTGCTGGTGGCATCGAACGTGTTATCGACATAAAAATGACCTCGGATGAGCAGACCATGTTCGACAACTCCGTCAACGCGGTCAAAGGTCTGGTTGAGGCCTGCAAAGGTATCGACGGCTCGCTGGCCTAAGATCCAACCAGAACACCACGAACTTTGTGAAGGCCCGCCCGATTGGCGGGCCTTTTCCTTTGCCTCTTCCCTAAATGGCTCCTCTCAGCGCGGCGTCGCACCCCCTCAGGTGCAGCCCCACGCACGCCAAAATGAGATCCGCCCGAGCCACGACGTCAGTTTTCGGCCAACTAACAATATCTTACTCCAGCATCAGATAACCCGTCCGAAGCCTTGATTCTCCCCGCCGAAAGCCTCGGACGGGATCACATCACCTGTCTTGATGTCCGCAATAATATCGGTGCTTCCGACCTCCTTGGCAGTCGGCACCCCACTATTTCCAAAGCCATCATGCGGATCCGGACCAAGCCGCAATACCGCGGCCAAATCAGTTACACCTTAATGCGGTTGTTGCCGCATCCGCGTAACTTACAGTCGGAGTTGATCAAAACCACTCCTATCGAATCAACCGCGTTCACCTCCTGTAAATTTGTGATCACACGTCGGAAAGCCGTGATCACAAAATCGATAAATCTTCGGCATTTTTTTACCAGCTGTAAGAAAACCCTTTAAACATTGGCGCTATGACGGCGTATTAGATCAAGATAATTGCAGCCAGACGGGACAGTTTCAGATGAACATCCACGAATATCAGGCCAAGGCCCTCCTCCGCAGCTACGGCGCGCCGGTTTCGGACGGGCGTGTGGTGCTCAAGGCAGAAGATGCCAAAACCGCAGCAGGTGAGCTGGACGGCCCGCTCTGGGTGGTCAAAGCTCAGATCCACGCTGGTGGCCGCGGCAAGGGCTCCTTCAAGGAGGCTGACGCGGGCGAAAAAGGTGGCGTGCGCCTGACCAAATCGGTTGAAGAAGCCGCTGCCGAAGCCAAGAAGATGCTGGGCCGCACCCTTGTGACCCATCAGACCGGTCCCGCCGGTAAGCAGGTGAACCGCATCTACATCGAGGCAGGATCCGGCATTCAGACCGAACTCTACCTCGCGCTGCTGGTGGATCGCCAAACCTCGCGCATCTCCTTTGTCTGCTCCACCGAGGGCGGCATGGACATCGAGGAAGTTGCTGAAGCCACCCCCGAGAAAATCCTGTCCTTCTCCGTTGATCCGGCAACTGGCTATCAGGCGTTCCACGGCCGCCGCATCGCATTCTCGCTGGGTCTTGAAGGCGCACAGGTCAAGCAATGCGTCAAGCTGATGGGCCAACTCTACAAGGCATTTGTCGAAAAAGACATGGAGATGCTGGAAATCAACCCGCTGATCGTCTCAGACAGTGGTGATCTGAAAGTGCTGGACGCCAAGGTCGGCTTTGACGGCAACGCGGTTTACCGCCACGCTGATATCTCCGAACTGCGCGACACCACCGAGGAAGACCCCAAGGAACTGGAAGCCTCCAAATACGATCTGAACTACATCGCTCTGGACGGTGAGATCGGCTGCATGGTGAACGGCGCAGGTCTGGCGATGGCCACCATGGACATCATCAAACTCTACGGCGCTGAGCCTGCGAACTTCCTTGATGTTGGCGGCGGCGCCACCAAAGAGAAAGTGACCGAGGCGTTCAAAATCATCACCTCTGACCCCAACGTCAAAGGCATCTTGGTCAACATCTTCGGCGGCATCATGCGCTGCGACGTCATCGCCGAGGGCGTGGTTGCCGCGGTGAAAGAGGTCGGCCTGAAGGTACCGCTGGTTGTTCGCCTCGAAGGCACCAATGTGGAAGCCGGCAAAGACATCATCAACACCTCCGGTCTTGATGTCATCGCAGCCGACAACCTGTCCGACGGCGCCGAGAAAATCGTGAAAGCGGTGAAAGGGTAAATCTTTGCGGAAGCTCATCTTCTCCCTTCCGATTTTAGCGCTTGCGGCATGCCAGACCACTGGCTCAGCCACGCAAGACACGCAGCCTCGAACTGCGGCAGCTGGGTCCAGCCAAACATCTGTTTCAGCAGATGCAGCCTTTGACCATGGTGCCAAATTTTGCATTGGTTATTTGCAGTCAGGAACTCCTATTGAGACCCTGAGCAGTGTCGGCTTCAGGAAAAGTTTGGACGCTTGGTCAACTAAACCTTTCCTAGCGTCCTCAAGCTTCGAGGACCCCGAAGTATACGTTACCACGGTTCGGGGAGATGAGTGTTTTGTGACAATCACCCCAAAAACCCGCAATGAAATGGTTTCATATTTCGCGAGAGCTGAACGTGTTCTTTCTGCGCAGGGCTACCGCAAGGAAGTAAGGACGTTCAGAAAAGGTAGAAAGTTCACCTATTTCATCAAGGGCACGAATGAGATCAGCCTTCAGGCTTCAACCTCGGGGACGATCGTTTCTGTCCACCTCGCGAACTAAGGCATTTGCTGGAGAGCTTAGCTTCCTCAGCGCTGTAACAGCGGCCAAGCCGCACTAATAAGGAGACTCCTAAAATGGCAGTCCTTATCGACGAAAACACCAAAGTGATCTGTCAGGGCTTTACTGGCTCGCAGGGCACCTTCCACTCCGAACAGGCCATCGCCTATGGCACGAAGATGGTCGGCGGCGTGACACCGGGCAAGGGTGGCCAGACCCACCTGAACCTGCCGGTCTTCAACTCCGTGCATGAAGCCAAGCATGTGACCGAGGCGAATGCCTCTGTGATCTACGTGCCGCCCCCCTTCGCAGCTGACTCCATCCTTGAGGCCATCGATGCCGAGATGGAGTTGATTGTCTGCATCACCGAGGGCATCCCGGTTCTGGACATGATGAAAGTCAAGCGGGCGCTGGAAGACAGCAAATCGCGCCTCATTGGCCCGAACTGCCCCGGCGTGATCACGCCTGATGCCTGCAAGATCGGCATCATGCCTGGCCACATCCACAAGCGTGGCTCGGTCGGTGTTGTGTCCCGCTCGGGCACCCTGACCTATGAGGCGGTGAAGCAGACCGCAGACATCGGTCTGGGCCAGTCCACCGCTGTCGGCATCGGCGGCGACCCGATCAAAGGCACCGAACACATCGACGTGCTGGACATGTTCCTGAACGATGATGAGACCCAGTCGATCATCATGATCGGTGAAATCGGTGGCTCCGCTGAAGAAGAAGCGGCAGAATTCATCGCCGAGCAGAAGAAAAAAGGCCGCTGGAAGCCCATCGCGGGCTTTATCGCAGGCCGCACAGCCCCTCCGGGCCGTCGCATGGGTCACGCTGGCGCAATCGTCGCAGGCGGCAAAGGTGGTGCCGAAGACAAGATCGAGGCGATGAAATCCGCTGGCATCGTCGTCGCCGACAGCCCCGCCACACTGGGCGAGGCGGTTCTGAAAGCGATCGGCAAGTAATGCCACAGCCTGCCTCATACGGCATCCAAGATCACTTTCCGGACGGATCTGAACCGTCTGTCCGGAAAATGAGCGCCTGTCATGGGCGCTCTTCTTCCCGTTTCAGGGATCCTTTTGTCGATAGGATTGTTACCTCCAGAGGCCGATCTTATCTGCTGCAGGATTCCAGAGGCGTTTTACTCTTCCGAAACGCCTTCTGATCAGGCTGTCACTCATGACCCCAGGTCGCACTAGAACCGGTCCCAACCCGCAAGAGGTACTTACATGACCGACCAGAGCCCTAACGAACTCTTCCATGCTTCCTCCTTCATGCAGGGGCACAATGCTGAGTATCTTGAGCAGCTCTATGCCCAATACGCCAATGATCCCAACGCGGTGGATGCCGCCTGGGCTGAGTTCTTTCGGCAGATGGGTGACGCAGAACTTGATGTGAAGGCGGAGGCCGCTGGCCCCTCCTGGGCGCGCGCCGACTGGCCGCCTGCCCCCAATGATGATCTGACTGGCGCGCTGACGGGCGAGTGGCCGGCCCCGGCAGAGGCCAAGGGTGCTGGCAAGAAGATCAAGGACCAGGCCGCTGCCAAGGGCGTCGAAGTCACCGATGATCAGGTCCAGCGCGCTGTGCTGGATTCGATCCGGGCCCTGATGCTGATCCGGGCCTACCGGATCCGTGGCCATCTGGCCGCCAATCTCGACCCCCTCGGTATGCGCGAGGAGGCCCAGCATCCCGAGCTGGATCCGCGCACCTATGGCTTCACCGAAGCGGACATGGACCGCCCGATCTTCATCGACAATGTTCTGGGGCTTCAGGTCGCCTCGATGCGTCAGATCGTCAGCATTGTGAAGCGGACCTATTGTGGCACCTTTGCGCTACAGTACATGCATATCTCCGATCCCGAACAGGCCAGCTGGCTGAAAGAGCGGATCGAGGGCTATGACAAAGAAATCCGCTTTACCCGCGAGGGCCGCAAGGCGATCCTCAACAAAATGGTTGAGGCAGAGGGTTTCGAGAAATTCCTGCACGTCAAATACATGGGCACGAAGCGCTTCGGTCTGGACGGTGGCGAGAGCCTTATTCCGGCAATGGAGCAGATCATCAAGCGCGGTGGCGCGCTGGGGATCCGTGATATCGTCATCGGCATGCCACACCGCGGACGCCTATCGGTGCTCGCCAATGTGATGCAGAAGCCATACAAGGCGATTTTCAACGAATTTCAGGGCGGCAGCTTCAAGCCCGAAGATGTTGATGGATCGGGAGATGTAAAATATCACCTCGGCGCCTCTTCCGACCGTGAATTCGACGGCAACACCGTTCACTTGTCCTTGACTGCGAACCCCTCCCACCTTGAGGCCGTGAACCCGGTTGTTCTTGGCAAAGTTCGCGCAAAGCAGGATCAGCTCAAGGACAGCGAGCGCACCAAGGTGCTGCCGATCCTCTTGCACGGTGACGCAGCCTTTGCAGGCCAAGGCGTTGTGGCCGAATGCTTCGCCCTCTCCGGCCTGCGCGGTCACAAGGCCGGCGGCACTATGCATATCGTGGTGAACAACCAGATCGGTTTTACCACGGCACCGCATTTCTCGCGCTCTTCGCCTTACCCCACCGACAATGCGTTGGTGGTCGAGGCGCCGATCTTCCACGTCAACGGTGACGATCCGGAAGCTGTGGTTCACGCCGCCAGGGTCGCCACGGAATTCCGCCAGAAATTCCACAAGGATGTCGTTCTCGATATCTTCTGCTACCGCCGGTTTGGCCATAACGAGGGCGACGAGCCCATGTTCACCAACCCGCTAATGTACAAGAAGATCAAGGGCCACAAAACAACCCTGTCGCTTTATACCGAGCGTCTGGTGAAGGATGGCCTGATCCCCGAGGGTGAGATCGAGGATATGAAAGCCTCGTTCCAAGCCCGATTGAATGAGGAATTCGAAGCCGGTAAAAACTTCAAGCCGAACAAGGCGGACTGGCTGGATGGCCGCTGGTCCCACCTCGACAAAAAGGACACCGATTACCAGCGCGGCCAGACCTCTGTGTCGCCCGAGACGTTCAAAGAGGTCGGCACCGCTCTCAGCCGTGTGCCCGAGGGATTTCCAGTCCACAAAACCATCGGCCGTTTCCTAGACGCACGTGCCAAGATGGTGGACAGCGGCGAGGGGATCGATTGGGCAACCGGGGAGGCGCTCGCCTTTGGCTCTCTTCTGACTGAGGGCTATCCGGTGCGTCTGTCCGGACAGGATGCCACCCGTGGTACATTCTCCCAGCGTCATTCCGGCATCGTCAATCAGAACACCGAGGAACGATACTATCCGCTCAACAATATCCGCAGCGGGCAATCCCATTATGAGGTGATCGACTCGGCCCTCAGCGAGTATGCTGTGCTGGGCTTCGAGTATGGCTATTCACTCGCCGAACCCAATGCACTGACGCTCTGGGAAGCGCAGTTCGGTGATTTCGCCAATGGTGCGCAGATCATGTTCGATCAGTTCATCTCCTCCGGCGAAAGCAAATGGCTGCGGATGTCCGGCTTGGTCTGCCTGCTGCCGCACGGGTTTGAGGGCCAGGGGCCGGAGCACTCCTCCGCGCGCCTCGAACGCTTCCTGCAGATGTGTGGTCAAGACAACTGGATCGTGGCGAATTGCACGACACCGGCGAACTACTTCCACATCCTGCGCCGCCAGCTGCACCGTACCTTCCGCAAGCCGCTGATTTTGGTCACGCCGAAATCGCTGCTGCGCCACAAATTGGCCGTGTCCAAGGCAGAAGAGTTCACCACCGGTTCGTCCTTCCACCGTGTGCTGTGGGATGACGCCCAGCATGGCAATTCCGACACCAAGCTGGTCGCCGATGACAAAATCAAGCGCGTCGTTCTCTGCTCGGGCAAGGTTTACTATGACCTTCTGGAAGAACGCGACGCCCGTGGGCTTGACGATGTATATCTGATGCGGATTGAACAATATTATCCGTTCCCTGCTATCTCCCTTGTGAAGGAGCTTGAGCGCTTCAAAGGTGCTGAGGTGGTCTGGTGTCAGGAGGAGCCCAAAAATCAGGGCGCCTGGAGCTTCATCGAGCCCAATATCGAATGGGTGCTGACGCGCATCGGCGCCAAGCACAGCCGCCCGACCTATGTCGGTCGCGCCACCTCGGCTTCGCCCGCAACGGGCCTGGCCAGCGAACACAAAGCCCAACAAGCTGCGCTCGTGAACGAAGCGCTGAGCATCGAAGGATAACACCCCATGACCACCGAAGTTCGCGTGCCCACCCTGGGCGAATCCGTGACCGAAGCCACCGTTGCCACCTGGTTCAAGAAGCCGGGGGACGCGGTTGCAGCAGACGAAATGCTCTGCGAGCTGGAAACCGACAAAGTCACCGTTGAGGTCCCGGCCCCTGCCGCCGGTACCCTGGGTGAGATTGTCGCCGCCGAAGGCGAAACCGTCGGCGTTGATGCGCTGCTGGCAACCATTGCTGAAGGCGCCTCCTCCGGCACCTCCACCCCGGACACCCCCAAGGCCGAATCCGCTCCCGCAGCCGAATCAGGCAATGCCGGTGGTGGCAGCACCGATGTCATGGTACCGACCCTCGGTGAATCTGTGAGCGAGGCCACGGTCTCAACCTGGTTTAAGAAGGTCGGCGACAGCGTCGCGCAGGACGAAATGCTCTGCGAGCTGGAAACGGATAAGGTCTCAGTCGAAGTCCCAGCCCCAACTGCCGGTATCCTGACCGAGATCACCGCTGAAGAAGGCAGCACCGTCGATGCGACTGCCAAACTTGGCGTGATCTCCGGCGGCGAAGCAGGTGCCGTAACGCCTACGCCCAGCAAAGGCGAAACCGCAGGTGGGGCGCAATATACCACGCCCCCCGCAGGCCAGGGCGGTCCGGCCAAGGATATCGCAAACGCACCTTCCGCCGAGAAGGCGATGGCTGAGGCCGGCCTCTCTGCAGATCAGGTGCAAGGCAGTGGTCGTGATGGCCGCATCATGAAAGATGACGTCGCCCGTGCCGTGGCCGCTGCCGCAGCTGCACCGGCTGCCAGCACTTCGGCCCCAGCAGCGGCGGCACCTGTGCGCGCGCCGGTTGCTGCAGATGACGCCGCCCGTGAAGAGCGCGTGAAAATGACCCGCCTGCGCCAGACCATCGCCAAGCGTCTGAAGGACAGTCAAAACACCGCTGCCATGCTCACCACCTACAATGAGGTCGACATGACCGAGGTGATGGCCCTGCGCAACGAGTACAAGGACCTGTTCCTGAAGAAGCACGGCGTGAAACTGGGCTTCATGTCCTTCTTCACCAAAGCCTGCTGCCATGCGTTGAAAGAGGTGCCCGAGGTCAACGCAGAAATCGACGGCACCGATATCGTCTACAAAAACTTTGTGCACATGGGCATCGCCGCAGGCACGCCCACGGGTCTGGTGGTTCCGGTGATCCGCGACGCGGATGCAATGTCGTTCGCGGACATCGAAAAAGCGATTGCCGAAAAAGGCGCCCGCGCCCGCGACGGCAAACTGTCGATGGCAGAGATGCAGGGCGGCACCTTCACCATCTCCAACGGCGGCGTCTACGGCTCGCTGATGTCCTCGCCGATCCTCAACCCGCCGCAGTCCGGCATCCTCGGCATGCACAAGATCCAGGACCGCCCGATGGCGATCAACGGCAAGGTTGAGATCCGCCCGATGATGTATCTGGCGCTGTCCTATGACCACCGTATCGTCGACGGCAAAGGCGCTGTGACCTTCCTCGTGCGCGTCAAAGAAGCGCTGGAAGATCCCCGCCGGTTGTTGATGGATCTGTAATTCAGTCGCGTACCAATTGCATCGGGCCAGCCCGTGGCCCGATGCGTACCGCATCAAATCACTGTGGGGCCATATGAGTTATCAGCCCGAGCCTGACTATGAAAAAGAGTGCCCGAAGCTTTTCGCGCTAAGGGACCGAGTAGTCAAATGGCACGGTGAGCGGCCAGTCCTGTTCTGGTTTTTGATCTGGCTAACCTGTTCAGTAGTGACGCTGTTGACTTATGCAGAGCAATCAGCTCACCAGATGCAGCGTCCCTCATTCAAAGCCTTCACCATATACGCGACTCTGGGCTGGATTCATCCCTTCTGGATTTGGATCGACGCTCGAAAAGATCGGCAGTCATGACCCCTGAACTCACCGCCCTCACCCTCGCCGCACTGCTGCAAGCGCTTCAGTTTTGCGCATATGCCATCACGGCAAATCGCCAACTGGATCCGAAAATAGCACTTGGCCCACGCGACACACCGGTCACCCTGACAGGTACAGCCGGACGCTTCAAACGTGCGATGGAAAACCATTTCGAAGGGTTGATCCTCTTCATCATCGCCTGCGGCGTGGTGGTGATCAGCGATCAATCCACCGGATTCACCGCAGGCTGCGCCTGGGTCTACCTTGCCGCCCGGGTGCTCTACGTGCCGGCCTACGCATTGGGCTGGTCTCCTGGCCGCTCAATCATCTGGTTTGTTGGCTTTTTTGCCACCGTCTTTATGTTGATCGCAGCGCTGGTATGAGCTGTCACCTTTCTCAAATACTCCGGGGGAGGCCCGCAAGGGCCGGGGGCAGAGCCCCCTCCCCGTTCAACCCTGAAGGAGCACATCAAAATGGCATCCTATGACGTCATCGTAATCGGCGCCGGCCCCGGTGGCTATGTCAGCGCCATCCGCTGCGCCCAGTTGGGCCTGAAGACCGCCGTGGTCGAGGGCCGAGAAACCCTCGGCGGCACCTGCCTCAACGTCGGCTGTATCCCCTCAAAGGCCCTGTTGCACTCGACCCATCTGCTGCATGAAGCGGAACATAACTTCGCCCATATGGGTCTGAAGGGCAAAAGTCCCTCGGTCGACTGGCCGCAGATGAAATCCTACAAGGAAGAGGTCATCGGCCAGAACACCGGCGGCATCGAATTCCTGTTCAAGAAGAACAAGATCGACTGGATCAAGGGCTGGGCCTCCATTCCCGAGGCCGGCAAGGTCAAGGTGGGCGATGACACCCATGAGGCCAAGAACATCGTGATTGCCTCCGGCTCGGTGCCCTCCTCGCTGCCAGGCGTTGAGGTCGATAACGACAAGGGGGTTGTGGTGGACAGCACCGGCGCGCTGGACCTGCCGAAGATCCCCAAGAAAATGGTTGTGATCGGTGCTGGTGTCATCGGCCTGGAACTGGGGTCGGTCTATGCACGTCTGGGGTCTGACGTGACCGTGGTTGAATATATGGACGCCGTTTGCCCGGGCATGGACAAGGATGTTCAGCGCAGCTTTAAGCGGATCCTCGAAAAGCAGGGTCTGACCTTCATCATGGGGGCTGCGGTACAGGGGGTTGAACCGTCCAAAACCAAGGCAAAGGTGAAGTATCAGCCGAAAAAAGGCGGCGATGAAGAAGTGATTGATGCCGATGTGGTGTTGGTCGCCACCGGTCGCAAACCCTACGCTGAGGGGCTGGGCCTTGACGCTCTGGGTGTCAAGATGACCGAGCGCGGCCAGATCGCCACCGACGCCCATTGGGCCACCAATGTCAAAGGTATCTATGCCATCGGTGACGTCATCGAAGGTCCAATGCTGGCCCATAAGGCCGAAGACGAAGGCATGGCTGTTGCCGAGGTGATCGCGGGCAAACACGGACACGTCAACTACGGCGTGATCCCCGGCGTGGTCTACACCACACCCGAGGTGGCCACCGTAGGCCAGACGGAAGATGCGCTGAAGGCCGAAGGTCGCAAGATCAAGACCGGCAAGTTCATGTTTATGGGCAATGCCCGCGCCAAGGCCGTGCATCAGGCCGAAGGTGGTTTTGTGAAACTCATCGCGGACAAAGAAACCGACCGTATTCTGGGGGCCGCCATCATCGGTCCGGGCGCTGGCGACCTGATCCATGAAATCTGCGTCGCAATGGAATTCGGCGCCTCTGCTGAGGATCTGGCCCTCACCTGTCACGCGCATCCGACCTATTCCGAGGCCGTGCGCGAGGCGGCCTTGGCCTGCGGGGACGGTCCGATCCACAGCTGATCATGGCTTTGTCTACAGGAAACGGGGTACTTTCTGCCGCCGCCTCCTGCTAGAGACAGATCCTACACCAAAGCGGTCCACCTCTGGTGGGCCGCTTTCTCATGAACCGGAGCTTCTGCCATGACCGTCAGCCTGCAAGTGATCTACCCTGCATCCGAAGACGCAACGTTTGACTACGACTACTATGAAAAAACCCACCTCCCCCTGTTGGAAGAGCACTGGGGCGATCTGATGGACACGGTTGAGGCCTCGCGCGGGATTGCCAGCGGGCCGGACGTACCGCCTGCCTTTCTGCTGATTGCGACCATTACCTTCCCGGATATGGAAACGCTCGACACAGCGATGGCGGAGAAAGGCGGACCGATCATTGATGATGTGGCAAACTTCACCAACATTCGCCCGCAGATCCTTGTTGGGCAGGTCCTGATGAGCTGACCGAAGGCACCTCACGCCTTAACTGCCGATGTCCTGACGACAGCGCGCTGGTCCGCGTCCCAACGCATTGGCTTTACCACATGGTCTTGGCGGCGCGCGGTGCCCAGGCCTCGTCATACGCCTTCCCGCCCTCTACTCCGGCGGTCTGCTCGGCAAGGATTTCCCCCATTGTCGGCAGATCCGCGCTTTCATCTTCTGAGGTCCAGGTCCGTGCGCGCATCAGTGCGCGGGCGCATTGGCTGTAGATTTCAGTGATTTCGATAACAATGACGGTACGGGGCTGTTTGCCGTTCTTGTCAAACCTGGCGCGCAGATCGGCGTCCGCCGTCACCCGGGCGTTACCGTTCACCCGCACCACATTGTTCGATCCCGGCACCAGAAACATCAACGAGACACGCGGGTCCCGCACGATATTGCGCAGGCTGTCGATCCGGTTGTTGCCCCGCCAGTCCGGCAGGGCCAGCCTGCCCGGATCCAGTTCCAGAACCACCGGACCATCATCACCACGCGGGCTGTCATCGGTGCCTTCTGGTCCAACCGTGGCCAACATACACAGCCGCGAGGCCATGATCCACTTGCGATAAAGCGGCGTCATCTGCCGCGCCACCTTGCGCAGAGAGGGCGCGCCGGGTGTGCCGTAATGCGCCTCAAGCGCCTCAACGGTGGTGAGAAACTCCATCGACTTCGAACCCCGCTTCCTGCATCAACTTATTCGAATGGGCTTCGACCTCGCGCTCCAGCGTGGCCATGAACACATCACGGTCCAGCCCCGGCGCAATAGCGGGCAGGAACTCAACCACACCCAGCCCAGGTTTGCGCATAATCCCAGTACGCGGCCAGAACAGACCCACATTGGTCGCCGCAGGCACACAAGGCTGCTCCAGCGCGGCATAAAGAACCCCGGTGCCGATCTTATAGGGCCTGTCCGCCCCAGGGGCGACGCGGGTGCCTTGCGGGTAAATCACCAGCTGACCGGGGTCAGCGAACTCTGCCGCGACGTCCTTGACCATACGGGCAATGGCATTGCCTTTCTTACCGCGGTTGACCGGCACGCAACCCAATCGCTTGGCATAGATGCCGATGATCGGTGTCCACAGCAACTCGCGCTTCATAATGAACTTGGCCGAAGGGGTGGCGTGAAAGATGATCAGAATATCCAGAAAACTCTGATGTTTTGCTGCGATGATCACCTCCTCGGTGGGCACCGGGCCGCGTACCTCGGTACGCAGGCCCAGCATCCAGCGGGCGCACCACAACACATAACCGGCATAGCTGCGGCAGGCCATGCGGGCGCCGCGCGGCGACACCAGAGCCCATGGCGCAAAAACCAGACCAAAGATCAGCATCATCACATAGATCTGAACCATAAACACGGCCGAGAGCAGCCATCGAAATGCAGTTTTCACGCCAAATCTCCAAGACGTTTGTTGGCCGCACGGGTTGTTGCGGCAAAGGCGACGAGCGCGCCAAGCAAAGGAATGCACAGCGGCAGGAGCCAGCTCCAGCCCTGAAAGCCCAGACCGGTCAGAAACCCACCCTCGCGCGTGGCCTCGGGCATCAGCCAAACCCCCAACATGCCAAGCATCATACCAACCCCCGCCCCGAACAGCGCGCGCAAGGTAAAGCGCCGGATAAAGGCCTGTGCGATATAGGTGTCCAAGGCGCCAACCAGGCGCAGCACCTCAATCACTTGGGCATTGGCGGCAAGAGCTGCGTTGGCGGCGAGGGTGATCATCGCAGCAGTGGCACCGCCGATCAGTAGAATTGACACCCATGCCAGACGCCGCAGCGCCTGCGCCGCATCCACCAAAGGTGCGCGCCAACGGGTGTGATCATCCAGAACAGCACCCGGCACCTCAGCCTGCAGCCGCAATCGCAATCCTGCATCATCGTAGCCCGGATCACCTTCGATCACCTCAATCAGCTGCGGGATTGGCAGTGTATCCAGCGGCAGTTTGGTTCCGAACCACGGTGTCAGAAGTGCCGCCTGTTCTTCGCGGCTGAGCGCGCGGGCGGAGGCAACACCCGGGGTCTGTTCCAGAATGGTCATCGCCGCTTCGGTCTGGGCGACGCGTTGCTCAGCAGGCGCGTTGATTCGCAGCGTTGCAGCGCGGGCGAGCTCTTCCGCCCAGCGGTCCGCCAACCGGCCCGAGGCCAGCGACAAGGCCAGCGCAAAGACCGCCAGAAACGCCATCGCCCCCGACACAAACAGCGTCAGCTGGGCGGTAAACCCGCTTGGCGGAACCACGCGGTCAGCCTGGGCATCTCCGACGATCACATTGCGCAGCCGGGCCAGATTCATAGATCTGCCCCCGCCTGCTGAAGCTGCCGGTTGGAAATCCGCAGAACCCGTGCCTGCACCTGTTTTTTGGCCGCCCGGATGAGCGACAGATCATGCGTGGCCACCAATACCGTTTTGCCCATGTGGTTCAGCTCCACCAGCAATTGCAGCAGTCGCTGCGACATTTCCCAGTCCACATTGCCTGTTGGTTCGTCCGCGATGATTACCTCGGGTGACAGAATAACCGACCGGGCCAAAGCCGCGCGCTGCCTTTCGCCCCCGGACAGCTCCGGCGGCGTTGCATGTGCCCGCTCCGACAGGCCGACCCAATTCAGCAACTCCCTCAGATTGGCCTCTTCCTGGTCGATGTCGCGCCCGGATACGGTCAGCGGCAAAGCGATGTTTTCGATCACCGGCAGATGGTCCAGAAACCGGCAATCCTGATGGACCACGCCGATACGCCGCCGTAGATAAGCCATCTGATCACGGTCCAAACCATTGATATCCATGTTGAAAGCGCGCGCCCGGCCAGACGTTGGGGTCAATGCACCGTAGCAGAGTTTCAAAAGGGTCGTTTTACCTGCCCCTGACGGACCGGTCAGGAAATGGAACGACCCCGGCGCCAGCTGTACTGACACCTCGCTCAGCAGTTCCCCGCCACCGTAATTGTACCCCACATTGTCCAGCTCGATCACGGCGGTCCCCTTTTGGTCACCGGTGTTTTGCCCGACTGTGCGACCAGTTTCAATGGTCGGCGCTGTTGCCATGCTGCGCCCTCTGGAAACAGTCGACGCTGGTCGACGCGATTGGCTCTTTCGTGGAAAGGCGGAACTGCCTATGATTATTCAACAATCACACGCCGACAGCCGCCCGGACCCCCCCGGAGCCACCCCAGGTCCCAAGGAGTGACCCATGCGACTGACATGTCCGAACTGTGCCGCCCAGTATGAGGTGCCGGATGATGTAATCCCTGATGACGGCCGCGACGTGCAATGTTCCAATTGCGGGCAGACGTGGTTTCAGGCTGGCCGTGCGCTGGACGCAGATGACGCTGAGAGCGCGCCAGCAGCAGGCCCGGATCTCGCTGACCTGCCGCCGGATGCAGATACGCCCGCATCTCATATCTCCGATCAGGACCCGCTGACCAAAGACGCAGACGACGGTATCGCCGAAGAGACCGATCTGCCCCCCGCTGAGGCAGCGTCCGAAGATCACCCCGCCGAAGAGGACACAGCCGAGGATCGCGCCCCCGACGTCGCAGCCACTGCGCGCGGTCTGGATCCGGCAATCAGCGATATCCTGCGCGAAGAGGCTGAGCGCGAAGCGAACCTGCGTGCCGCTGAAAACAGCCCTCTGCAAACCCAGACAGATCTGGGGCTTGATTCACTGCCTGAGGAAGAATCGGCGCGACGTGCCCGCGAAGCCCGCGAACAGATGGCCCGGATGCGCGGCGAGGATCCGCAGCAGCTGGCAACTGCTGAGACTGAATCCCGCCGTGGACTGTTGCCGAATATTGATGAGATCAATTCCACCCTGCGCTCAGGTGAGGGCACTGCAGCGCCTATCGCCCCCCCGATGGATACAGCACCGCCCAAGAAAAAGCGCAACTTCGCCCGCGGCTTTGCCTTCGCCCTGCTGATCGCGCTGGCCCTTGCTATGGCCTATGACAATGCGCCGCTGATCGCACAGAAACTGCCACAGGCTGATCCCTATCTCAGCACTTATGTCGCCAAGGTGGATGCCGCGCGGTTGTGGCTGGATATGCAGGTGCGCGCCTTCACAGTGCAGCAATAACGCTATTGCGCTCCGGCTTGGAAAACGCCCAAACGTGGTGGCGCCCCCGGCCTTATCAAAACCGATCAAGTAGCCGCTCAAGATAGCTGCGTTCGGTGTCGCTGCGGCTGCGTTCACCGGCCCGGCGGCGAATTTCTTCCAGCAGGTCCCAGGCGCGGCGATAGGCCTGACCCTCGCTGAACTGCCCGTCCGAGACCCCGCCGTCCCCCTGCTCGCCATTGCGCCGACCCAGCGGGTCCATGCGATTGCCCTGCGCCGAGGTATTGGCGCGCCCCTGTCCCTGCTGCTGTCCGGGCTGTTGCTGTTCTGCCATCGCTTCGCCAAGCGCCCGCATGCCCTCGCGCAGCGCCTCCATGGCGTCGGATTGCCGGTCGATGGCCTCTGCCAGATCCCCCTGTCGCAGCGCCTCCTCAGCACCGTCCATGGCACGCCCGGCATCATCCAAAGCATCCCGCGTCGCCTGATCCCCTTCGCCATTGCCCAATGGCAGACCGTTGCGCTGCGCACGCAGCTGATCCCTGAGGGCCTGCTGGCGATCTGCAAGGGAACCACCGAGGCCACGACGCCCACCCGACTGGGCTGCATCGCCACCGCTCTGCCCCCCTTCGGCGTCAGGTGCGCGCTGCCCCTGCCCCCCCTGGCCGGGCTGTCGCTCCCCGCCGGGAGTACCAGCACCCGGTCGGTCGCCCTGCCCCCCTTGATTGCCCTGTCCGCCCTCATGGGACTGTCCACGGCCCAGACCGCCATTGCGTCCTTCGTTGCCTTCGCTTTCGCCACGACGGGCGCCGGGGTTGAATTGCTCCTGTAAGTCGCGGAAGGCCTGATCTGACAAGCCCTGCTGTTCGCGCAGGGTATCGGCCAGCCCGTCCATGCTTTGCTCACCGGGAGACCCATCCTGCCCTTGCTGCCCCTCGGTCACGCGCATGTTCTCCATCATCTGCTGGAACTCGCGCAGCGCCTGTTCAGCCTCGGCCATGCGACCCTGTTCCATCAGCTCCTGAATCCGGTCCATCATCGCCTGCAAGTCCTGCTGGCTCAACTGCATCGCGTTCTCATCCGGGGCGCCCTGCTGCTCGCCCTGATTACCCTGCTCTTGTGCCTGCCGCTGCAACTGGCGCAGATAGTCCTGCGTCGCATCGCGCAGCTGCTGCATCAGGCGGGCAATCTCTTCCTCGCTGGCGCCATCCCGCATCGCCTGGCTCAGCTGCTCCTGCGCCCGTTGCATCCGCGCCATGGCATCTCCGACATCTCCCTCTTCAAGCTGAACAGCCAGATCCCAGAGCGCCTCAGCAAGATCTTCCTGCTGGTCCGGCCCCAAAGTGCCTGCCGTGCTATGCTGCTCAAGTCGGCGCAAAATGGTACGTAGGCGAAGGTAATCACCGTGATCGCGAAACACCTCAGCCGGGTAGGTCGACAGGGTGCGCAGAATTTGCGCCACCCTTGGCGCATTGGCGCGCGCCCAGAGGAGATCGCGCCGCTGCTCTGCTACCGCAGCGGCCATAGGATCAAAGAAGCGACGGGTCACAAGCGGCGCGCTCAGCGGTTCGGCCTTGGCCTCCTGACCAGCGGCATCCTGTGCAACCATCCGGTAGGTGACCGGCATATTCGCCCAGGGATGCTTGGCAAAGGTCTCAATCATCTGTTCATCAAACGCACGGCGATCGCCGCTCAGTGGCAGCGGCAGGTCCAGCACAATCGGATCACGCGCATCCGGCGTCACCGCCAATCCGTGACGACGATCCAGCGCGTCCATATCCAGTGAAACCTCCACCTGCCCGCCAGCGACGCCGTAGTCATCGCTCGCGGTATAGGCCAGCGATGTGGTGTCATCGGGTTCAAGCGTCGGGTCACCGATGATGGCAATGCTCGGAGGCTGATCCTTGAGCAGCGTGACATCCCAACTGCGTCCGCCTGGACCGTTGATCGCGAGCGTGCCGTCACGGGTAATCTCAAAACTCTGTTCGGCGGCAGCGGCAGACGGCAGGTCACCGACACGTCCGGAAATGGTCTCGTCCAGCGTCAGATCGCCGACCTCACCATAAAATCGCAGGGTAAGGCGGCTGTTCTCCGGCAGGTTCAGTGCAGTCTCCGTCTGATCATTGAGATAGAGCACCGGAAGCCCAGTGTAGCGTGGCGGCTCGATCCAGCCTTCCCAGGTCGGTCCCGTGGCAGCCGCAACCGCGCCGGGGGTGATCTCGCCAAGGGTGCCGACCCGCCAGATGGAGCCGAACAACACTGCCACCGCCAGCGCCAACATCGCCAGATAGCGCAGCGCAAACGGATCCGCACGCGCAACGGAGAGATTGGGTTTCGGAGCTTTGGCCGCAGCGGCGCGGGCCTGCATCCGCTGCTGGTGCGCCTGCCAGAGCGCTTGCGATGCAGGGTCATCAGAACCAATAGCCTGCGCATCCAGCAGTGCCGCAATCGGATGTCCGGGAACCGTCATATCCAATCGCGCCAGAGTGTCCGACAGACGAGGCCAAGTAAAGCGCCAGACCCCAAAAACAAACGCTGCCGCAGCGGCGAGGACCAGCACAACCGCGCCGACCCAGACCAGCTCCACCGGCAGCTCCTCATGGAGGCCAAGCATCATCGCGGCAAGCGCCAGCATCACCAGAGAGGACAAGGGCCAGAAGGCGCGCACCAGCCGTTCCGACAGCAGGCCAAGCCACGTCAATCGCAGGGACCAGCGCAATCGCGCCAAACGCGGATCAGAGAGTTGCAGGCCAGATGATGTCGAATCTCGGATCGCCTCGCCGCCACCTGCCCCCCATGGACGCCCGGAATCTGCCCTATCGCGCCCCGGAGAACCGGGCGCGGTTGCAGATCTGTCGTCAGCCTTGCGGCGGAACTTGGGGGTCTTCACCATGCGGGCGGCGCCTCCGTCTGGCCCTGCGCCGCGCCAGATGCCGCGAAACCCGTCAGAGCCACTCAGGGATGGTATCGCGGTTTATCATTTCGTCAAAGTCCGGACGTCGGCGGATAACCGCGAATTGATCCCCGTGCACCAGGACTTCGGGGATGAGCGGACGCGAATTATATTCGCTGGCCATCACCGCCCCATAAGCACCTGCACTGCGGAAGGCGACCAAATCCCCCGCCTCAAGTGGCGGCATATCGCGATGGCGGGCAAAGGTATCGCCGGTTTCGCAGACCGGGCCAACAATGTCATAGGCCCGCTGTTCGATCCCGGCCCCCGGTTCGATGACCGGGACGATATCATGATATGCCTCATACATCGCGGGGCGGATCAGATCATTCATCGCACCGTCAATGATCAGGAAATCCCGGTCTTCCCCGGATTTCACATAGATCACCTTGCTCACCATGATCCCCGCGTTGCCCGCGATAAGACGCCCCGGTTCAATCTCAATCTCACACCCAAGGTGCCCCAATGTGCGCTGCACCATGGCACCATATTCAACCGGCAGCGGCGGTGTATCATTGGAGCGGGTGTAGGGAATGCCCAAGCCACCGCCGAGATCCAGCCGGTGGATATCATGCCCGTCAGCGCGCAACTGTTCGGTCAGCTCCGCCACCTTCTGATAGGCCAGTTCAAACGGGGCCAACTCGGTCAGTTGCGATCCGATGTGGACATCGATGCCGATCACTTTCAGCCCCGGCAGGCTGGCGGCGCGGGCATAGACCTCGCGCGCGCGGGCAATCGGGATGCCAAATTTGTTCTCGGATTTTCCGGTGGCAATCTTGGCGTGAGTTTTGGCATCAACATCAGGGTTCACACGCACGGTGATAGGCGCCACCACGCCCAGCTCCAGCGCCACGGCGTTGATCACATCCATTTCCGGCTCGGATTCGACGTTGAACTGGCGAATGCCGCCGCTAAGTGCGGTGCGGATCTCGTCCTGCGTCTTGCCGACGCCCGAAAACACGATCCTGTCGCCCGGTACCCCGGCAGCCTTCGCGCGCAGATATTCGCCCTGGCTCACCACATCCATGCCCGCTCCGGCCTGTGCCAGCGTCTTCAGGATCGCCTGATTGCTGGCGGCCTTCATCGCGTAGCAGACCAGATGATCCATCCCCTTCAGCGCGTCATCGAAGAGATGGAAGTGGCGCAGCAGCGTCGCGGTGGAGTACAGGTAGAACGGGGTGCCCACAGCGGCCGCGATCTCGGCCACCGGCACATCTTCGGCGTAAAGCGCGCCGTCACGATAGAGAAAATGATCCATAGATCGCGCTTAGACCAGAACCGGGGCGCGGATCAAATGATTCCGCGCTGCATCACACGCCAAGATAAACGCTGAGCGGCCCCTTGTGCAGACCAAGGCTGCCGCCTGCGTGCACACCGCTGCTGGAAACACCGACGCCTGCGTTCAGAGAGGGGCGCACCGGTTCGCCGTCAACACCGCAGGCTGCCAGTCCAGCGCAGGCTGCCAGCGCACATAGGATCAAAACGGGTTTTGCCATGGTGACCTCTTTCGACGTTGGCCTCTACTCAGTTGGGCGGTTGCGGTCGGGTTTCGCCTTCTGACCGCAACCTTGCTGCCGTCAATCGGACAGGACATCCTGCCAGCGGGCGATCTGCGCGCGGACCTGCGCCGGTGCCGTGCCGCCATAAGACATGCGCGAGTTTACCGAATTTTCGACGCCAAGCACAGAGAAGATGTCTTCGGTGATGCCTTCGTGAACGCCCTGCATGTCCGCCAGCGTCAGGTCCGGCAGGTCGCAACCACGGCTCTCGGCCATCGCCACAAGCGTCCCGGTCACGTGGTGGGCGTCGCGGAACGGCACCTTCAGCACCCGCACCATCCAGTCTGCGAGGTCAGTCGCTGTGGAAAAACCAGACCCTGCGGCGGCGGCCAAAGATTCGCGGTTGCCGGTCATGTCCTTGACCATGCCTTCCATCGCCGCCAGCGCCAGCATCCAGTTATCGGCAGCGTCGAAAACCTGTTCCTTGTCTTCCTGCATGTCCTTGGAATAGGCTAGCGGCAGCCCCTTCATCACCATCATCAGCGCGGTATTGGCACCGAAAATGCGGCCCACCTTGGCGCGGATCAGCTCGGCCGCGTCCGGGTTCTTCTTCTGCGGCATAATGGATGAGCCGGTGGAGAACCGGTCGCTGAGGGTCACGAAACGGAACTGCGCCGAGGACCAGATCACCAGCTCTTCGGCAAAGCGGCTGAGGTGCATGGCGCAGATCGAGGCACAGGACAGGAACTCCAGCGCGAAGTCGCGGTCGGAAACCGCGTCCAGCGAGTTGGCCGCCGGGCGGTCAAACCCCAGCGCCTTTGCCGTCATCTCCCGGTCGATCGGGAAGGAAGTGCCTGCCAGGGCTGCCGCGCCCAGCGGCGATTCGTTCATGCGCTTGCGTGCGTCGCGCACGCGGGACAAATCACGGCCGAACATTTCCACATAAGCCATCATGTGGTGGCCCCAGGTTACCGGCTGCGCGGTTTGCAGATGGGTGAAGCCCGGCATCACCCAATCGGCGCCTACCTCAGCCTGCGACAGAAGCGCGCGGATCAGCGCCAGAAGGCCGCTTTCGGCTGCGTCCAGCTGGTCGCGCACCCAGAGTTTAAAATCGGTCGCCACCTGGTCATTGCGGCTGCGGCCCGTGTGCAGACGGCCTGCAGGCTCTCCGATGACCTCCTTCAGGCGGGCCTCCACATTCATGTGGATGTCTTCCAGGGCGGTGGAAAACTGAAAAGTTCCGCCCTCGATCTCTGACAAAACGGTGAGCAGCCCTTCCCGAATGGCCTCAGCATCATTATCCGTAATAACGCCTGTCGCGGCCAACATCGCCGCATGGGCCCTGGAGCCGGCAATGTCCTGCGCTGCCATCCGCTTGTCGAACCCGATCGAGGCGTTGATCGCCTCCATGATCGCGTCCGGGCCAGCGGCAAAGCGGCCGCCCCACATCTGGTTCGAGGATTGATCTGTCATGGTGTGGAACCCCGGAGATAATATGCGTCTGTTACGTCAGCTTTCCCTTTATATGGCCCTGACCTTGGGTGCAAATGCCGCCTTGGCCGCCGACCCGGTGGCGCTCGCGGATATGCGACAGGGCGACATGAAAAAACTGGTGCTCCATAGCGCCCCGAAACCTGTGTCCAGCGCAGAGTTTCAGCTGGCAGACGGCGCTGGCTCCGCAACGCTGGGGGATTACAAAGGCAAGATCGTGCTGCTGAACTTCTGGGCCACCTGGTGCGCGCCCTGCCGCAAGGAGATGCCCCAGCTGTCAGAGCTGCAAGAGGAATTTGGCGGTGACGATTTCGAGGTGCTGACGCTTGCCACCGGTCGCAACTCGCCTGCCGGTATCCAGAAGTTCTTTGACGATACCGGCATCACCAATCTCCCCCGTCATCAGGATCCCCGGCAGGCCGTAGCGCGTGAAATGGCGGTGTTGGGTTTGCCGATTACCGTTCTGCTCAACCGCGAGGGCGAAGAAATCGCCCGACTGCGCGGCGACGCCGAATGGAACTCTGACAGCGCCAAAGCCATCATTCAGGCGCTGATGGCCTCTGATTGACACTCAGAGCAATCGCTTGCCGAGCGGCCTGCCTGCGACAACGGCAGGCCGGTTGACCCTACGCCACCTTTGACAGGACCGCGCCCCTGCCGCCAATCTCGGCGGCAGGGAGGATATGATGCCGCTGGAGATCCTGATCGCAATGGTGCTGGTCGGCATTATTGTCATAGCTATTCTGCTACATTTTACTGGCCGGTCCGCGCCGGTACTCATGACGCGCGAGACGGCTGCTAGGGCATGGGCCCGCCACGATCCCGACTCCCGGATCCTCGATGCCCAGCCAAGCACTCTTGGCCATGCGGCCCTGATCGACACAGATACGGGGCTTGGTTTGGTCTGGTGTTTTGGTGCCGACACAATCGCCCGCCCGCTTGCCGGGTGCAGCCTGATGGATCACCCCAAAGGGCTCCGGGTTAGATTTGCCGATTTCGCCACCCCATCTGTGATGCTGCACCTGTCCGATAAGGAACGCGAGGGCTGGCGCCGCCGGATCCTGGCCGCAAGCGCCACCTCACAGCCCCCGACCGCCACAGAACAGAGAGACCAGACACATGCCTGATACGATCTCCTACCCTGATGTCACGCAATGGGCCGTTCCCTTTTTCATCGCGGCCATTCTGGCTGAGTTTCTCTGGATCGCGATCAAGCGGCGGGGTGGGCGCTATGAAACCCGGGATGCTGTCACCTCTCTGGTGATGGGGGCCGGCAGCGTTGCCTCAGGCATTGCCCTCGGTTTCATCGCTTGGGCGTTCTTCACGCTGCTGTGGCAGATTACGCCGCTGGACCTCGGCACCTCGGTCTGGGTGATTGCATTGTGTTTCGTTCTTGATGACCTGCGCTACTACTGGGTGCATCGGTTTGGGCATCGGGTGCGCTGGGTCTGGGCCAGCCATGTCAATCATCACTCCAGCCAGCACTACAACCTGACTACGGCACTGCGGCAGACGTGGACCGGCACCTTCACCTTCATGATGGTGGTGCGCGCGCCTCTGGTTCTGCTGGGGTTTCACCCGGCCATGGTGCTTTTCGTCGGGGGGATTAATCTGGTCTATCAGTTTTGGATCCACACCGAAGCAATTGACCGCATGCCCCGCTGGTTTGAGGCGGTGATGAACACGCCCAGTCACCACCGTGCCCATCATGGGCGCAATCCACGCTATCTCGATTGCAACTATGCCGGCGTCTTCATTATCTGGGACAAGATGTTTGGCACCTTCGTTCCCGAACAGGATCACGACCGTCCGGATTATGGTCTGGTCCACAACATCGGCACCTTTAACCCGCTGCGTGTGGCTTTTCACGAATGGGTCAGCATTTTCAAAGACATGACACAGCCGGGCCTGACGTTGCGGCAGCGACTGCTCTACGCCGTTGCGCCCCCTGGGTATAGCCACGATGGCAGTCGCGACAGCTCCGAGACGATCCGCGCCAAACATCTGCATCGCCATCCGGAGGACATTGGCAGCGCCGGGTTTGACAAGACCTGAGCACCGCCCCTCAATTTGGGTAAAATTGTCCCTTTAATGCAAGCGCAACGCTTTTGCGCCAAGGTGCAGCCTGATCCATATTGATCAGACCACGCCAGTGCCAAGGGATACACCCGTGAAGAAGAAGCAACAGGTCATGGCCGACATGCCGGAAGGCGGGGAAAATCCCCTGACCTCTGCGGTCGTCTCACGCGATCGGTCAACTCTCGACATGGTCAGCGATGCGATTCGCCACAACCAAACCATGCTCGCCTATCAACCCATCATGCAGGCCATGCCGCCGCAGGGCGTTGCCTTTTACGAGGGGTATATTCGTGTGCTGGACTCGACCGGTCGTGTGATCCCTGCACGTGAATTCATGCCACTGGTCGAGGATAAGGAGGAAGGCCGCGAACTGGATTGCCTCGCACTGGAACACGGTCTGAAGGCGCTCGCGCGCAGCCCGAATATCCGGCTCTCGATCAACATGTCAGCGCGATCTATCGGTTATCGGCGCTGGATGCGGGTTCTGGAACGCCACCTGAAGAAAGATCTCACACTGGGTGAGCGTCTGATGCTTGAGATCAGCGAAGCGTCCGCGATGGCGACGCCTGAGCTTGTGATCGATTTCATTGACCGGATGCAGAAACATGGCATCGCCTTCGCGCTTGATAATTTCGGTGCCGGGGCAACCGCTGTCAGCTACTTCCGGCAATTCTTCTTTGATGCGGTGAAAATCGACGGGCAGTTTGTGCGCAACATCCATGCCAGCCATGACAATCAGGCAGTGGTCCGCGCACTGGTCGGGATCGCAAAGCAGTTTGATATGCTCGTCGTTGCCGAATCCGTCGAAAGCCCGGCCGACGCAGAATTTCTGATCTCGATTGGGGTCGATTGCCTGCAAGGGTATCTATTTGGCGCCCCTTCTGTCAGCCCGCCTTGGCTAGAGGAGCTGCGGGAAAACAGCCGCGCCTCCTGAGCGCCGCCAAACTGCCATCCACCACCATGCCAGAAATGGCCGGATCCCGCCTGCGCGGATCGCCGCAAGGCAGCGTCGAATTGATCGCTTGGCAAATGCCCGGGCCTGTCACAGTATATTCGCCATAGTATTGATTGACACAGGCTCTCCCTGTGGGACACCTTGTGCGTGCTGCACCTGCAGCGAGATACACGGCCTTATTTAGAAAAGGCAGGGGGATCCCGGTTGCTGCGGCTGCGAAAAGCGGCCTGCTCAGTTGGCCTCCCGGGACGATGAATGGCAGAGGACCCTAACTGATGACCAATGTAGTAATTGCATCCGCCGCGCGCACCGCCGTCGGCAGCTTTGGTGGCGCATTCGCCAAGACCCCCGCTCATGATCTCGGCGCTGCGGTGCTGGAAGCTGTCGTAGAACGCGCCGGGATCGACAAATCCGAAGTCTCAGAAACCATTCTGGGCCAAGTATTGACGGCAGCGCAGGGACAGAACCCAGCCCGTCAGGCACATATCAACGCTGGGCTCCCTCAGGAATCCGCAGCTTGGGGTCTCAACCAGGTCTGCGGATCGGGGTTGCGGGCCGTGGCCTTGGCCGCTCAGCACATTCAGCTGGGCGACGCTGCTATCGTCTGCGCCGGCGGTCAGGAAAATATGACGCTCTCGCCGCATGCTGCAAATTTGCGTGCCGGTCACAAGATGGGCGATATGAGCTATATCGACACCATGATCCGCGATGGTCTTTGGGACGCCTTTAACGGCTACCACATGGGCCAGACCGCTGAGAATGTTGCCGAAAAATGGCAGATTTCCCGCGAGATGCAGGATGAGTTCGCCGTTGCCAGCCAGAACAAGGCCGAAGCGGCTCAGAAGGCGGGCAAATTTGCTGATGAAATCGCAGCCTTTACGGTCAAGACGCGCAAGGGCGATATCGTTGTGGATCAGGATGAATACATCCGCCACGGCGCCACCATCGAAGCCATGCAAAAACTGCGCCCGGCCTTCGCCAAGGATGGTTCGGTCACCGCCGCCAATGCCTCCGGCCTCAATGACGGTGCCGCTGCCACTCTGCTGATGAGTGCGGATGACGCCGAAAAGCGCGGCATTGAGCCTCTGGCGCGGATTGCCTCCTATGCCACCGCCGGGCTGGATCCGTCGATCATGGGTGTCGGCCCGATCTACGCCTCCCGCAAAGCACTGGAAAAGGCAGGCTGGTCCGTTGATGACCTTGATCTGGTGGAGGCGAACGAAGCCTTCGCAGCGCAGGCCTGCGCCGTGAACAAGGACATGGGCTGGGACCCGGCAATCGTGAACGTCAACGGCGGCGCCATCGCCATTGGTCACCCGATCGGGGCTTCTGGATGCCGCGTCCTCAACACCCTGCTATTCGAAATGAAGCGGCGCGACGCCAAAAAAGGGCTGGCAACCCTTTGTATCGGTGGCGGCATGGGTGTCGCCATGTGTGTGGAGCGCCCCTGAGGCGCAGACTGCTGACCATATCAAGGGCGCCCCGGTGGCGCCCTTTTCTATCTCTGGCATATTTTGCGATATCTTTGCGGAGCAAGGCGACGCGACGTTCACCTCAATGTCGACATAAGAAGAGATTTTCCGCACGCAATATAATTGCGTAATTCAAAACAAAATAGTAGCAAGATTACCAAGTCAAATAACGGAGGACTATTCCATGGCACGTAACGCACTCGTCACCGGCGGCTCTCGCGGCATCGGCGCAGCAATCTCTCAGGCGCTGAAGGCGGAGGGTTACACGGTGGCGGCGACCTATGCCGGCAATGATGAAGCGGCGGCAAAGTTCACCGAAGAGACCGGCATCAAGACCTACAAGTGGGACGTTGCCAGCTATGAGGATAGCGCTGCCGGTATCGCCAAGGTCGAAGCGGATATCGGCCCCATCGACATCGTGGTCGCCAATGCCGGCATCACCCGCGACGCCCCGTTCCACAAGATGACGCCGGAACAGTGGCAGCAGGTGATCGACACCAATCTCACCGGTGTGTTCAACACCGTGCACCCGATCTGGCCCGGCATGCGTGAGCGCAAATTCGGTCGCGTCATCGTGATTTCCTCAATCAACGGACAAAAGGGCCAGTTTGCGCAAGTGAACTATGCCGCTACCAAAGCCGGTGACCTTGGCATCGTGAAATCTCTGGCCCAAGAAGGCGCCCGTGCCGGCATCACCGCAAATGCCATCTGCCCCGGCTATATCGCAACTGAGATGGTGATGGCTGTTCCCGAGAAAGTCCGCGAATCGATCATCGGTCAGATCCCGGCAGGCCGCTTGGGTGAACCCGAGGAAATCGCCCGCTGTGTCGCCTTCCTCGCGTCGGAGGACTCAGGCTTCATCAACGGCTCAACCATCTCGGCAAACGGCGCGCAGTTCTTCGTCTGAGACCCAGAAAGCCAAAAACGGCAAGGGCCGGTCCTACGGGCCGGCCCTTTTCCAATCCCGTAAGGACATGCGCGCTATGCCCAGCGGGAAACCCCTGCACCCACTCGGCCAATACGGCGGGATGTAAATAAACGCGCCCAGAGTGCGCGAAGGACCTGACCGCGCTCTTCATGCGCGCGCTGCATGGCCAGTTTCACGGTACTATTGGCAGAATATTCCATCGTTTCGGCCTCCATTCAGATCAGTGTTGCTAACTTGACCTCAATATGGACCTTTCTTGCAAAAGCGACAAACGAGACTTTTCACGGCTTCAGTTAAGTATTACTGATGTCAAATGCCGGACCGCCTTCCCCCACTGACCGCCCTACGTGCCTTTGAGGCAGCTGCCCGCCACATGTCCTTTGCCCGGGCTGCGCAGGAGCTCAACGTGACGCCCGCCGCGTTGTCGTTCCAGATAAAATCACTTGAAGAGCATTTGGGCACACCGGTGTTTCGTCGGCTAAACCGCGCAGTGGAGCTGACCGCCGCAGGAACCGCCCTTGCGCCAGGAACATCCGATGGGTTCCAGGCTCTGACCGCCGCGTGGCGCACGGCCCTGCGCCTGCAAGACGACGGCGCGTTGACGGTTACCGCCGGCCCTGCCTTCACTGCCAAATGGCTGGCCCCGCGTTTCTATGAATTTGCCCGCGCCCATCCGGAGATTGATCTTCGGTTTTCCGCCAGCCTGCGCCGGGTTGACTTGATGCGTGACGACGTGGATGTGGCCATCCGCTTTGGCTATGGGCCCTACCCGGGTGTCTATTCGATGCCGCTTCCGGTCGAATGGGTCATGCCGGTGATGACGCCGGAGATCGCCAGGCAATACCCCACTGTCACTGCGCTGAAGGATGCGCCGTTGATACATGATGATTCACTGAATTTCATGTCACCACAACTTGATTGGGCAGCTTGGTTCAAGATGATGGGCGAGGAGTTCATCCCGACCCATGGCGCGCGCTTCAGCAACGCCGATCACGCGGTAGACGCGGCGTTGGCCGGTGCCGGAGTGGCCTTGGGAAGACGTGCGCTGGTGGTAAAGGACATCGCCGAAGGACGGCTGGTTGCACCGTTCAGAACGGCATTAACAGGCAAGGCCCGCTTTAGCTTTCTGTGCCAGAAGGGAGCCGAGAACCGCCCGCAAATTGTCGCCTTCCGAGATTGGATCCTCGCCGAGATCGAAAAGACGGCTGAAGTATCCGAAGGATTGACCATCGTCTCCGTGGACAGCCTTACATGAGCAGAAATCGCGCAACCGCCATCGGATTTATCGCTGTGTTGCTTTGGTCTCTGCTGGCGGTTTTCACCGTTGGCACGGCCCCAACCCCGCCACTGTTGTTGAATGCGCTGTGCTTCACCATCGGCGGTTCGCTGGGGCTGGTCTGGTGCTGGCGCAGTGGCGGCCTTACCGCATTGCGGGCGGTGTCTTGGCGGGTCTACCTCTTTGGCAGTCTGGGCCTCTTTGGTTATCACGCGCTCTATTTTTCTGCCCTGCGGCTGGCCCCCGCCGCTGAGGCCGGATTGATCGCCTACCTCTGGCCATTGCTGATCGTGCTGTTCTCCGGCCTGTTGCCTGGTGAGACCCTGCGGGCCGGACATCTCTTCGGGGCTATTTTGGGGTTTGCAGGGGCCGCCGCCATAATCACCGGCGGCGGCGCGAAGTTTGATGCCGCTGCCCTTCCGGGATACGCGCTGGCGCTGCTCTGCGCCTTGACCTGGTCCGGCTATTCCGTTCTGGCGCGGCGGCTCGGGACCGCGCCCACCAGCACCGTTGCCGTGTTCTGTCTGATCACGGCCGTGGCCTCCTGGCTGCTGCATTTCGCGCTCGAGGACAGCCAGTGGCCAATTGGCATCGCAGGTTGGGGCGCAACACTGGCGCTGGGGTTGGGCCCGGTTGGGCTGGCGTTCTACGTCTGGGACATCGGTGTGAAACAGGGCGACATCCAATTGCTGGGCACCAGCTCATATGCGGCGCCGCTTCTCTCAACCCTGATCCTGGTGCTGGTCGGAATTGCCCCTGCCACCTGGACGCTGGCCATTGCAGCCTGCCTGATCACGGGTGGAGCTGTTATTGCCGCCCGCGCCAACAGAGGTCTGTCCTAGCGGGTGCAATCGAAAAGGGGTCACCAGCCGCGCTGATGACCCCCTCACATCCTACTTTCAAGCTCCCGGTACCGCAGCGGTGGGGCCGCAGGTCACACGGGAGACAAGGTGCCCCTCAGACGGCTAGCTCCTCCGTCGAGAGGCGTTCAATTTCTTCTTTCAGCTTTAGTTTCTGCTTCTTCATCGACGCGATACTTAGCCCGTCTGTCGCGGGCGAACGTTGCGCGTGTTCGACTTCCATGCTCAGGTGCTCGTGCTTCTTCTTAAGTTCGGTGAGATGCGAGCTGAGGCTCATGTCATTCCTCCTTCTTTGAGCGTGTTGCGTACAAACTGAGTGGAACACAAGAATATTGCCCTGTCACGCTGCAGAAGCATATATTTTGTCATGAAACCGTCATTTCGGCAGGGACCCGCCTAATGAGGCCCGGATTTTTCACGAATCATCCGGAAATTTCAGCGGGGCCAGGGCAGCGCACATCCGTCCCGAAGGACCGCCCGGATATCCGGCCGGTAGCTCTCCGCATCACACAGATGCGCCTCACCATCATGCAGGATCAGTGGCGCATGTAGCTTGAAACCCGCGCGTCCGCCCTTGCGCGCGCGCAGCAGAACAAGCTCAGCGCTCCGGCCCACACGGGCGGCCAATGGCAGAACCTCAAGCGATCCCAAACGTCCCAGACAGGCCCCCAGCATTTCCGGCAGGCGATCGGCCCGCTGGATCATATGAAGATACCCTTTGTGAGAGAGACGCCGCGCAGCCGTGTCGAACCAGACGTTCAATTCGGTTGCGCCACCCAGCGCAATTTGCCGCCCGACATCCTGCGCGGGGCTGTGCGCGCCTGCGCGGTAATAGGGCGGGTTGGCGATCACCTGGTCAAATTGCTGCTGCCGCAGATCCATCGGCAACTCTGCCAGATCCGCTTCAACCACGGTCATATCGACAGAGTTCAGCGCGGCATTGCGTCGCGCCAGATCCGCATAGTCGGCTTGCAGCTCCACGCCGGTCAGCTTCAGGTCCGGCACCCGTGCCGCCAGACACAGCAGGCCCGGCCCACCACCGCAACCCAGCTCCAGCACCCGGTCACCAGGGCGTGCAGGGACAGCCGCAGCCAGCAACACCGGGTCCACGCCGGCACGATATCCCTGTTTTGGCTGCAACAGCTGCACTTCCCCCCCCAGGAAGGCATCCTGACTAAGCGCCGCGTCGTCAAAGCCGGGCATCAGCGCAACGGAATATCATTGTCGCGCATCACGCGCTCGGCAGCGGCATGATCATCGCTGCGCACCATCAGCCTGCGGGGGAAGATTCCGATGCCGCCTTCAAGGATGCTCATATTTACGTCCATTTGAAAGCAGTCTATATCCTCACCCTCAAGAAGGGCGGTGGCAAAGGCCATAATGGTTGGGTCGGTGCTGCGCAAAAGTTCCTTCATAGGGATGGATCTAAGGGCAAGGCCCGCGCCTTGTCGAGCCTTGCAAGCGGGAAAACAATGAATCAAATCCTGACGCAAAAGCCGCATGATATGCTGGCCGCGACACTCAGCGACGAAATGGCAGCGGTGAATACGCTGATCCAGACCCGGATGGCGTCCAAACACGCCCCGCGCATTCCAGAAGTGACGGCCCATCTGGTTGAGGCCGGCGGCAAACGTCTGCGCCCGATGCTGACGCTCGCAGCAGCGCGCCTCTGTGGTTACAGCGGCGACAACCATGTGAAACTGGCAGCCACTGTGGAGTTCATCCACACTGCCACCTTGCTGCATGACGATGTAGTGGACGAAAGCGGCCAGCGCCGCGGTCGCCCGACGGCAAACCTCCTCTGGGACAACAAAAGTTCCGTCTTGGTCGGCGACTACCTGTTTGCCCGCAGCTTTCAGTTGATGGTGGAAACGGGATCGCTGCGGGTTCTCGACATCCTCGCCAATGCTTCTGCCACCATCGCCGAAGGTGAAGTCCTGCAAATGACCGCTGCCAGTGATCTGGCCACGGACGAGGACATCTACCTTCAGGTTGTGCGGGGCAAAACCGCGGCATTGTTCTCAGCAGCTACGCAGGCTGGTGGTGTTGTCGCAGGCGCGCCTGAGCCGCAGGTTGATGCCCTCTTTGCCTATGGTGACGCCCTCGGAATCGCCTTTCAGATCGCAGATGATCTTTTGGACTATCAAGGTGATAGCGCCGCGACGGGCAAGAACGTCGGTGATGATTTCCGCGAACGCAAGCTGACCCTGCCCGTGATCAAGGCCGTGGCGCAGGCCACCGCAGAGGAGCGTGCATTCTGGGTCCGGACTATTGAGAAAGGGCGCCAGGACGAGGGCGATTTGGATCACGCACTGGCGCTGATGGACAAATACGACACCCTGACCGCAACTCGCCGCGACGCCATGGACTGGGTGGCAAAAGCGCAGGATGCATTGACCGCGCTGCCCGATGACCCAATCCGCCAGATGCTGCATGATCTGGCCGATTACGTGGTGGCCCGGCTCGCCTGATATCGCAAAAATAAAGTGGTGATTTCGCCAAAACGAAGCCAGCGCCCATGCGCTGGCTTTTCGGTATCAGGGCCTCAGGCCAGCAAACGCCCCGCGCGCACCCACCACGCAGGATGCACCACCCGCAAATGGTCTGCGGCGGCCTGCGCCTCTGCCTCTGTTGGGTAGAGACCATAGCAGGTCGCGCCCGAACCAGACATGGCGTGATACAGGGGCGCCGTCTCAGACAACGCTTTCAGAACCTCTCCAATCACCGGCTCCAATCGGATCGCTGGCGGCTGAAGGTCGTTGCGCTGTGTCTTGAGCCATACCGCCAAATTCCCAACTGTGTCCCAGGTCGGCAGTTCGGCAGGCATGGCAGGGTTGTCCCGTTTGCCCATCGCGCGGAAAATCGCAGGCGTGGCAACAGACACGCCCGGATTGATGAGCACAATCGCGCAGTCTGGCAGCGGCGGCAGACCGTCCAGCCGCTCACCGATCCCGCGCATCCGCTGCGTGCCCGGCGACATGCAGACCGGCACATCGGCACCCAGCGGCAGAACATCCTGCGTACCCGGCATGGGCAGCCCCCACAGTTCCGCAAGTGCCCGAAGAGTCGCCGCCGCATCAGAGGACCCACCGCCAATACCAGATGCGGGCGGCAGGTTTTTCTCCAGTGACAGCGCAGCACCCCGCGCAGGATCCATCAACGCTGCGGCCTTCATCATCAGATTGCTGGCATCCACCGGCACGCCTGCTGCCATCGGCCCGGTCACCTGCAGCGATCGCTGATCCGACACAGCAACCGTGATCCGGTCACCGATATCAGCAAAAACCACCAGCGAATCAAGGAGGTGATAGCCATCTGCGCGCTGGCCAGTCACATGCAGGGTCAGATTTATCTTGGCCGGGGCAAAGGCCTCAACCGTCATGGGCAACCTTCAACGGCGCTGCACCCTCTTCCGCAAGCACAGCATCCAGCCCGGCGTCCAGTTTGCGGCGAATACGCTCTGGGTCGGCCTCGCTGTCAGTGTCCTCCGGGTCGATGAAGGACAGCGCCCGCTTCCACTGGAATTCAGCCTCACGGGCCCGACCAACGGCCCAGTAAACATCGCCAAGATGATCATTCACCACCGGATCCACCGGCATCAGCTCAACGGCAGTCTCCATATGGCCAACCGCCTCTTCATAGCGCCCCAGTCGATAAAGGACCCAACCAAGGCTATCGACGATATAGCCCGCATCAGGCCGTGCTGCGACAGCGCGCTCGATCATCGAGAGGGCCTCATCCAGTTTGATCTGCTTTTCCACCAGCGAATAGCCAAGATAATTCAGCACCTGGGGTTGATCGGGGCGAATATCCAAGGCCGCGCGGAAATCGGCCTCCGCCTGCTCCCAGTTCTTCAGCCGCTCGTGACAGATTCCGCGGGCATAGAGCAGGAACCAGCGCCCCTCGACGCTCTCACCCAGTAGATCCAGCGCGGTATCATAGGCGGCGACCGCGCCGCTATAATCTTCCTGCTGGCGCAGAAGGTCACCCAGATTGGTATGAACCGGCACCTCATTTGGGAAATCACGCGCCAACTGCTGCAACACCTCTGCGGCAGCATCCGGCTTGGCTGCACGACGCAGGGCCTCAGCCCGGCCCAGTTCAGCCGCGTGGTAATCGGGATGATCGCGTGGCACCTGTTTGTAGAGATCAATCGACAGCGTATAGCGGCCCAATTGGTCAAACAACTCAGCTGCCAGCAGCAGCGCATCCACGTGATCTTCACGCAGCGCCGCGGCGACGCGTGCATACATCAGCACATAATCATCCGCCATCTCACCATTGAGTGCAGCACCCATGGTGAAAAACACTTCGGCAATGCCCTGTTGCGGTGTGGCGGCCAGCGCGTACGGCAGGGTTTCACCGTCTTTCAGCCGCGTTGACATGGCCGCCAGGCCCGGATCCAGCTGTCCACTGAAAGCCTCGGAAAGAACCTCCAGCGCCTGCTCGTTGCGGCCCAGCTGAGACAGGATCTCAAGCCGCGCAATCACCGCCCGGCGTGAGGTATTGGTCAGCTGCCCCTCATCGGCGGTAAAGAGCGCCTCCGCCCCTTCATAATCGCCAACGGATGCTAGCGCCAAGGCGCGGTGATAGCGCGCAAAGAGGCCCAGCCCCTCTTTCTCACCCAGTTGGTCAAACTGCGCCAGCGCATCACTCACCGATCCAGCCCCTAGATGCGCCCAGCCCAACAGCAGCCCATCCACCAGAGCGTTGATTTCATATTGTCCGTCTTGCTGCGAGGTCACGCGCTCAATGATGGTCTGGTAGTCCTCGGCCATCACCAGACTCGCGGTCATGACGATATTGGCAACCTGACTGCGCGCGCCCATTTCGGACAGGCGTTTCGCAACCGGCGCTGCCCCCTTGACGTCGCCCAGCGCCAGCCGCGCAAAGACCACATGCTCCATCAGCAGCGGGTTCTGCGGATCGCGCACCAACGCCCGATTGTAATAATCTGCCGAGGCCTGAAAATCGCTATCCAATGTCGCCGCCCGCGCCGCCAGATACGCCCCGGCAAGCCCATCTGCATGCGCCGCATCGGCCTGCAAAACCATAGGCAGGGTGGTCGTCGCGGCAAGGGCGGCCGCACATGTCAGGCTGCGAAAGAATCGGACGGGCACGGGGGGCCTCCTCTTTGGTGACTGGTCAATATCTGCCTCGCCACAAAGCGTAGAGCGCCACCCCTTAACACGCAATGGGGCAGCCCGCAGGCTGCCCCTATTATTCCGGCAAATACCCGCCGAAACCGCTCGCGACACGATCACATGTTCGGGTAGTTCGGCCCGTCACCGCCCTGAGGCGTGGTCCAGGTGATGTTCTGACTCGGATCCTTGATATCGCAGGTCTTGCAGTGAACGCAGTTCTGGAAGTTCACGACAAACTCCGGTTTGCCATCCTTTTCGACCACCTCATAGACACCGGCCGGACAGTAGCGCTGCGCAGGTTCAGCGAATTTGGGCAGGTTAACACTGATCGGCGTGTCCAGATTGCCGAGACGCAGATGACACGGCTGGCTTTCCTCGTGGTTGGTCGCCGCAAAGGCCACGTTGGTCAGACGATCAAAGGACAGCACGCCATCGGGCTTGGGGTAGTCGATCGGCTTGTGTTTGGAGGCTTCTTCGGTCGCCTCGGCGTCGTTCTTGTCGTGGCCAAGGGTGCCAAACAGCGACACGCCCAGAATATTGTTGGTCCACATATCCAGACCACCGAGCATCAGCGACGCGGTGAGGCCCCACTTGGACCACATCGGTTTCACGTTGCGCACCATCTTCAGGTCTTTGCCAATGGCACCGTCGCGCACGCTGACCTCATAGTCGGCCAGCTCATCGCCCGAACGCTCAGCCTTGATCGCGTCGAAGGCCGCTTCGGCGGCGGCTTTGCCCGACAACATGGCGTTGTGGTTACCCTTGATGCGCGGCACGTTCACCATACCGGCAGAGCAGCCCAGCAGAGCCACACCGGGCGCGACCAGCTTCGGCATCGACTGATAGCCACCTTCGGTGATCGCACGGGCGCCATAGGCGACGCGCTTCCCCCCTTTCAGCAGCTCAGCCACCATCGGGTGATGCTTGAAGCGCTGGAATTCCATGTAGGGATACAGATGCGGGTTCTTGTAGTTCAGGTGGACTACAAAACCGACGTAAACCTGATTGTTGTCGAGATGATAGATGAAGGAGCCACCACCCGCGTTGGAGCCCAGCGGCCAGCCCATGGTGTGGGTGACAGAGCCCTCTTTGTGCTTGGCGGGATCAATCTCCCAGATCTCTTTCATGCCAACGCCGTATTTCTGCGGCTCTTTGTCATCAGAGAGGCCGTATTTGGCGATCACTTCCTTGGACAGCGACCCGCGCACACCTTCGGACAGGAACACGTATTTACCGTGCAGTTCCATCCCCGGTTCGGTGTTGGGACCATAGGAGCCATCCGCTTCCAGACCAAAGACACCGGCAACCACGCCTTTGACTTCGCCGTTGTCGCCGTAAACCAGCTCGGAGCACGCCATGCCCGGGAAAATCTCGACGCCCAGCTCTTCGGCCTGCTCTGCCATCCAGCGGCAGACGTTGCCCATGGAGACGATGTAGTTGCCGTGGTTGTTCATCAGCGGCGGCATCGGGAAGTTGGGGATGCGGATCTGACCCGCCTCACCCAGCATGTAAAAATTGTCGTCCTTGACCGGCACGTTCAGCGGCGCGCCTTTGTCCTTCCAGTCAGGGATCAGCGCATCCAGACCGCACGGGTCCAGCACCGCACCGGACAGGATATGCGCACCCACTTCGGAGCCTTTTTCCAGCACCACGACCTGCAGGTCGCTGTCCAGTTGCTTCAGTCGGATCGCCGCAGACAGACCAGCCGGGCCTGCCCCAACGATCACAACGTCGTATTCCATCGCTTCACGTTCAATCTCGGCCATTGCGGGCTCCTTGGCTGTAGGTCTGGGCCATCCCGTGCGGGTGGCGTATCCTTGGCGTAATTTTGTTTCGCGGTTGCTTAGCGGGTGGCAGAGGCACTGGTCAATCCAAACTCTACGTTACACTGCTGTAGAACCCTCAAATGCGACAATTCGAGCGTCAGTTTTCGTCATTTGGAAGAGTATTCCCGTCGTTCACCGTCTCTGAGGGCTTATCCCCCATCAGATAGCGCGGTCCCTGCCCTTTGGCAGCGGCCGCGTCATCGGGATTATACAGCTTGCAGGTGGGCAACGACAGGCAACCGCAACCGATGCAGCCGTCCAGATTATCGCGCAAACGCTCCAGCGTTTCGATTCGGGCATCCAGATGGCTGCGAAAAGCGGCGGACAGATTGGTCCAGTCAGCCTTGGTCGGGGTCCGCCCGCCCGGCAGGCTTTTCAGAAAGTCGCGGATCTCCGGCAGTGTGAAGCCGAACTTCTGCGCAATCATAATGAAACTCAACCGCCGCAGATCCGCCCGGTGAAACCGCCGCTGTCCGCCCGTGTTGCGCCAAGGCTCAACCAGCCCCTGTGCCTCATAGTAGCGGATTGCCGATACCGCCAGGCCTGTGCGTTCCGCCAGATAGCCGATGGTCAACCCGTGAGATGCAGCCATGAAATACTCCCTACCAGTCCCTGAGATTCCGTCGCGTCTCAGCCTGCGGACTGAGAAAAATCGCAAAACATCAAAAAAATGCTTGAGCTAAAGTTAGGTTTAGAAATTACGACTCAATCAGGCAAGAGAAAACACAAAGGAGCCTGACATGACCGTACGTCTTGAACACGCAAACATCACCGTGTCCTCTCCCGAGAGCACTGCCGCCTGGATGCAGGATGTTTTTGGCTGGCACATTCGCTGGCAGGGGGAGGCCATCAGCGGCGGCTACAGCCTGCACGTGGGCGAGGCTGACAGCTATCTGGCGCTGTACTGCCCCCCGGAACCCCTGGCCGAGGCCCCGACCAGCTACGCCATCAATGGGGGGCTCAACCATATCGCCGTTGTTGTCGACGATTTGGACGCCGTCGAAACACGGGTCCGCGCGGCTGGCTTCACCCCGGGCGAACATCACGACTATGAACCGGGTCGCAGGTTCTATTTCCGAGACCGGGACAATATCGAATTCGAGGTGGTACAATATGATGCTTGATCTTCTCTGGCACAGCAGCCACCCGCGCGCGGTATTACCCACCCAGCCGCGGCACCCGGCCCCGACGATATTGTCACAGCAGCGCGCGACGACACGCCAGCTGCAACGGATCCGACGCTCTTCCCCGATCAGCCGCCTGATCAGCTTGCTGCAACGGCTGGATCTCCGGCCACGGGTGCCCCGCCACAGCATCACAGGCAGAACATCCAGCCTACCGGAGGTTCTCTGACCGCACCAAGACGCTGCCGCGGTGAAGACAAAACCGGGCCGAAGTCGGCCGACACATTGCAAGTTTCTCGCCGACCCTCTCTCCGGGGGCGTCTAAAAAAGCGGAGTTTTCCGCCTGTTGGCATGAAATCGCTGTGGACAGGCAACCCCGCCCTCTTGCATTCGGCGGCAGGATTGGGTCAGGTAAATGCGACACAACCGGTTTGTCCCGCTGTCAGTTCGGCAGTGGGACAACCGGTTTTCCTATAGACGCGAACCGCCACGCCTGGTGGCCAAACCTGACACGATATCTGGACACAGACATGGAAAAGATCCCGATGACCCCCACGGGTCACGCCGCCCTCGAAACTGAGTTGAAGACCCTGAAATCGGTGGAACGTCCGGCGATCATCAAGGCCATCGCCGAAGCCCGCGAGCTGGGCGACCTGTCGGAGAACGCCGAATACCATTCCGCGCGCGAAAAACAGTCCTTCATCGAAGGCCGCATCAAAGAGCTGGAGGGCATCCTGTCGCTGGCCGATGTGATCAACCCGGCCAAACTTTCCGGTGCGATCAAGTTCGGCGCCAAGGTCACCGTCGTCGACGAAGACACTGACGAAGAGAAGACCTGGCAGATCGTCGGCGAACATGAGGCCAATATCGAAGCCGGTCTTTTGAACATCAAATCCCCCATCGCCCGTGCCCTGATCGGCAAGGAAGAAGGCGACAGCGTCGAAGTCCGCACTCCCGGTGGGGACCGCGCCTATGAGATCCTCAAGATCATCTACGCCTAACTCACTGCAACGGCGTGGCGCGCCATGCAGGCGCCCCGCCCACCCCACCCAGCCGCCGCACCCTGCGGCATATGCCAACCCAGTACACCCCTGTTTCCGAGCAACAGTATGACCCGTTCCAGTTCCCCAGCCGCAACGCCGCCCACCAGCGCCCTTGATGCGCCACCGGAACGACCAGTCTTTGGCCTGATCGAGGCCGCAGCACTCGGGCTCAGCGCCCTGTGGTTTTTGGCGGTGGTTGCGATCTTTGTATTGGGTGGCACAGCAGACGCGCCAGCAGCGGGATGGCCGGATATTCTGCTGCGCATCGTCGCGGTGATCCTGCCGGTTCTGCTGATCTGGGTGGGCGCCATCGCCTTGCGATCAGCGCAGGTGATGCGGGATGAATCACAACGGCTCCACGCGGCCATCGACGGGATGCGCAACGCCTATATTGCCCATGCCCAGCAGGCGGCCTCGGTTGCCGAACCTTCGGTGACGCGCAAGCTGGATGAAATCGCCGCCGCGACCCGCAAGACGGAAACCGCCCTCGCCACCTTCCACACCAGCCGCCGTGACCGGCCGATGCCGGGGATCTCCACCACCGCCGCAGCAGGGGGCGAGGTGACCGATCAGGGGCTTCTGGCACTTGGCACCCCCGCCGAGGATCTGGCCACTCCGCTGCCCTCCACCCAGTTGATCCGCGCGCTGAACTTTCCGGAAACCGCAGAGGATGAGGAAGGCTTTGCCGCGCTGCGTCTGGCCCTGCAGGATCGTAAGGCTGCACAGGTTATTCAGGCCGCGCAGGATGTGCTGACCCTGCTCAGCCAGGATGGCATCTACATGGACGATCTGCGCCCCGATATGGCGCGTCCTGAAATCTGGCGTCAGTTTGCCCAAGGCACCCGTGGCCGCGCCGTGGCCGCCCTTGGCGGGGTCCGCGACCGCAGTTCCCTTGCCCTGACCTCCGCCCGGATGAAGCAGGATCCGATCTTTCGCGATGCGGCCCATCACTTCCTGCGCCGCTTTGATCAGATGCTGGCCGAGTTCGAGGAAGAGGCAAGCGATACGGATATTTCATCGCTGGGCGAAACCCGCACCGCCCGCGCTTTCATGCTGTTGGGCCGCGTGGCTGGCACCTTTGACTAACACCGCGCGGGCTACAGGCCGAAACTTGCATAGGGTATGAAACGCACCGGGTCACCGGGTTGGATCGTGGCCGCACCATCCGCCAATTCAACCAGCCCTTCCGCCCAGCTGAGGGAGCTGACCCGTCCTGACCCTTCGGATTTGAACACCTCGACCTCGCCACCCCGCACGCGGGCACGCAGGTATTCCCGCCGCCCCGGCTTCTTCCGCTTCTGAAAGGCGGCAGGCAGATCAAAGCCCTGAGGCTCCAACCAGCGCGCACCCGCCATCAGCCCCATGGCCGGACGCGCAAAAATCAATGTGCAGACCATCGCCGCAACTGGATTTCCCGGCAAACCAAACACCGGCACCCCCTGCCACAGCCCCAGCGCCAGCGGGCGGCCCGGCTTCAAGGCAATCCGCCATTGCTGCATCGCCCCGCTTTCGCGCAGCAATGCCGACATATGATCCTCATCCCCCGCAGACGCCCCGCCGCTGGTCAAGATCACATCGACCTGTGTCGCCGCGCGATCCAGGCAGTTGCGCAACGCCGCGCGATCATCGGGCGCTTTCCCCAGATCCACAGCAACGAAACCCATCCGGGTCAGCAAGCCCAACAACATCGGACGATTGGCGTCATAAATCTGACCCGCCGCCGCAGGCTCCCCCGGTTCCACCAGCTCATCGCCGGTAGAGAGAACACCCACCCGCAGCAGCTGCCGCACTGGCAGTTCAGACACGCCCGTCGCCGAGGCCAGCGCCAGATCCGCAGGTGTGATCACCCGCCCCTTGGACAGGATCAGATCACCAGCAGCCGCATCCTCGCCCGCCTTGCGGGTATTGGCGCCCGTCTTCAGCGGCCCATGAAAGGCGATCTCGGCGCCCTCCCGGCTGACATCCTCCTCAAGGATCACGGTATCCACACCAGACGGCAGCGCCGCGCCAGTCAGGATACGAATGGCCTGCCCGGCGGCGACCTCCCCCTCATAGGCCAACCCGGCAGCGGCCCGCCCGTCAGTGAGCGGCAGCACCTGCGGCCCATCTCCTATCGGGCCGGCAAACCCGTAACCATCCACGGCGGTATTCGCCTGCGGCGGGTTGCTGCGGGCTGCAAACACGTCCTCAGCCAGCACCCGGCCAAGGCTTGCGGCCAGCGATACACTCTCAACCGCAGTCACCGCAGTCAGGTTCTGTCGCAGATGCTCCAGCGCGACATCCACCGGCGTCCAATCCACCCCGGCGGGCAGAGCAAAGCAGTCATTGCGCAAGGGCGGCGGGGCAAGGGTCATATTTGATCTACTCCCAGGATCCAGCCCTCTTCGGGCGCGGTAACGGTCAACAGCCGCTGTAATTCTGCCACGGGTAGGCCCGCAAGTTCCAGCGCCACCTTATGGACCTGCCAGGCATCCTTGATCCAATGATCCGGTCCCGGGCCAGCCAGCAGTGTCGGCCAGATTTCAACCAGCGCCACCGGTTTGTCCAGCGGTTCGAACGGCCAGACTGCAACCTGTCCAGCAAAGCGGCGGCGCAGGCGCTGCAAAACCGGCAGCCCCATCATCACCTGACTGCCAACCGCTCCGGCACCGGCCATCTGCCAGCAGGTGAAACTGCCCTTGGCGTGTTGCTCAACCGCGCGGCGCTCGCGAAACGGATTGCGGTAGTTGTCTTTCTTGCGTGGCAACCCCGCAATATCGCGGCTGAGGCCATTGGCCCAGAACGGCCCCAAACCACCAAACTGTCGATTGATGCTTCCGGCGAGATCAAACCGGTTGTTATCATCGGGCGCATCCTCGATGCGCGCCTCGAACCAGTGCCAGAGGGCAAGCGGATCATCCGATCCGGTCATCGCCCTGCAAAATCCCGCCGGGTAGCCAAGGGGAAAATCAAACCCAAGCATCAATCTGCGCCCAGCTGTCAGTTCGCCCTCGATCAGATCGGTCAACCAATCCTCTGCCAGTCGGCGATTGCGCAGATAAACAGGATCATCTGCGGCACCGTCACGACGGACGCAGGCCCAGATCGCATCTTTGCACGGCGTTGCACCACGGTCCTTGCCGCCCGACCAGTCCACCATGGCAAAGCTCTGCCACGGGATCACAGGGCAATCTCGCCCGCGATGAAATCCGCAATCGCGGCTGTATCGTCCAGATCAAACACTGGCCGGTCGAGATGAAGCGGAACATCGCTGGCAACAGCACGGATCGTTGCGTCCTCGGGCGCAATAAGTGGCTGGCCCGCTGCCGTGCGATAGGCTTCGATCTTCGGATGGGTCTCACGTTTGAACCCTTCGACCAGCACCAGATCAACGGGACGCAACCTGGACAACAGCTCAACAAAACTCGGCTCATCCGCTCCGCGCAGCTCCTGCATAATTGCAACCCGGTTTGGCGAAGCAAGGATCACCTCAGCCGCCCCCGCCGTCCGGTGACGATAGCTGTCGGTGCCTGGCTGATCCACATCCGTGCTGTGATGGGCGTGTTTTAACGTCGAAACACTGTGGCCGCGCCGACAGAACTCAGCGACCAATCGCTCCATCAATCCGGTCTTGCCGCAGTTTTTCCAGCCCGTGACACCGTAGATCTTCATCGCAGCAATGCCTCCGCCTGCGCCAGATCGTCCGGTGTATTGACGTTGAAAAACGGATCAAAAGGCTCGGCTTCAAACAGGGCTTCGCGCCCCTGGTGCTGATCGGTCCAAAGCACCACCTTGCGCAGACCACCCTGCAAGGCCGCACGCAGGTCATCGCGCAGGGCCACTGGCCAGAGGCCAAAGGTCGGATGTCGGTTTACCCGGCGGCGCCCACCGGATTTCAACTCTTCTCCAGTGCGTGGCGTTGTCGCCAGCACCAACGGATGCACCTGCCCGGCGGCGCTTTCGCTCAGGCGCGCGACGAGATCCTGCGGGAAAAAAGGCGTATCGGCCGCGACGGTCACGATGCTGTCAGCCCCCTGTTCGGCGGCCCAGTCCAGTCCCGCCAGCACCCCGGCAAGCGGCCCGGCAAACCCATCGATACTATCCGCAATCACCGGCAGCCCCAGGTCGTCGAAACGCGCAGGCTCCCCATTGGCATTCAAAGCCACCTGCTCCACCTGCGGCGACAGGCGATCAATTACGTGACGGATCAGGCTGCACCCACCAACCTGCAGGCGTCCCTTGTCACCGCCGCCCATGCGGGTCGCGAGACCTCCTGCGAGGATGATGCCCAACGGTCCGTTTTGTCTCATGACATCTCCTCTTTGCGCGCGAATTGACCTGCCTTCAAAAGCAGAGCCCACATGCAAGGCACCTATCGCTCCGAACTTTTGCGCCGATGCGCCTTTGCCTCTGCGGGCACATTGGCCGGATCCATATCCCGGATCAGCCGCGCCTCCCCGGACAGACAGATAAACCGCTGCCCACGCATCCGGCCGATGAGTGTCAGGCCCAACTCCTGTGCGATCTCCACCCCCCAGGCGGTGAAGCCGGATCGCGACACCAGCACCGGGATCCCCATCATCGCGGTCTTGATCACCATCTCTGAGGTCAGCCGCCCGGTGGTGTAGAGGATCTTGTCGGACACCTCTGCGTCCGTGCTCTGGATCCAGCCCGCAATCTTGTCCACGGCGTTATGCCGTCCGACATCCTCCATATAGACCAGCGGGCGGTCTTCTTGGCACAGCACTGTGCCGTGAATGGCGCCGGCCTCAAGATAGAGCGAGGGCGTGCGATTGATCTTATGGGCCAGCGCATAAAGCCAGGAGCTGCGCACGGGCGTCTGAGGCAGCACGACCCCCTCAAGCCCTTCCATCATATCACCAAACACCGTGCCCACGGCGCAGCCGGATGTGCGGGTCTTCTTCTGCAGCTTGTCTTCATAGGAGGTTTCAACCGCGGTTCGAACCACCACCGTCTCCAGCTCTTCGTCATAGTCGATGGCGGTAATCTCATCACCGGGGTGCAACATGCCCTGATTGCGCAGAAAGCCGAGCGCCAGATACTCAGGATAGTCCCCAATGGTCATCGCCGTCACGATTTCCTGACGGTTGAGGTAGATCGTTAGCGGTCGTTCCTCCACCACCGAGATTTCTGTTGCCGTGCCGGTGTGGTCGATCCCCTGAACCGCCCGCGCCAGCCGCGCATCAGTCGGCGCAGGGGCGATCACATATTCGGCCAATACCGACGCCAGATCAGAGCCTTCTTCAGCCATCATCAATTGCAAACCTCCGCCACCAGGCTTATGCCATCTGAGCAGTAACCTAGGACCAGATCATGGCAATCACCACCACGAAATCGGCGTTTTGGAAGGGGTTTCGCGACGGCGCGCCCTTCCTTCTGGTCTCGGGACCATTTGGGCTTCTGTTTGGCGTTCTCGCCGCCGAAGCGGGACTAATTGTCCCCGAAGCCATGATCTTCTCGCTCTCGGTCTTTGCCGGGTCCGCACAGTTTACAGCCCTGCAACTGATGGAAGAGAACACACCGCTAGTGATCATCCTGATTTCCGCTCTCGCAGTGAACCTGCGGGTTGCGATGTATTCTGCCTCTCTCACGCCGTACCTCGGCGGCGCTCCTCTGTGGCAGCGCGCCTGTGCCGCGTATCTGACGGTTGATCAGTCTTATGCACTCTCCATTGTGCAGTTCGAAACCCACCCGCAGATGACCCTGTCGCAGCGTATGGCCTATTTCTTCGGCACCAATGGCTGCGTGGCGCCGGGCTGGATGATCGCCACCTATATCGGCGCATTGGTCGGCACCCAGATCCCCGCCAGCTGGGGGCTCGATTTCGTCTTGCCGCTGGCGTTTTTGGCTATGATCGGACCAATGCTGCGCACGCCGGCCCATGTTGTGGCCTGTTTCGCCGCCGTTGCCACCGCCCTGCCTGCTACCGCGCTGCCCTATAACCTTGGCCTGATTGTTGCGGGCCTCGTCGGCATGATGGCCGGTGCCCAGGCCGAGGTCTGGCTGGAGCGCCGCCAAACTGCAAAGGATCCGTCATGACCCAGGCCCCCGATCCAACCCTGCTCTGGACCATTATCATTGGTCTTGCCATCGGCAGTTTCGCCCTGCGGTTTGCCTTCATCGGGCTGATGGGCGGGCGCAGCATGCCACCCTGGCTGATGCGTCATCTGCGGTACACGGCGGTCGCGATCATACCGGCACTGGTGACGCCTCTGGTGGTCTGGCCAACCCCGACTGGCGGCACGCCCAGCCTTCCGCATCTGGCGGTCGCCGCCGCCGTCTTTGCGCTAGGCTATTGGACGCGAAATGTGCTGATCGCCATGGGTAGCGGCGCGGTCGGCTTTCTGCTGCTGTTTCTGTTTTCAGGCTGATCCGTTCCGGCCAAAACAAAAGCCGCAGGCGATGCTGCGGCTTTTCAAATATCTTCAGTCGCGGCACGCGCCGAGGAGATCAACCGCCCGCGTTCAACGCTGCGTTGTTCTTCGCCAGCCCTTCTTGCAGGTCTGCGCTGTCATTTTCCCGGTAACGCTCCGTCGTGACACCCGGCAATGCGCCGAACTGCTCCGACAGGTTACCCGGATAAAAGGTCACGTTCAGGCTCTCGAACCCCGGGATCTGTTTCAGAATTGATGCCGTAGCATTGGCACAAAACGCCCCCGGTACGCGTCCGTTCGCCCGGACCAGCTGATAGGCCCGTTGCGCTTGCTCCGGTGTCACCTCAAGCCGCTGCACCACCACATGATGCGTACTGCGCGCATGAGACCCGCGATAGGCCTTCTCTACGCCCGGCGTAATGCCGAACAGCACATCGTCGCGCTCTGGCACCACATCTGCATAGAACGAACCCGCCGGATCAAAAATCACCCGTTCGGAGGCGTTGACCATTAGCGATGTATGCGCGCCCTTGCCGGTGCGGTTATTGATCATGGTGTACAGCGTCAGCGCAGGCGGACCATTGTGACGATAGGCCACCCGCTCAAGCGTGGCGTCATCGGCATTGGGCTGCTGCTGGGCCGCACAGGCCGTCAGCGCAGCAACCGCCACACCGAGCGCTGCAACCCGCAATCCGGTCGACAGCCGCCGGATACCGGAGCGCCCGTTGAGATCAGAACCGCTCACGAGGGTGATCAGGTCGCGAAAATTGCAAGGAACACCGCAAAGAGCAGCGCCGCAATGCAGAACCGGGTAGTGAATTTGAGGAAGCCTTCGTAGGTCTTTTCCTGAACGGTAATATCCATCGAACCGTGCTTATGGTCAGCCATATGTCCATTCCTATACGCGTCTGTTTTCCGCTGAATACTGGATTTCACGGACCCTGTCACCACGTCAATCGGGCGCAGTCGGATCAAATCAGCGGGTGAAATTGCCATGGCAGGGCCGGTAGCCATACCCCCAACGCCAACTCAACCCCGAGCAGGGCGCACCACCGAATCGCACGGCTGCATAGACCGCAGTCGCCACTGGTGACGCAAGATTGGCGATTGTGGGATCGTTGGCGCTGAGATTTGTCTCTACGCAGCGGCGCAGAGCCTGATCCGCAGCCAGCCGCGCACCTTGACTGGCCGCCACCAGTTCTGCCGCTTCCGACACGGCTGGATCTGCACCGCCAATCCCGGCCGCGTTGTGATATTTCCGGTCATGGATCACACAGCAGGCCTCAAACGGCGGGCCGCCATCAGCCCCGGATTGTCCGCTCAGCTGCCGCCAGATCGCCGACAAACCACCACTACAGCCGTCCGTGGTGAACGGCGCTGTTTCACCCCCAGCCGCTGCGACCTCCTGCATCAGCGCGTGATGCGCGGCCCGCTCCAAGCGCTGCCAATATCCGTCTGGCACCTCCGCATCCCCGGCAGCAGCGCCCGCGGCGACGCAGCAAAACAGCGCAACGCCACCCCACAGGGATAGTGCTACCCCGCGATCAGGTCTCAGACCCATCGCCCTCCAGATCGGAGACCAGACGAAAACCGATCCGGTTGGCAGGTGCTGCCTCATTGCGCTTGGGCAGGGCGCGCAGCATCACGTTCAGCTGGCTCACATGCTGCACCAGCTGGGTGCGTGCGCCGCTGGAATCGCTGCCGTAATAGGTAATGATATCGGGATCAAAATACCCCATGCCCTCAATCCGCATCACCCCGGCATCGCCACCGGCAAACCCCATGGCGACCTCATGCTCGCCATCCAGCTGTTCTTCGAAATTCTTGATGTAGAGGATCAGCCGCTCATAGGCCCAGCGTGCAGCGCTTTTATCTGCGACCGGCTTTTGCAGCGGCTCAGGCAGCTTTTTGATGCCTGCGCAGGCATCAGGATCGGCATGGACCTCATGTACACAGGGCAGAACAGCCGCCTCGGCAGCCTCGGCGCTTGTTGCGATTTCATCTGTCATGATCTCTCCCTTTCCAGGGGTCGATCACCCCTTGCGCTGGTAGAGCCAGGCCCCGTCAGCCCGGCGGCTGCGGTCCACCTGACCCAGGTGGTACAGATGATTTACATGGGCCACCGCCTCGACCAAAGCAAGCCCGTATTCCCCGCCCCCGATCTTGCGTTTGAACAGCGGGGCAAAGCACTCTGCCGCAGTCCTCGGTTCATCCAGGTGGTCAAGCAACCGCGCCAGCGCACCGTGATGATTGTCAATAAGCTGCGCCATGCGATGCGGCAGTCCAAGAAATGGCAGCTTATGACCGCCCAAGGCCAGCTGATCGGGCCGTGTTAACGGTGCCAGACGCTCGCAGGCCTCCAGCCACTCCGCCACCGGGTCGGCCATGGGTTCGGTGGCATAAACGCCGATATTGGGGCTGATCGACGACAGGATCTGATCCCCTGTGATCACCAGATTGTCATCGCGGCTCCAGAAGGTTGCATGCTCCGGCGCGTGGCCATTGCCCATATGCACATCCCAGTCGCGCCCGCCCATGCGCAACACGTCGCCCTGTTTGATACGGGTAAATCCTAGCGGCATGGGATAGACCGTATCAGAGAAATTGAATGGCCGCTCCGCCACCCGCGCGTCATAGATCGCCGGATCCATCCCGGCGCTGCGATAAAACGCCAGCGTCTCCTCCGGCCAACTCTCCTGCACATCCAGCGTCAGCATACGGGCAAACAGCCAAGCGGTGCGCGTGGTCACCAGCTCCGCACCATGCACCGACTGGAACCATCCCGCATTGCCGATGTGGTCCGGGTGATGGTGGGTCACGACCACCCGGCGAACCGGTTTGCCACCCAGTGGCCCCGCCATCAGCTCTTCCCAGATCCGACGGGTCTTGTTCGACGACATACCTGTGTCCACGATGGTCCAGCCATCACCGTCGTCCAGCGCATAGACGTTCACATGATCCAGCTTCATCGGCAGTGGCAGGCGCATCCAGAGCACGCCTTCCGCCACCTCGATCGCCTCGCCCTGCGCGGGAGGTTCACTCCATGGGCCGTCTGGGCGCGGGCTGGTCATCCGTCTGCCAGCTCATCCAGTGTCAGCGCCCGCGCGCCCGCGCTCCCCGCCTGCGCATGCGCCAGTAGGGAGGCGTGCTCTGGCAGCATCCGGTTGATGTAGAAGCGGGCCAGCTTCTCACGCGGCCCGCCCAGATCCGCCATCGCCGCCGCCAAATGGTAATGCCCGCCCAGAACCCGTGCAAAAGCATGCAGATAAGGCACCGCCCCGGCAAAACGCTCGTCCAGGTCATCCTGTGCTGTCAGCCATTCAGTCGACTCGCGCAGGGATTCGCAGGCCTGCCAGACCGCTTCGGCCATATTCGGATGGGTGGTGCGGGCGCGTTCGGCCTGTTCCTCAATCTCGTCGATCAGCCGGTGCGCCATATCGCCACCGTCCATCATCTTGCGGCCCACCAGATCCATCGCCTGAATACCGTTGGTGCCCTCGTAAATCGCCGTCACCCGCACATCGCGGTAGAATTGCGCCGCGCCGGTTTCTTCGATGAACCCCATGCCGCCATGCACCTGCACACCGGTCTCAGAGATCCGCATCCCGGTTTCGGTGCCAAAACCCTTGGCGATCGGCGTCAGGAAAGCCGCCCGCGCTGCCCACTCCTGCGCACCGGTGGCGGTCTGCATATCAATCGCCTGCGAACACGCCAGAAGGATCGCACGCGCGGCAAACAGATCTGCCTTCATCTCCATCAGCATCCGGCGCACATCCGCATGATCAACGATGGTACCAGACGCAGATTTGCCCTGCTTGCGCTCCAGCGCGTAGGCCAGCGCCTTCTGATAGGCCGCGCCGGCAATGCCAACGCCCTGACCGCCAACGCCAAGACGGGCGTTGTTCATCATGGTGAACATCGCCGCCAGACCACCGCCCGGCTGACCGATCATCCAGCCAATGGCACCATCATATTGCATCACACAGGTGGGTGAGCCGTGCAGACCCATCTTGTGTTCCAGGCTCACCACCTTCAGGTTGTTGGCCTTGCCGGGATTGCCCTCGGCATCCGGCAGATACTTGGGCACCAGAAATAGCGAAATCCCCTTGGTGCCCGGCGCCGCATCAGGCAGGCGCGCCAGCACCAGATGGCAGATATTGCCCGCGAAATCATTGTCACCCCAGGAGATGTAGATCTTCTGCCCGCTGATCGCATAGGTGCCGTCGTCCAACGGCTCCGCCTTGGAGCTGAGCGCCCCCACATCGGACCCCGCCTGCGGCTCGGTGAGATTCATGGTGCCGGACCATTCGCCCGAAATCAGCTTCGGCAGATACAGCGACTTGATCTCATCGCTGGCGTGATGTTCCAGCGCCTCGATCTGGCCCTGGCTCATCAGCGGGGCCAGTTGCAGCGACAGGCAGGCCCCCGACATCATTTCATTCACGGCGGTGGTCAGGGTCATCGGCAGCCCCATGCCGCCAAACGCCTCAGAGGCGCTCATACCGATCCAGCCCCCCTCGGAGATCGCCTGCCACCCTTCGGCATAGCCCGGCGATGTGCGCAACACCCCGTTTTCCAGATGTGCCGGCTGCAGATCGCCGCCCCGGTTCAACGGCGCCATCACCTCATCACAGAACTTCCCGGCTTCGGTCAGGATTGCCGTCACGACATCGTCGCTCGCCTCGCTGAACCGCTCAGTTGCGGAAATATCGCTATAGCCAACGATGTGGTTCAGAAGAAACTGATACTCGGGAACGGGGGCGCGGAAGGTCATGTCTGGCCTCTTTCAGAGAGAGCTGGTCGGGGCAGTCTTGGCATCATTGCCCCAAACCTTTATGTTGAACGTCTTGTCCGATTACCTAACCGGGCCCTTTATTCAAGCAACCAAAACGCCGCGTCACCAGCCATGTCCAGCCCAACAACCCGCCTCCTGACCGCTCAGCCGCAGGAAATCAGCACCGCTGCGGACCTGTTGCAGGAGGGCAAGCTTGTCGCCTTTCCGACAGAAACCGTCTACGGACTGGGCGCCGATGCCCGCCAGACCGACGCGGTTGAGGCGCTTTATGCCGCCAAGGGACGCCCCAGCTTCAATCCGCTGATCGCGCATGTCCATTCGGTCGAAACCGCTCAGCGCCATGTGATCTGGTCCGATATCGCCGATCGGCTGGCGGACGCCTTCTGGCCCGGCCCGCTGACCCTGGTCCTGCCGCTGCGCGAGGACCACGGTATTTCACCTCTGGTCACCGCCGGGCTGAGCACCCTTGGTATCCGCATACCTGCCCATCCCGCCGCCCGCGCGCTGCTGTCTGTGCTGGATGGTCCGGTGGCCGCGCCTTCGGCCAATCCGTCGGGCAAGATCAGTCCGACAACCGCCGCCCATGTTATCGCCGGTCTCGATGGGCGGATCGCCGCGGTTGTTGACGATGGCCCCTGCGGTGTTGGTGTGGAGTCAACAATCATCGGACTGGCCACCGGCACCCCCTTGTTGCTGCGACCCGGAGGGCTGGCCGCAGAAGAGATCGAGGTGGTTCTGGGCCAGCCCCTGCGCCTGCGCGATGCCAGCGATCCGCTCACCGCGCCGGGACAGCTGCTGTCACATTACGCCCCCCGCGCCAGCGTCCGCCTGAACGTCACGGCCCCGCAGGACGGTGAACTCTACCTTGGCTTTGGCGCCATGGAATGTGATTTGAACCTATCCGCCAGCGGTGACCTGCGCGAGGCGGCCGCGCAGTTGTTTGGCCACCTGCACCGCCTCGACGCCAGAGCACAACCCATCGCTGTCGCCCCCATACCGGAGACCGGGCTGGGCGTCGCCATCAACGACCGGCTGCGCCGCGCCGCTGCGCCGCGCTGACCCGCAGTTCCCAAAACGTCAGCATGTCTTGATCGGTCAGGCGTGACCGGCACTGGTCGACAGGGTCAATGGATCAACCCCCAGAGACCGCAAGGCCGCCTCCCATTTGGTGAGATCATCCAGACCGAACACCAACTCCGGTGTTGCCGGAGCGGTCAGCCAGCCATTATTGGCAATCTCCGTTTCCAACTGCCCCGGCCCCCACCCTGCATATCCCAGCATCACCATAACCTGCTCAGGCCCGCGTCCCATCGCGATGTCTTCCAATACATCCACGGTGGCCGTCATTGAGAACGCATCGGCCACCCGCAGAGAACTGACGTTGGATTTATATTCCGGCGAATGCAGCACAAAGCCACGCTGCGTCTCAACCGGCCCCCCGAAACGGACCGGCAGCGCCGCCTCCTCTGCACTGCGCGGTGTGATGTCCAATTGCTCCAGAAGGTTGGACAAATCGACACCCGCTGCGGGCTTGTTCACGATCAACCCCATTGCGCCATCATCTTCATGTGAGCACAGCAAGATCAGCGAATGTTCAAACCTCGGGTCACCGATGCCGGGCATCGCAATCAGCAGTTCGCCGGTAAGATCCATATGAAGCTGTCGTCCTTTTTGTAATTGCCGTCATCCGCAGCGCGGCAACGGGCCTGCCCTCTCACAATGGCCACCCACAGCGAGAGGTTCAAGGCCAAGCCGTGCCAAAGCGTCAGCTCGCAGGCGCTGACCGGAACGTGACTTGGCATTTCTGGCGGAATTGCGCATGTAACCTGACATGACGACACATCCGTTTCTCTCTGCTTTCGCGACTGCTGCCAGATCACTGGCGAAGGGTCTTTGCGCACCGCTTGTGCTGGGGCTTCTGGCCTTGCCAGCCAGCACGTCAGCCGAGCAAATGTCCGATATCGTGCAGATCGAGGTGCTGGATGGCGGCCCGACCCGGCGCGGCACCCATATGGGCGCATTGCGACTGACGCTCTCGGAGGGCTGGAAAACCTACTGGCGCGCACCCGGTGACGCCGGCATCCCGCCCCGGTTCAGCTGGCGGGGATCGCGCAACGTCGGTGCGGTGGAAATCCGCTGGCCCACGCCCGAGGTTTTCCTGACCTCCGGATTTCGCACCATCGGCTACCATGATCAGCTGGTGCTTCCGATTGAAATCACTCCCGCCAAACCCGGCCAGCCACTACGCCTGAAAGGCCGGATGGAGCTGGGCATCTGCAAAGATGTCTGCATCCCCTCCGAACTGCGCTTTGATCGCCCACTCCTACCCGACAGCCGCCGCAATCCGGCGATTGTTGCAGCGCTGGCGGATCGCCCATGGTCGGCGAAAGAGGCCGGCGTGCAGGCCGCAACCTGTGCGATCACCCCCAGCCGCTACGGTATGGAGCTGGTCGCCCGGATCACCATGCCCAGCGCGGGCGGAGATGAGATCGTGTTGGTTGAGCCTGGCCCTCCCACTTTGGTGACGACCGAGACGACAACCACCCGGCAGGGTCGCCATCTGACCGCCAAAACCGAGATCATCTCCGCTGAAGGTGGCCCCTTCGCCGTTGATCGCTCGCAGATGCGGTTTACCGTGCTGGGCCGCAACCACGCGGTGGACATTCAAGGCTGCACCCGACACTAATAAGGGGAATATCAGCCGGATCGGATCCAGCCATGCCCAACGATGCAGCCATCCCCGATAGCTCCGGCGGACCAAATCAGCCCCGGCGCCCGATCCTTGGCGCCCTTGCGGTGGTCTGCCATGCAAATCAGGGCGGCGATCAGGTCATCCTCATCCAACGCAAATCGCCCCCGAATGCAGGTTGGTGGGGCTTTCCCGGCGGTCATGTCGAACTGGGCGAAACCGCGATGCAGGCTGCCGCCCGTGAACTGCTTGAAGAAACCAGCGTCATCGCAACCCCGCGCGAGGTGCTGACCCATGTCGATGTGATGCTGCGCGATGAGGCCGGGAAGGTCCAACGACAGTATCTCTTGGTTGCTGTGCTCTGTGATTACATCTCAGGTCAACCAACCCCGGACGATGATGCCCTGCAGGCGCTATGGGTGCCGGTCGCCGATCTGACCAGCCGTTTTGGCGCTACCCCTGACCGTATGCTGATCGATCAGGTGGCAGAGGTCGCCTCCCTCGCCCAGGAGCGACAGCATCGCACAACGGGTGCGTGACCTCCATTTCGCAGGTCGAACCAGTGGCAGCCGATCGTCAGATCCCTGCGCGACGCCCGCCCAAGACCCGCGCGCTGACATAGGCAATCGCACTCAACAGCGCCGCGCCGGTCACAAACAGCAGCAGGGCGCCGCGCAGCGGATCCATCTCCACCAGCCCGGGCGCGACCGCTCTCAGCACCGGATGCAGCGCCCCCACCGCCATCGCATAGCCAACAGTCGCCGCCAGCCACAGGATCTGTGCCGCTCCCAGCCCCAGCGTCAGCCAACGCAGGTCACCAGCCCGCGATGACATTCCCCGCCGCAGCGCTGCAAGGGGACGCGCCACATCCGCCTGCACTGCCACCAATGCGGGCACAACCAGCAGCACCAGAAACATGCCGAACCCAAGGCCATAGACCAGCGTGATCACTGTGGGTTTCAGGAACTGTGCTTGTTGCGAGCCCTCATACATCAACGGGGCCAGCCCCAGAACGGTTGTCAGCGTGGTCAGCATCACCGGCCGCAACCGATCCGCAGCCCCGTCAATGATCGACGGGATCAGCCCGCGCTCTTCTGCGTATTCGTCAATGGTTGTCACCAATACGATCGAGTCGTTGATGATGATCCCCGTCATTCCCAACAGGCCAACAACGGTGAACATCGACAGCGGCACCTCCCACAGGTAGTGCCCCCAGATTGTCCCGACGAGGCCAAAGGGAATGATCGCCATAACCACTAAGGGCCGCGTCCAGCTGGCGAAAATCCACGCCAGCACCAGATAAATCCCAGTCAAACACAGGATCAATCCGGTTCTGGCGTCATTCAGAAATTCGTTTTCCTGCTCGCTCAGCCCCGCCAATTGCCAATCCACCTGTCGCTCACTGGCGATCTTCGGCAGGATCTCCTCTTGCAGCGCGGTGGCAATGGCCTGTGCCCGTGTCGGATCATCCTCTGAGATATCCCCGGTGACGCTGATCACACGGACACCATTTTCACGTCGCACGGTGGAAAATCCGGTGCGTTGGGTCACCGACACGATATCTGCCAGGGGCAGATAGACACCCGCCGGGCTGCGCATCAGCGTACGCTCCAGAAAATCAGCGGTCAGCTCGCCTTCCGGCAGTTCAACCCGGATCGCAGCACTGCGCGGCCCGTCTGGGTAGGTCGCCGCCTCTATGCCGTTCAACCGGGCCCGCAAGGCCCGCCCCAGCGTCTCCACTGTGAACTCCAGCGCCCGCCCCTGCGGGGTCAGTTCGAGCACCAGCTCTTCCTTGTCATAGGCAAGATTATCCTCAACTGCTGACACCTCCGGGTAGCGCAGAACGGCGGTTTTCAGATCCTCTGATGCAGCCTTCAACACCTCGACAGCAGCGCCGCTGAATTGCACATCCAGCGCATCACCGCCGGGACCCGACCGCCAGCCCCTGAACGATACCGTCTCCGCCAGCGGGTGGCGGCGCACAGTGTCCTGCAGCTCCGCCACGAAGGCAAAGCTGGAATAAGGCCGCAGATCAGCATCAATCAGCTCAATCGAAATCCCGCCAAGAAGATCGCCGTCCTTGGCGTCCACCCCGGCCAGACCACGCCCGGCGTTGCCGCCAATCTCCGCCATGACAAAATCAACCGGGTTGCGGCCATGCCGGGCCTCATAGTCACGCCCCAGCGCCTCAACCGCGCGCTGCATTTCCCGCATCATCGCCAGCGTATCCGCCCGGGTTGCCCCCTCGGCCATGGCAAAATTGCCGGTGACCGATCCACGCTCCGGCGCGTTGAAGAACCGCCATTTGACGTCGCCGCCAATGAACAGCGCCAGCTGGCTGGCCAGGATCACCGCAGCAGCAGCCAGCACCACGTAGCGGGCGCGAACAACCAGCGCCATCAAAGGCCGAAATAACGTGTCACGCAGGCGGCGGAACCCCCGATTTACCACACGGCTGGGCAGGTCATACCAATGCTCCTTGGCACTATGTGCCAGCGCATGGGCCAGATGGTTGGGCAGGATCAGGAAACACTCGATCAAAGATCCCAGAAGCACCGCAATCACTGTCAAAGGAATGTCGCGGATCAACTCGCCAAACCGCCCGCCAATCGACACCAGCCCAAAAAACGCAATCACCGTGGTTAATGTGGCCGCGAAGACCGGCATCGCCATGCGGCGCGCGGCGTTCTCTGCCGCAGCAACTGGGTGTTCGCCCAGACGCCGCGCCCTGAAATCGGCATGTTCCCCCACCACGATTGCGTCATCCACCACAATGCCAAGGGTGATGATCAAACCAAACAGGCTGATCATATTGATGGTCAGCCCGGCCATATACATCAGTGCAATGGCGGCAAACATTGCCGCCGGAATGCCCGCCGCCACCCAGAAGGCGATGCGTGCATTGAGAAACAGGAACAGCAGCGCCAGCACCAGACCCAGCCCCATCAGCCCGTTATCGACCAGAATATCCAGACGCCCGGTGATCGCTTCAGCGCGGGTGCGGATCAGATCCGCACTGACGCCATCCGGCAGGCTGGCCTGCAAGGCCTCCACCACATCTTCGACCTGATGCTGAATATCGATGGCGTCGCCCTGATCGGACCGGTCCACCCGGATCGACATCGCGGGATTCTCCCCCACGAAGTAAGAGCGATTGCGATCCACGCCCTCCACCCGGATCGTGGCGACATCACCAACCGTCAGGGCCGACCCATCCGGATTTGTCCGCAACACGATACCGGCCAGCTCCTCCGGCGTGCGTTTCTCGCTGCCAGTGCGGATGCGCGCATTGGCGCCACTTACGTCACCCGCCGGATTGGCGTCAACCTCCGCTGCAATCGCCGCCGCAATATCAGCCATCGCAATATCATGGGCAATCAAGCTGGCAGAGGGCACTTCGACCATGGTCTGCGGGGCCGCAATGCCGCGGATCGTGGTGCGGGTGACACCCACCTCAAACAGGCGCACAACCAGCTCATCTGCAAACAGTCCCAACTGGCGCGGTGCAATTGGCCCGGTGATCACCACATCTGTGACCCGATCGCGCCATGCCCCGCGGCGCACGCTCGGATCTTCGGCCTCCTCCGGCAGTGTGGTGATCCCGTCTACAGCACTTTGGACATCATCCGCTGCGCGCGCCATGTCCCAGCCCGGCTCAAAGTCCAAGGAGATGCTGGCGCGCCCCTCGCGCGATGTGGCACTGGAGCTTTCGACGCCATCAACGGCCAGCAGCGCGGGCTCCAGCGCCTGCACAATGGCGCTGTCGATGTCCTCAGGCCCGGCCCCTTCCCATTCGACCGAGACGGACACCCGGTCCACGATCACATCCGGAAAGAACTGCGCCCGCATATTGGGAATCGCCGCCGCGCCCAGCACCAGCAGCAGCACCAGAAGCAGGTTCGACAAGGTCCTGTGACGGGTAAAATAACTCAGAACGCCGCCAGCCGAGCGGGGGAGGTTCCGCAGCATGATTTCTAGCCCCCCATACGGGTTTCAATACGGTTGATCAGCCGCGCGGGGACCTTTGCAGCGGCCAGCTGTTCCAGCATCCGCGCCCGCACCGCCTCTGGCATCTCGCTATTGCCTTCAACCATGGCAACCAGCCTGGCCCGGCGATCTTCCGACAGTTCAATCAATTCAGCCTCTGCCGCTGCGGTGTCGCGCGGGGTGTCAGCATTGGCGCCGGTAACCTCAGCGCCCTGCCGCAGGGGTCGCACCTTGATGCCTGCGCCCAGCAGGGGCGTGCGCCCGGTGACAACCTCGCGCCCCTCCAGCCCTGCGCCACGCAGCAGCACATCGTCCCCTTGTCTGCGCACCAATGTCACCTCCAGCGCCTGTAGCCGGTCATCCTCCCCCAGCACCAGCACGGTGCCGTCCGACCCCAGCGCAGAGGCGGGCAGTCTGGCGACCTCGCTCACCACCGGCTCCTCAACCTCAACCGTGACAAAATCACCGGGCTTGAAACCGGGCGCCGGGTTCAGCCGAGCGTAGATCAGCCGACCGGCCAGCCCCTCACCTGCATCGCCACTGTCGCGCACCACCACGCCGGATGCCGTCAGCGCTGCACCGGTTGCGTCCAGCGTAACCGCCACCGGCGCCGAGAGCAGCTGCCCCGCCGCGTCCAGCAGTCGGGCGTATTGCACGGTCGAAACCCGAAACGCCACATCCAGCTGCGCCGGGTCCACCAGATCCGCAAGCTTTTCATTGGCCGAGACCAGCCGCCCCTCAACCAGATTGACCGACTGCAAAGTGCCGTCAAAGGCGGCGGTGATGGTCGTATCGTCAAGATTGCGCCGCGCCTCATCCAGCGCGATCTGCGCCCGCGCCAGCCGCGTTGCCGCCTGATCAATGCGCGCCTCCGCCAGGGACAGCGCCTGCCGACGCGAGATCACCGCCTGCCGGGCCTGTGCAGCAGCCAGCTCCGCCACTTCCACTGTTGCAGCTGATCCAACACCGCGGGTTTCCAGATTTTGCTGCCGGTCCAGCGCACGGGCCCGCAGCGCTGCCTGATCCTCGGATGCCGACAGCTCATCCTGCGCCAGCGCCAATCCGCGCCGGGCCTCGCGGGTTTCTGCCTCGGCATCCCTCATGTCCGCTTCTGCCCGTTGCAGGGCCGCGCGCGCATCGGCCGGATCGATCTGCACCAGCAGAGTGCCCGCCGTGACATCGCCGCCATCCTCGAACCCGGGCGCCAGCTCAACCACCCGACCAGCCGCTGCCGTGCGCAGTTCCAGCCTGCGACGGCTCTCGATCCGGCCAAAGGCGGTCAGCACAGGCTGCACTGCGCCCAACTCGGCCCGCACCACATTCACGGCAAACACCCGTTCGCGGGGCGGCGGCGCACGGCGCTCCTCCCCCATACGGGTCTGGATCGCGGACAGCACCATTTGTACCGCCAACAGCAGCAGCGCCGCTGTCAGCGCCGCCAGGAAAACCCCAATCACCGTTTGCCGCAAAAAGCGCATTCTCTATCCCTCAATCGGCCAAACGAACCGGCACAGACAACTGCCGCAGTACCCATGAACGGGCCTCGTCAGGCCCAAAGAATACCAGTTTGCACAAAGCTATACGAGGTTACACGCAGTCGCGGATCAATTCCGTCTCACTTGCGACGCAAATGTTCGTCAAGCCGAGGCATGATTTCCACGAAGTTGCAGGGCCGGTGCCGGTAGTCGAGCTGCTTCACAAGGATTTCATCCCAGGCGTCCTTACAGGCCCCCGGACTTCCCGGCAACGCAAAGAGGTAAGTGCCCCCCGCGACCCCGCCTGTGGCCCGTGACTGCACAGCCGAGGTGCCGATTTTCTGCATCGACACGATGGTGAAGACCGTCCCGAACGCGTCGATTTCCTTCTCGTAGACATCGCGGTGCGCTTCCACCGTGACATCGCGCCCGGTCAGACCGGTGCCTCCGGTTGAGATCACAACATCTATCTCCGGGTTGGCGACCCAGTTCCGCAGTTGGCCTGCAATCTCCTCCCGTTCATCCGGCAGGATCTTGCGGTCTGCCAGCACGTGCCCCGCAGCGTCCAGCCGATCAACCAGCACCTGACCGGAGCGATCTTCCGCCAGTGACCGGCTGTCCGATACGGTCAGCACCGCAATGCGGACCGGAATGAAATCCTTGCTGTTGTCGAGTTGTGCCATGGTCCTGGCCCCTATCCCTGATGTTGTCACAGTCGTTAAGAATGATGTCCGAAGATCGCGTGGCCTGATCAGGTTTCAGCCGGTCGTCAGCCGCGCCTTGATCTCCAGCAGATCCTCCCAGGCGGCACGTTTCTGCGCGGGCTGTCGCAACAGATAAGCTGGGTGGAACATCGGCATCACCGGCTTACCCTGCGCCTCCTGCCACGTGCCACGCATCCGGGTGATTCCGCGTTTGCCGAGCAGCGCATCACAGCTGATGTTGCCCATGGCAATCAGGATATCCGGCTTTGCCAGCGCAATATGACGTTCCAGAAACGGGGTCATCATGGCGATTTCTGCCGGCAGGGGATCGCGGTTCTGCGGCGGCCGCCAGGGCAGAACATTGGCGATATAGACGCTGTCCTTGCGCGACAGACCGATGGCCGCCAGCATCCGGTCAAGAAGCTGCCCGGCCCGGCCCACAAACGGTTTGCCCGCGATATCCTCATCGCGGCCAGGCGCCTCGCCCACCACCATAACGCGGGCACCGGGCTGGCCATCTGCAAACACAAGATTGCGCGCACCTTTTTTCAGCTCGCAATGCTCAAACTGGGCCAGCGCCTCATAGAGACCCTCCAGCGACCCGGCGGCTCCCGCCATCTGTCGGGCCACCTCAACCGGATCAATTTCCCGAGGTTTCGCCGGTGTCGCCTCAGCCGCGGCTGCGCCGGGTTTGGCCAGACGCGCCTGCAATTCATAGCGATTGACCGGCGCGTCCCCGATCGCATCGGTCGCCCCCAGTTCGATCTGCCACGCCAAGAGCGCATGGGCGCTGTGATAATCCAATGCCGATTCCATGCCCCAAGCTACCCTGCCTAGAGGCGGATCAAAATACCCGCAGTGCGCGCCGCTTGCCGCAGGTCACAGCCCTGCTATAAGAGCGCCAAACATCGCGGAGCCTGCCCATGCCCACAGCCACCTCGTCACCTGATCCGATGGCCTTTTCTCAACGGCATCTCTTGGGCATCGAACCGCTGAGACCGCATGAAATCACCGCAATCCTTGACCTCGCGGACAGCTATGCCGATCTGAACCGCCGTCCCGACAAACACGCCAATGCGCTGTCAGGGCTGACCCAGGTCAATATGTTCTTTGAGAACTCCACCCGCACCCAAGCCAGCTTTGAAATCGCGGGAAAGCGGCTGGGCGCGGATGTGATGAACATGGCCATGCAGGCTTCCTCGATCAAAAAGGGTGAGACCCTGATTGATACGGCGATGACGCTGAATGCCATGCACCCTGATCTTCTGGTGGTGCGCCATCCGCATTCCGGCGCCGTGGACCTTCTGGCGCAGAAGGTAAACTGCGCGGTGCTGAATGCCGGCGACGGACGGCATGAACACCCCACCCAAGCACTGCTTGATGCCCTGACCATCCGCCGCGCAAAGGGCCGTCTGCACCGGCTGAACATTGCGATCTGTGGTGATGTGGCCCATTCCCGGGTGGCACGTTCGAACCTGATCCTGCTGGGCAAGATGGAAAACCGCATTCGTCTGATTGGCCCGCCAACACTGGTGCCCGGCCATTTTGCCGACTTTGGCGCCGAGATTTACGACGATATGCGCGAAGGCCTGAAAGACGTGGATGTGGTCATGATGCTGCGCCTCCAGAAGGAGCGTATGGACGGCGGTTTCATCCCGTCGGAACGCGAATACTACCATCGCTACGGGCTTGATGCGGAGAAACTCGCGCTGGCCAAACCTGACGCCATCGTCATGCACCCCGGCCCGATGAACCGGGGCGTCGAAATTGACGGCACGCTTGCCGATGACATCAACCGCTCTGTCATTCAGGAACAGGTCGAAATGGGTGTCGCCGTGCGGATGGCGGCGATGGATCTTCTGGCCCGTAACCTGCGCGCCAGCCGCGAGCGTGCAGCGTCGCAACCGGGCGTGGCCTGATCCATGGCTGGCCCGGTGGCACAGCCCCTGATCATCGCCGCAGGTGAGCAGCGGATGATCCATGTCTTCGACCTCGATATGCGGCCCGAACAGGCACGTTTCCTCCGTGAACCCGGTGCGTTGGCGCAGGTTTTGGGCATTGATGAGATAGATCTGGATCACGTGGAGATCTTCCCGGTGAGCGATCTGGAGGACCTGGGGCTTGTCGGCTATCTGCGCGATGGCTGCGGGATCCCGAAAGAGCAGCTGGCCTCCGACGCGCAGAAACTCGCCGCGATCAAAGGCTATGTGCTGCTGCTGCGGTCGCGCGCGCTGCGGGGCGAGGCAACGCGCCTCACCCCGGCCAGTCAAATTCGACACATTGGCGACTATAGTGAGGTGGGCGCGGATTGGGCCAGCCTTCCCAGCAATCCTGACGACGCACCGGAAAGCGCCAAACCCTATTCCGCATCACGCCCCTCCCCACGGGAGGCCCGCTCTCGCGCACGGCGCATCGGGGCGACGATCTTTGTAATCGTGATGGCGCTGATCCTGCTTGTCGTGCTGATGCTGGCGACCTGAGATGTCCGAAACCGTCTTCCCCCCTGATCGTATGGCATACTGGCGCAGCCATGCCTGGCTCGCCGTGATTGCCATGCTGGGCGCCATGGGCATTCTTTGGGTGATGGGAAACCCGCATGTCTGGACCGGTGCCATCGGCGGTCTGGCCGCCATTGGCCTGCGCGGCGGCTACCTCATGTCCGATGAAATGACCCGCGTCTGGTCGCTTGGGGGCGGCGTTATCAGAGGCCCCGATCAACAGACCCTTCCGCTCGAGGATGTCGCCGAGCTGAACCGCATTGGCAGCACGGTCCAGATCGTCACCCATGAGGGTCACAAGCACCTGATCAAATACCAGCCCGACGCCGCCGCAACAATTGCAACGCTGCAAAATGCCCTGTCCACCCTGTCCGAGAGATCCCGCGTATGACCCTTCTGTTTACCAACGCCCGCCTGATCGACCCAGAAGCCGGAACCGACAGTGTTGGTGCGGTTCTGGTGCAGAACGGGCGCATTGCGGCGGTTGATAAAAATGGCACCGAGTCTGACCAATTGTTTCGCACGCGAAACATTGTGGCAGAGGATGTGACCCTTATTGATTGCGGCGGCAAATGTCTGGCTCCCGGCATCGTCGATATCGGCGTGAAGGTCTGCGAGCCGGGAGAGCGCCATAAGGAAAGTTATAAATCCGCAGGCCTCGCAGCGGCGGCGGGCGGAGTCACCACCATGGTGACGCGCCCAGACACCACCCCATCCATCGACAGCCCGGAAACGCTCGAGTTCGTGACCCGGCGGGCGCAGGCCGATGCGCCGGTGAATGTTCTACCCATGGCCGCCCTGACCAAGGGCCGCGCAGGCCGGGAGATGACCGAGATCGGCTTTCTCATGGATGCCGGAGCGGTTGCCTTCTCCGATTGTGACCATGTGGTTGCCGACACCAAGGTCTTTTCCCGCGCGCTGTCTTATGCGCGCAGCTGCGGCGCACTGGTCATCGCGCATCCGCAAGAACCGGGATTGAGCAAAGGGGCTGCGGCAACCTCGGGTAAATTCGCCACCCTGCGTGGGCTGCCCGCCGTCACGCCGATGGCGGAACGGATGGGACTGGATCGCGATATCGCGCTTTTGGAGATGACCGGCGCCAAATACCACGCCGACCAGATCACCACCGCCCGCGCCCTGCCCGCCCTGCAGCGGGCGAAGGCAAACGGGCTGGATATCACCGCAGGCACGTCGATCCATCATCTGACGCTGAACGAACTGGACGTGGCGGACTACCGAACTTTCTTTAAGGTGAAACCACCGCTGCGCTCCGAAGAAGATCGTCTGGCGCTGATCGAGGCGCTGCGCGAGGGGCTGATTGATACGATTTCCTCCATGCACACCCCGCAGGACGAGGAAAGCAAGCGCCTGCCGTTTGAGGAGGCCGCCGCCGGTGCCGTGGCGTTGGAAACGCTGCTGCCTGCCGCGCTGCGGCTTTATCATGCGGAGCAGCTGGATCTGCCGACATTGTTCCGCGCCATGTCCCTGAACCCGGCCAAGCGTCTGGGATTGGACTGCGGTCGCCTGTCCGAAGGGGCACCTGCGGATCTGGTGCTGTTTGATGCGGACCAACCCTTTGTGATGGACCGGTTTGCGCTGCACTCGAAATCACAGAACACCCCCTTTGACGGGCAGCGGATGCAAGGTAGGGTGCTGGCAACCTATGTGGCCGGTGAATCGGTCTATCGGAGAGATTGATGCCGCCTATTGAAACTGCCGCCCCTGTCCTGCTGCTATGGGCCGTGATTGGCTATGCACTGGGGTCTATTCCCTTCGGCCTGCTGCTGACCCGGATCATGGGGTTGGGCAATCTGCGCACTATCGGTTCGGGCAATATCGGCACCACCAATGTGCTGCGCACCGGCTCGAAAAAAGCCGCTGCGTTGACCCTGCTGCTGGATGGCGGCAAGGGGGCCGTGGCGGTGCTGCTGGCCCGCGCGCTGGTCGGTGAAGATGCCGCACAGCTGGCCGGTCTGACGGCCTTTCTCGGCCATTGCTTCCCGGTCTGGCTGAAGTTTCAGGGCGGCAAAGGCGTTGCCACCTTCCTTGGTCTGATGCTGGCGCTGGCCTGGCCGGTGGGGGTCGCCTGCTGCCTGACTTGGCTGGCGGCCGCCTATCTGAGCAAGATTTCCTCAATGGGGGCTTTGGTGTCTGCAGTGGCGGCACCGCTGTGGTGCCTGCTTCTGGGCGCACCAATGACGACCGGTCTGGCAGCCCTACTGGCGGTGATCATCCTGTGGCGGCACAAGGAAAACATCGCGCGACTGCGCCTCGGGACCGAGCCAAAGATCGGGCAAAAGTAACCCGTTACCTGCTAAACCTTTGTTTTACAAAGATGCCCTCCTCCGCCATGGACGAGGGCTTTTTCATGTTCACAGGAATGTGCCACCGCGCCTGTGCAGAGATTTTGTGCATAAACGCACATACAAAAGGAGTTGTTTTGAACGTGATCGAGGGAGTCCTCATATCGGTGTCGTGACCAAAACGGTCCAATTTTAAAGACCTGAATTTTGATGACGTAACGCTTTGATCATTCCAACTCCGGGTGCCGAGGTACCCGCTACATCGAAAGGTTCATACCGATGAACACCGTAAAATCCCTTCTGGGCGGGATCGCCCTTTCTGTTACTCTGGCAACCTCCGCGCTGGCTGCTGGTGTTGATGTCAACGCCTCCTCTACTGGTCTGGCCATGCAGGGATACGATCCCGTCGCCTATTTCAACGCCGGTGAAGCGACCAAAGGATCCTACAAGGTGACCGCCACCCACGACGACGCCACATATTGGTTCGCCACCGAAGAGAACAAAGCCCTGTTTGAGGCCACCCCGGACGCCTACATCCCGGCGTATGGCGGCTACTGCGCCTTTGGTGCGGCGATGGGCTTCAAGTTCGACGGTGATCCGCACCAGTGGAAAATCGTGGATGATGTCCTCTACCTGAACCTGTCGAAGGACATTCAGGAACGTTGGAGCACAGACATTCCCGGCTTCATCGAAAAAGCCGATGTGAACTGGGATGAGATCGCTGACGCCGAACCGGCGGAGCTGCTGCAGTGAGCCTGTAACGGCAGATCCAAATTGCAGACGGGCGGCAGGATATCCTGCCGCCCATTCTGGTTCACGTCTCAGGGGGGACACTCCCTCCGCGCGGGGTATTACTTCGAGGCCAGCCGTTCGACCGCTTCAGCCGTGCGCTTGGTGTTGTTGTAAATCCCCAGCGCCAGATAGAGCGAACCGGCGATCAGGATCACATAAAGAGTGCCCACAACCAGCACACCGAGTGCCGCGAGGATACCGCCGCCGCCCGGCTGCATGGTTGCCAGAACCGCGCCACCGACAACTGCGAGCAGCAGCAGCACAACAACGACACCAACCAGTTTCTCAAATGCCGAAATGAAGAAATTGCCCATATCAATACCTTTCAGAGCCATAGATTGCGCGCTCTTTTAGGGGGGCAATATTTAGAGAACAAGCTCTCAATTAGGGGGAAAATCAAGCAGATAGCACCAACGAAAACCTCCGCCAGCACCAGCAGAACCCGCCGCAAAACTGCCGCGCTGCCCGGGCAGAAAAAAGGGCGCCTGCCAGCGCCCTTTCGGTGATTTCAACCTGAACCCTTATGGGACCTAGTAGCTGTATTCAGAGTAGATGCGGCTCAGATCGCCATTCCAATCGCCATAATAGCGATCCAGCAGCTCATCCGCGGGGACTTTGCCGGTTTCGATACTGTCCTTCAACGCATTCAGGAAGTGGGTTTCATCCGGCACCAGCCCCCCGGCCCCGGCGCGTGCGCGGGATTTGAGGCCCGCCTCTGAGATCGCCACAACTTCGCGGGCCAGATCATGCATTTTGATGTTGCCGACCTGTGCCTGCAGCCCCTGTTCCGATGCGGCCACACGCAGGGCCTCGCGGGTCTCGGCATCCCAGCCCTTTGCCAGATCCCAGGCGGCATCAAGGCTGGATTGATCGTACATCATCCCCACCCAGAAAGCTGGCAGGGCACAGAGGCGGCGCCAGGGGCCGCCGTCGGCACCGCGCATTTCCATGTATTTCTTGATCCGCGCTTCGGGGAAGGCGGTGGTCAGATGATCGGCCCAATCGCTCAGGGTGGGCGTTTGCCCCGGCAGTGCGGGCAGCTCCCCCTTCAGGAAGTCGCGGAACGACATGCCAAGCGCGTCGATATACTCACCGTCGCGATAGACAAAATACATCGGCACATCGAGCGCATATTCGACCCAGCGCTCGAAACCGAACCCCTCGTCAAAGACGAAAGGCACCATGCCGGTCCGGTCCGCATCCAGATCGCGCCAAACGCGCGAGCGCCAGGATTTGTGGTTGTTCGGCTTGCCCTCAAGGAAGGGCGAATTGGCAAAGAGAGCGGTTGCGACGGGTTGCAGGGCGATGGCCACGCGCATTTTCTGCACCATGTCCGCCTCGGACCCGAAGTCGAGGTTCACCTGAACGGTGCAAGTCCGGCGCATCATGGTGCGGCCCATAGTGCCGACCTTGCCCATATAGGCGTCCATCAGCTTATAGCGGCCCTTGGGCATCAATGGCATTTCTTCGTGGGACCAGATCGGAGCGGCCCCAAGACCGATGAAACCGACGCCGATTTCATCGGCGATATCCTTCACCTCGCGCAGGTGGGTGTTCACCTCGTCGCAGGTCTCATGGATCGTCTCCAACGGGGCCCCTGAGAGTTCCAGCGCGCCACCTGGTTCCAGCGAGACATTGGCACCATCTTTTTCAAGGCCGATCAGATGGCCGCCTTCGCGCACCTCCGACCAGCCGTGGCGGTCGCGCAAGCCCTCAAGAACGGCCACAATAGAGCGCGTCCCCTCAAACGGCAGCGGCTTCAGCGAGTCCTTGCAATAGCCAAATTTCTCATGCTCGGTGCCGATACGCCATTGGTCACGGGGCTTGCAGCCAGAGGCAAGATATTCCGCCAATTGTTCGTGCCGTTCGATCGGCCCACCGCCGGATTGAGGGATAGACATCTGGGGCTCTCCGTAAGGTTGATCCGTCTTGCGCTGCAAGTCGTGGTCGGTATTTTCGGCAGTGTCAATGCAGCCTGTGCACGGTTGGTCGTGTTGGCGCGCGCTCCCAGATCACGACCTGGTGACCGCCGGATCTGTGCAATTCTGCCAGCATCCGCTCCATGCGCAACCCCGGCAGGGTCGCGAAGGCATCAAAGAGTGCATCGGTGTTGGTTGCATTGACCGGGATCGCCAATGCGGACTGCCCCGGTTGATCCAGCAGCCAATGGGGTGGTTTGGCGGCGTGATCCAATGTCAGGCGCTCCAGTTCGGAAAGCGCGACAGCACCGCCAGTGAGGGGGCCGAAATAGGCGATCTGCCCTTCGTCCACCTGAACCACACCGGGGCCGCCGCCGCCGAGGCGAAACCGCATGCGCTGCATGCCGATGACCGCGATCACAACGCCCAGCCCCAGCAGCGCCCAGCCCAGCAGCGCCTGCCCTCCATAGCTGCCAAGCGCCCAGAACAGGCCAAGCGCACCAAGAGCCGTCGCCGCAATCATCTCGCGCCAGCGCCAGAGGGCCGCGCGGGCTTCTGGTCGAATGAAGGTCATGAGGCAGACGCTCCCCCAGCCATCGCAGGCTGCGGTGCGTGATCAAAAAGGATCAGCGAATAGCCGCCAATGGGCTGGAATCCGATGGCCCGATAGGCCCGCACGGCGGCCTCTCCCGCAGCAAAGAGCACAGACTGTTCCACCCCTGCCGCATGGGCCTCCTTCAGGTGCAGTGCCAGCGCGCAGCGGGCGTAGCCGTGGCCGCGTTGTTCCGGCGGTGTGTAGACCCCGCCGATCTGCACCACCTCTGGCAGCTGCGCGTTAAATCCTGTCATCGCGACCCAGCGGTCTGCGATGTTCAGCACCCGATGACTGTCGCGCAGCAGGAAACTGTCGATATCCTGTGATGCGATGGCCACCGCCTCACTCGAGGGGGTGCCGAGAATTTCCTGATGATAAGCCGCCCGCCACTGCACCAGCATCGGACGGGGCGCAGCCGACAACGGGTGTAGCGTCGCGCCCTTTAGTTGCGGTCGGTCTAGGCTGCGCAGATCCAGATCCGTCAGTGATAGCGCCAGCCCCGGTTCATCCCGATCAAGCCGTTTGGGGTGCTGGTCGAGCCCGGTGGCCACAAGGTAGCGACGCGCTTGCGTCGTTTCCCCCAAGACGCCGACCTGGGGGTGCGATGAGGTCTCTGCCAGTCGCTGCTCGACCAGCTGTTGCAATTCGTGCCAGTCCGTGGCGCTGGCCTCCGCCGACTGCAACAACAGGGTGCCATCGTTGGTCAGACCCGCCACGCCGCCATTGCCACTGGCGCGCACCCACAGGCGCATGGCCTTGGCCTCGGCCCCGTGCAGGCCGTGGTCGCGCAGATTGATCAGTAGAAACATGGAGCTGGCGACGTTGCGACGCAGCAGATCATGGATCGCAGCGAGGTCGCCGTCCTGTGCCGGACGCCAGCTCATCCCCAATCTCCATAGCGTTGCTGCCAAACGGTTAGTGCCGCGACCGCAGCGGTATCAGCGCGCAGGATGCGCGGGCCGAGGCTTACGACATGAGATTGCGGCAGCGCGTGCAGACGCTTGCGTTCGGCCTCAGAAAACCCACCTTCGGGACCAATGAGAATCGCCCAGGGCACCTGTGCCGCTGTCTCGCTGGCCAGTGCCAAGGCGCTGCCGACCTCGGCTTCGTCGCAAAACATCAGCTGGCGCTCTTCGGGCCAGTGGTCCAGCACGCGGGAGAGTTTTTGCAGATCGGCCACCTCTGGCACATAGGTGCCACCACATTGTTCGGCGGCTTCAACCGCGTGGGCTTGAAGGCGGTCCTGGCGAATGCGGTCGGAATTTGTGAACTCGGTCTGTACCGGCAGAATCCGCGCCGCGCCCATTTCGGCAGCCTTCTCCACGATAAAATCGGTACGGGCCTTTTTGATCGGGGCAAACAACAGCCACAGATCCGGCGGCAACACCAGCGGGCGGGTTTGCTCCTGACAGATAAGAACGCCACTGCGCTTGCTGGCCTCGGCCACCTCGGCGCGCCATTCGCCGTCTTCTCCGTTGAACAGCAATAGCTGCGCCCCAACCGCCTGCCGCATCACCCCAAACAGGTAATGCGCCTGATCCCGGTCCAGAGGAACCGATTGCCCTGCCCCCAGCGGGTGCTCTACATACAGTCTGATCTTTGCACTCATGAGGCATACATATGCAAGGCGGGACGCCAACACCAGATGGACAGGTCGCAGATGCGGTCAAAGGCAATTGGGTCGATCGCTACGCCCCTGAATGGAGCCGCCCCTATCTGCGCCTCAGCCGCGCGGATCGACCCATCGGGACCTGGCTGCTGTTGATCCCTTGCTGGTGGGGGCTAATGCTGGCGATCCTATGGGATCAAAGCCCACGCTGGGGGGATCTGTGGATTTTTGCCGCCTGCGCCGCCGGAGCCTGGCTGATGCGCGGAGCGGGCTGCACCTGGAACGATATCACCGACCGCAATTTTGATGGGCAGGTGGAACGCACCCGGTCACGACCCATTCCATCGGGTCAGGTCACGGTCACCGGGGCTGTTGTCTGGATGGGGCTGCAGGCGCTGATCTCGCTCGGTATTCTGCTGAGTTTCAATCAGGCCGCGATCGCGATGGGCATTCTGGCCTTGTTCCCGGTGGCGATCTATCCCTTTGCCAAGCGGTTCACCTGGTGGCCACAGGTGTTTCTGGGGCTGGCCTTCAACTGGGGCGCAATGCTGGCCTGGGTTGCCCATACCGGCACGCTGAACTGGCCAGCGGTTATCCTGTATCTGGCGGGAATTGCCTGGACGCTGTTCTACGACACCATCTATGCCCATCAGGATACTGAGGATGACGCACTGATCGGGGTCAAATCGACGGCACGGCTGTTTGGCACGCAGACGCCCATGTGGCTGCGCCGGTTCATTGTCGCCACCGTCAGCCTGATGGCAATTGCCATCATTTTGGCTGTGCAGCCGCAGGGATCGGTTCTGGCGCTGATGCTGGCGCTGGTCGCGCCTTGGGCGATGGGCTGGCATATGACCTGGCAGCTGCGGGTGTTCGATGCGGAGAACACTGATCGTTTGTTGCAATTGTTTCGCCTCAACCGGGATACGGGCTTGATTCCGCTGATCTTCTTTGCCGCAGCTCTGTTCGCATGATTGAACCCGTCGCGCAGCCCCTGTAAGACAGGCAAAAGCCGTCTCAGACGGACGCCCCAACGGAGACCAGCCTACCCATGCGCCTGTCCTCGCTTTTGATCTCTGGCCTGACCTTTGTCGCCGCTGCCGCGCTGAGCCTGGTGGTGGCCGGTTTTGCGGTGACGGGCATCGAAGCAGGCAGCGAAACCGCCGTACGCCGTGCGCTGGACAAAGCCGGTCATACCTGGGCCGAAGTCACCGCTGACGGGCTGCGTGTGATCCTGAATGGCACCGCACCCGATGAGGCCACACGGTTTGGCGTGATATCGCTGGTCGGCGGCGTGGTCGACGCGGCGCGGGTGATCGACGAGATGCAAATCACCCCCTCAGAAGGCATTGCCCCGCCCCGGTTTTCAGCCGAAATTCTGCGCAACGACAGCGGCATTTCGATCATCGGACTGATCCCGCGGGTGACCGACCGCGACACAGTGATCGCCCGGCTGAATACGATAGCAGGTGAGGATCAGGTGGCGGATCTACTGGAAACCGCAAATTACACCGCCCCCAAGGGCTGGATGCCCGCAATGGACTACGCATTGGATGCGCTGAGTCTGCTGCCCCGGTCAAAGATCTCGGTCGAGGCGGAGGAAGTTTCCATCACAGCCATTTCCGATAGCGCCGAAGCCAAGGAACAGATCGAGAAACGCCTGACCCGCATGGCGCCTGCCGGGCTGCGCCTGTCGCTGGATATTGCGGCGCCGCGCCCGGTCATCACCCCGTTTACGCTGCGCTACAGTCTGGATGACACCGGCGGCCGTTTTGATGCCTGCTCTGCCGAAAGCGAGCTGAGCCGCGACCGCATTCTGCGGGCGGCGACCAAGGCCGGGTTTGACGGCAAGGCTGATTGCGTAATTGGTATGGGCGTGCCCTCGCCCAATTGGGCCCGCGCCGCAGAGCTGGGGATTGCATCCCTGGCAGAGCTGGGCGCGGGATCGGTGACGCTGGCCAATGCCGATATGACGCTGGTTGCAGCGGAAGGGACCGCACCGGCACTGTTTGATCATGTGGTCGGCGAGCTGGAGAGCGCGCTGCCCCAGGTTTTTGCCCTGCATGCGGTCTTGCCCGAGCCGGAAACCAATGAAGGCAGCGGCCCACCTGAGTTTACCGCAACCTTGAGCCCGGAAGGACAGGTGCAGCTGCGTGGGCGGATTTCGGATGAGGCGCTGCGCCAGATCAGCAGCAGCTATGCCAAGGCGCGGTTCGGTTCACAGAATGTCTATAGTGCCACGCGGGTGGTTGAGGATCTGCCTGCCGATTGGCCGGTGCGGGTGCTGGCCGGGCTTGAGGCGCTGTCCCATCTTCAACGCGGCGCGGTGTCTGTGACCCCGGACAGCCTGAGCCTGAGCGGAATGAGCCATCGCGAAGATGCGCCCTCCGAGATCGCCAAGCTGTTGTCCGCCAAACTGGGCGAGGCAGAGAGCTATGAGCTGAACGTCACCTATGAGGAGCCGCCGGAACCTGCGGATAAGCCGATGTCGCCGGAACTGTGTGAGGCGGAGCTGGCTGCGGTGCAGACAGTCTCAAAAATCACCTTTGAACCGGGGTCGGCGACCGTGGCCGCCGACAGCCGGGACACATTGGATCAGATCGCCGACATCCTGGCGCGCTGTGACGGGGTGCGGCTGGAAATCCAGGGCCATACCGACAGTCAGGGGCGCGAAGAAATGAACCAGAACCTCAGCCAAGCGCGGGCACAATCGGTTCTCAATGAGCTGCGCGGCCGTCGTCTGGTCACCAGCAGCTTCACCGCCAAGGGGTACGGCGAAAGCACCCCGATCGCGAGCAATGACACCGAAGATGGCCGTGAAGCCAATCGTCGGATCGAATTCCGCCTGATCCGCCCGGCCAATGAGGCCGCCAGCGAAACCACGCTTGATGAGGCCGCCACCGCCCCTGAAGGCACCTCAGAGACCCCTTCCGACAGTGAACAGGAGACATCCGGACAATGAACAGGACAGAGTTCATCATCACCACTGCCATTATCCTGTTTGTCGCCTTTGCGATGGGGTGGTTTGCCAATTGGCTGGTGCATCGCTTTACCCGCGTGAAGCAGAGCGACGTGGCCGATCTGGACCGGATGAGCCAGGAATTGCACGAAGCAGAAGAAACTCGCGATCAGGCGATCACCTATCTGCAACAGCGTGAGGCGGAGCTGTCCAATCAGCTGGCCCAGACCGAGGCAGAGTTGCGGGCGGCGATGGACGGTCTGCGAGATGCGCGCCGCGAAGCCGAAGAACTGCGCGGACAGCTGCACGCCTGAGGCGCTCTGCGGGGACTACAATCTTCCCAGCGGATCAAACCGCAGTGGGGTCAGTCCCAGCGGGTCAGCGCCTCTTCGTCGCTGTCCTTGGCCTCGACCCAGTTGCCGGTGCCGTCCTGAGTCAGCTCTTTCTTCCAGAAGGGGGCGCGGGATTTGAGGTAATCCATCAGATATTCCGCCGCCTCAAACGCATCGGCGCGATGACGTGCCGCGGTGGCGACCATCATGATCTGCTCGCCCGGAACCAACTGCCCATGACGATGAATGACCAGCGCATCCGCAAGGGACCAGCGCTGTTGTGCCTCCTGCGTGATCGCCTCTATCGCGCGCTCGGTCATGCCGGGATAATGCTCAATCTCCATCGCCACCATCTCACCGCTGTCGGACCCCCGCACCACGCCGGTGAAGGTTACAATAGCGCCGGCATTCGCGCCGGAGGTCGCAACATCCGACGCAAAGCGCTGGCTTTCCTCCCCCAGATCAAAGGCGTCCGTCTGCACTGCGATCCGCATCGCTCAGCCTCCGGTCATCGGTGGGAAAAACGCCACCTCTCGCACGCCATCAAGCGAGGCATCAAAATCTGAAAGATCCTGATCCAGCGCCACACGTAGCGCCGACAGATCGGCGAAGGCGGCCGCATAGCGCGGATCGCGGGCGCTGAGTTCAGCCACCAGATCGCGCACATTTGCGGCCGTGCTGTCCACACGCTCCTTGGGCAGTCCGATACGCTCGCGCACCCAGGCGAAGTAGAGAACATCCATCAGCGCGTCTCCTTCAGATGTGGCAGCGCCTTGCGCATGTAGTCGGCGCCAGTGATCAGCGTCAGCGCGGCTGCGACCCACAGCAGCAACAGGCCCAACCGGCTGGTCCAGATCATACCCTCGTATTTCCAGCGCAGGCCAAATTCATCGCTGACCTCCCCCAGCATAATCTGATCGACAAGCGCCTGATCCATGCCAAAGGAAGACATCACCAGATAGTGTTCGAAAATCCCTTGGGAAAACAGCGTGGCGATGGCGATCATCTGCGCGGTGGTCTTCCATTTTGCCAGCGCCGTCACCTTGAGCGTGCCCGCCGTATCGCCGAGAAATTCGCGCAGACCGGAGACAAACACCTCACGAAACAGGATCACCGTGGCGGGCAGCACCAGCCAGGGTGTCCAGTGTTCGGCGGCGTATCCAACGAGGATCATCAATGCGATCACAACCATCGCCTTGTCAGCGATGGGATCAAGCATCGCCCCCATCTTCGTCTCCTGGCCCCAGGACCGGGCGAGGTAGCCGTCAAACCAGTCGGTGATCGCCGCGCTGACAAAGAGGATCAGCGCAAACCAATCCGCATAGGGGCGCGAAAAATAGAGGAACATAATCGCGAGCCCCGGTGCTGCCACCAGGCGCATCAGGGTGAGGATATTGGGCACGGTCCATTTCATGGCTGCACACTAGCCCGCAGTTTCACGGGTGGAAAGCGGTACAGATGAATTTTCGGAGGCGAATGGCCACATCTTCGCGACTGTTTTTTGACCATCAAGTCAGGACCTTGTCGCCGCGATACCTTCTCCCCCCCACGAAGCGCGCCACGCCCGGCACCAGATCGCTGCCAGACAGGCTGACACTGGAGTTGGGCATCTAGCCCTGCGCGTGGAAGAAATCATAGATCCGTTGCGCCAGCGCCGCCGAGACCCCCTCTACCGCCTTCAGGTCTGACAGGTTGGCCCGGCTGACCGCCTTGGCGCTGCCAAAATGCGCCAACAGCGCACGTTTGCGGGCCGCACCGACGCCCGGCACCTCATCCAGCGGCGTGGCGCCCATGGCTTTCGCCCGTTTGGCGCGGTGGGTGCCAATTGCAAACCGGTGCGCCTCATCCCGCATCCGCTGCACAAAATAAAGCACCGGATCATTGCGCTGGAGCGCAAAGGCGGGCTCACCCAAGCGGTGAAATTCCTCCTTGCCGTGGTCCCGGTCGACACCTTTGGCGACACCAATCATAGGGATGTCCTGCACACCATGTTCAGCCATGATCTCCGCCACCGCGCTGACCTGTCCGGCGCCGCCGTCAATCAGCAGAAGATCCGGCCAGAGGCCCTTCTCACGGTCGGGATCCTCCTTCAACAAACGAGAGAAGCGGCGGTTGAGAACTTCCTTCATCATGCCGAAATCATCACCGGGCGTGAGGTCATCCCCTTTGATGTTGAACTTGCGATAGGCGTTCTTCATGAACCCTTCGGGGCCGGCGACGATCATGCCCCCCACCGCATGGCTGCCCTGAATATGCGAGTTGTCGTAGACCTCAATCCGCTGCGGCGGCCCTTCCAGACCAAAGGCCTCGGCCACACCGCGCAGCAGTTTTGCCTGTGTCGCGCTCTCGGCCATGCGGCGGGCCAGGGATTCGCGGGCGTTGCGGACGGCACCCGCCACCAGCTCTGTCTTCTCCCCGCGTTGCGGCACCAGAATTTCGACCCGGCGCCCGGCCTTGTCGCTGAGTGCCTGCTCCATCAGGTCGCCGTTTTCAATCTCATCAGACAGGATCAGCTGCCGGGGCGGCTCCTTATTGTCGTAGAACTGGCCGATGAAGGCCTCCATCACCTCCGCCGGGGAAACATCACCGTTGATACGGGGATAGAAATCCTGGTTGCCCCAGTTCTGATTGGCGCGAATGAAAAACACCTGCACGCAGGCCTGTCCGCTGTCGAGATGCAGACCGATAACATCCGCCTCCGCCACACCACGGGGATTGATGCCCTGCGAGGTCTGCACCTGCGTCAGCGCCTTGATCCGGTCGCGCAGGGCGGCGGCCCGCTCAAACTCCATCGCCTCGGAGGCGGCGGCCATCTGTTCGGCCAGCTCTTCCTGGATCTTGGTGGAGCGCCCGGACAGAAACCGCTCGGCATCCCGCACGGAGGCCGCATAGTCCTCGGCCGAGATTTCACCGGTACAGGGCGCGGTGCAGCGCTTGATCTGATATTGCAGGCAGGGACGCGTGCGGCTTTCGAACATCGCATTGCTGCAATTGCGCAGCAGGAAAGCCTTCTGCAACTGGTTGAGCGTTCGGTTGACCGCGCCTGCACTCGCGAAGGGACCAAAATAACTGCCCTTCTCGCGCCGGGTGCCGCGGTGTTTCTTGATTTGCGGAAACGCGTGATCCTTTGCGACCAGAATATTGGGGAAACTTTTGTCGTCGCGCAGCAGCACGTTGTATTTCGGCTTGAGCTGCTTGATCAGGTTCTGCTCCAGCAGCAGCGCCTCAGTCTCCGTGCGGGTGGTCAGGAACATCATCGATGCGGTTGCCGCGATCATCCGCTCAATCCGGGGCGAATGGCCCGGACGGGAATAGTTCGACACCCGCGCCCGCAGATTACGCGCCTTACCGACGTAGAGGACACGGCTCTCGCTATCCAGCATCCTGTAGACGCCCGGAGAGCTGTCCAGGGTCTTCAGATAGTCCTGTATTACGGCGTACCCCGTCCGGAGGGTCGGGCGTGCCGTTTCCGGCGAGGATTCGGGCTGATGGTCTGTCATGTTTCGAGATCTATGATTCCCGCAGGTGGTCTGCAATGTTAGCGCATCGGGATCAACATGGAACAAATCCACTGATGCTGTGGATAAGTCTGGTAATATCTTATGGCTATCCGCGATTTTTCCTTATTTTTGGCTGATTTCCAGCGTTTGCCTAAAAATTAGGCACAACCGCAAGGCACTGATAACAATATATAATTTTTATTTCTGCGGACAAGTTAATGATTCCAAACGGATTTTTGTAACGAATTGACGACGGATTGACGCTACGTGCACAACTTCGGCGCTACCACTTTTGAACCGCTCCGCAAAGCGGGTTATTCCAGCCCCACAACGTCCGGTGTTTCCCAGCTGAGATGCTGACCGCTATCGATGCAAATCAGCTGCCCGGTGACCGATGGCGCGCGCAAAAGATAGCTCAGCGCCGCTCTGATATCAGCCGGGTCGGCACCGCGCTGCAGCGGGGTGTTGGCACATTGGCGGGCGAATTGGCTTTCGGTCTGCCGCGGACCTCTCAGCGTGGGTCCCGGGCCGATACCATTGACACGGATGCGGGGCGCAAGCGCCTGCGCACTGGTGCGGGTCAGCGTCCAAAGCGCGGATTTCGCCAGCGTATAGGTCATGAAGTCCGGTGTCAGTTTGCGCACGCGCTGATCAATGAGATTGATGACGGAGGCAGACGCCAGCGCCCGCCCCTGCTCATCAACCTGTTGTGGCAGTTCCTGCGCGGCCAACTGCTGCGTCAGGATAAAGGGCGCACGCAAATTGCTGTCCATATGGCGATCCCAGCTGTTGCGGGTCGCCGTCTCCAGACTGTCGTGCTCAAATATAGAGGCGTTGTTCACCAGACAGGTGATCGGCCCTCCCAGAGCCTCCGCTGCAGCAGGCAGCAGAGCCTCAGTCGCTGCCTCCTCCAGCAGGTCGGCCTGCAGGGGAACAGCAACGCGGCCCATCGCACGAATATCTGCCGCTGTGGTTGCTGCTGCGTCAGCTGAGCTCGCGTAGTGGACGGCGACGTCGTAGCCGTTTGCCGCCAGTTCCAACGCCATCGCGCGGCCAAGTCGCTTGCCCGCGCCGGTTACCAATGCCCGCATTTTGCTCTCTCCTCATCTGCCTGTTGGCAATGAGTTAGAACAGCTGCACCAGGTAGACCACATAAACGGCAGATAAAATCACACCCCAGGTGCGGGTGATGTCCATTTTGAAGAAGACAAAGGGCACCAGCAGCAGTGACGAGGCCAGCATCACCCAGAGATCCGCCCGCAGGAAAGAGGGGTCAACACTGATCGGACCAACAAAGGTCGCGATGCCGACGATCGCCAGCAGATTGAACATGTTGGAGCCAATAACATTGCCAAGCGCGACATCCGCCTGACGGCGCAACGCTGCCATGACGGTGGTCGCGAGTTCCGGCAAAGAGGTGCCAATGGCCACCAGCGTCAGGCCGATCACAGTTTCCGTGACCCCATAGGTGCGGGCGATGATCGACGCGTTGTCGACCAGCAAATCAGCCCCCAGCGGCAGGCCGATCAGCCCCAGGAAAAGGTAGATGCCGATCCGCCAGTAAGGCATATCGGGATCGGCCTCCTCGATGTCATCCAGCTCACTGTCCTTGCCATTGCGGCGATGGGCGCGGGCCTCGCGGAAGGCAACGCCAAGAACCACAGAAAGGGCCGCCAGCAGGATCAGGCCGGACCAGACCGTGAAAGTGCCGCAGAAGGCCAGTCCAATAAACAGGACCGAGGCGATCAGCATAAACACATAGTTCTTGCGCGTGTCGCACTCGCTGGTGTGCAAGGATCGCATCAGGGCAGGAATGCCCAGAACCATCAGGATGTTGGCCGTGTTTGACCCGACCACATTGCCAAGCGCAATCCCGTCCGCGTTTTCCCCGACGGCGCGGATGGCGATCAGCAGCTCCGGCGCCGAGGTGCCAAAAGCCACGATCGTCAGACTGACGATCAACGCCGGCACACCCAGCCGCAGGCTGAGGTTCACAGCCCCGCGCACCAAAGCGTCCCCGGCGAGCAGCAGGATCACAAGCCCAAGTCCAGACAACAGCCATGGCATCATTGCCGAGGCCCTCCATTCTTTTTGCAGGCGCAGGGGCCTTTTCCGATCTTGAAGCGGCCGCAGCTGCCACAGCGCCGCGAGGCCAGGTGTTTTTGGCCGGGCATCCGCAGCTTGCCGAACATCGCCAGCACAGCCATCACCACAAGAAACAGGGAAACGATCTTAAAAATCACGTCAGAGGCCAAACCGCGCGTATTCGGCGCGTTCCTCAATGCCGCTCAGCGCGTCTTGCGCTATCTGCATACCGATCCGCCCCAGAAGCGGCTTCTTAATGCCGTAGCGGCGGAACCGCACCTTGGGACCAAAGCGCGCCTGCATTTTGGGGCGCAAATGGCCGATGCCATCAATCAGACCAAGGGAGGCGGCGCGTCGTCCAAGCCAGATCTCACCGGTGTAAAGATCCTCGCTGCTGTCCAGTTTGTCGCCACGGCGATCTTTAACATGGGCGATGAAATTGTCGTGGATATCGCCCAAGAGCTGCTTCAGGCGCTTCACGTCCGCTGCATTTTCCGGACGGAACGGGTCCAGCATCGATTTGCTGCGACCGGCCGTATAGACCCGCCGCTCAACGCCTTGACGCGCCAGGAACACATGGGCACCGAAGCCTGCGGAAATGACGCCAATGGAGCCAAGGATCGAGCTTTCATCGGCCCAGATCTCATCCGCCGAGGCCGCCAGCCAGTAGCCCCCTGAGGCCGCCACATCTTCGACAAAGGCGATAGTGGGGACCTTCAGCTCTTCCGAGAGGCGACGAATACGCGCGCCGATCAGGGCGCTTTGCACGGGTGAGCCCCCGGGCGAGTTGATCTCGAGCGCGACCGCAGCCGGTTTGCCCTTGCGAAAGGCACGTTCCAGCACCGGGCCAAGCGCGGCATCATTCAGTGCGCCGCGACCGGCCATGCCAATGGCGCCATTGAGGCGCACAACAGCAACCAGCGGTGGCTTGTTCAAGAAGGGCAATTTCAGGTTCATGGCGCCGATGTAGAATGCCGACTGCCCTGAAACAAGGGATGGCGCCGGAACGAAGCAAGCGCAGCGGCAAAAAGCCGCGCAGCTTGGGTAAAATTGCAACGTTCCCTCAATACGTGCGACGTCCGCACAGATTGCCTGCCGTTGGGGCAGCCTGATCAGGGCCGCCCCGATATCGTGTGTGTGATGCTCAAGACCCGTCGCCGGGGCTTGATGGCTTAACCAAATTGCCTGGCCATCAGGACCGAATGCGCCAACCGGTTTTGAAGATCCACCAGATCACCGCAAGACAGAGTGCTGTAAACCCACCGATCGCCAGAAGGCTAAGCCCGACAGGCACATCTGAGGCGCCGAAGAACGACCAGCGGAAACCGGAGATCAAATAGACCACCGGATTAAAGAGGGTGATCTTCTGCCAGATTGGCGGCAGCATCGAGATCGAATAAAACGACCCGCCCAGGAACACCAGTGGCGTGACGATCAGCAAAGGCACCAGTTGCAGCTGTTCAAAGTTTTTGGCCCAGACCCCAATGATGAAGCCCAACAGAGCAAAGCTGACGCATGTCAGCACCATGAACAATACCATAGCCAGCGGGTGCGCGATGGTCAGATCAACAAAGAGCGACGCCGTCACCAGTATAACCACGCCGATGAACAGCGCCTTCGTCGCCGCCGCACCCACATAGCCAATCACGATCTCCAGGAAATTCACCGGCGCGGAGAGCAACTCATAAATGGTGCCGATAAATTTGGGAAAATAGATCCCGAAGGACGCGTTGGACGTGGCCTGCGTCATCACGCTGAGCATGATCAGACCCGGCACGATGAAAGCACCGTACGGCACCCCTTCGACCTGATCAATGCGGCTGCCGATGGCGGCTCCGAACACTACGAAATAAAGCGAGGTGGACAGCACCGGAGACAGGAAGCTTTGCATCAGCGTGCGAAAGAACCTTGCCATTTCAAAGCGATAGATTGAAGAGATTGCTGTCCAGTTCATGTCGATTCTCCTGAAACCAGCCCGACAAATATGTCTTCAAGGCTGGATTGCCGGGTTTGCACATCCGCCAGCGTAAGGCCGGATTTTGCCACGTCGTTCAGCAGCGCCGTGATGCCGGTGCGCTCGGCGTTGGTGTCGTAGGAATAAATCAGCCCGCGCCCGTCCTCAGTCGGGGTCAGCCCATAGGCAGCAAGGCTGTCGGGGACCGCTGTCAGTGCGTCGGTCAACTGGACTTCCAGCTGCTTCTTACCGAGTTGCGCCATCAGTTTGGCCTTCTCCTCGACCAGCAGGATTTCTCCATTGGTGATGACGCCGACCCGGTCGGCAATGGCCTCGGCTTCCTCGATATAATGGGTGGTTAGAATGATGGTGACACCATCGCGCTTCAGCTCTGCCACCACATCCCACATGTCTTTGCGCAATTCCACGTCGACGCCAGCGGTCGGTTCATCGAGGAACAGAATGCGGGGTTCGTGGCTAAGCGCCTTGGCTATCAGGACGCGCCGTTTCATGCCGCCTGACAGTTCCTTAATCTGGCTCTTGCGTTTATCCCAGAGCGACAGTTTGCGCAGGATATCCTCAAGCAAGGCATCATTGCGCGGTTTGCCAAACAGCCCGCGGGAAAATCTGACGGAGTTCCAGACCGTTTCAAAGGGCTCAAGATTGATTTCCTGCGGCACCAGCCCGATCAGGCTGCGCGCGGCGCGAAAGTCTTCAATAATATCGTGCCCGCCGACCGTGACATGGCCTGATGTGGGTGTTGTGATGCCGCAGACAGTTGAAATCAACGTGGTTTTACCGGCGCCGTTTGGACCGAGCAACGCAAGGATTTCGCCCTCCTCAATATCGAGCGAGACTCCCTTGAGGGCCTGGAACCCACCCTCATATGTCTTTTCCAAATCACGAATGGATAGGATGGCTGACATTGCTGCCTCCTTCAAAAGTAAACTCATCAGTTCAGTGCAAGGTAGCGCCAACATTGCGCAACCGCCAGCGGGGATTGCAGCGCCAGCGTTTACAGGTGCGCATTATCTTGTGCACTGGTGCAGGACGAAATTTATCTTGACGTCAAACTATTTTTACATCATCAATTATCTCGACATCAAGATATGAGGCATAACATGGATATTCTTCTTTTTGGGGCGACCGGAGATGTCGGCCGCGCCACGGCGCAGCAGGCCATTGAACGCGGGCACCGTGTGACTGCGATTGCGCGCAATCCCGACCTGCGCGGACCACTGGGCGACCAGCTGGTGACACCGCTCGCTCTGGATGTGCTGACCAGCTCCGAACAACTGACCGATCTTGCACGCCGCCATCAGATCATTATCAGCGCATTGCGCCCGATCGCCGGGCAGGACGCCTTGCTGGTGGCGTTGACGCAAGCGGTGCTGCGGGCCGCGGAAGCGGGCAATATCCCCGCTCTGATCACCGGCGGCGCTGCCCTTTTGAAACTGGCTGACGGCAGCGGGGAAACGGTGCTGAGCGCACCAGGTTTTCTGCCGGATGCGGTGCGTCCGATTGCAGAGGCCTGCGCCGCGCAGGATCATTTGCTGGAGAGTACATCATATGCGGATTGGACCTGCCTGCGCCCACCTGCGATGCTGCAGGAGGGAGAGCGCCGGGACCGCTACGAATGGGGCACCGATACGCTGGTGACCGATGCCGATGGGCTGTCGCAGATTTCCTTTGCCGATTTTGGCGGTGCCCTGATGGATCTGGCAGAGCAGCAAAATCGCCCCGAAAAGCGGCTGACTGTCGCTTGGGGAAACGCCTGAGTTTAGACCCTAATAAGGCAAACCAACGTAGTTTTCGGCCAAAGATGCCTGCGCCGCATCGGAGGAGAACAGATAGTCGAGATCGGCCTGCTGCAGCCGCAGATCCGCTGGCGACATGTCAGGGAAGCGATGCAGCAGGTTGGTCATCCACCAGCTGAACCGTTCAGCTTTCCAAATCCGCGCCAGCGCGCGCTCGGAATAGCTGTCCAGCGCAGTGTCATCACCGCGCAGGAAGTGATCAGACAAACCGTCGTAGAGATAATGGATATCCGAGGCCGCAAGGTTCAGCCCCTTGGCCCCGGTGGGGGGCACGATATGGGCGGCGTCGCCCGCCAGAAACAGCGCGCCATAGCGCATAGGCTCTGCCACGAAGCTGCGCAGCGGCGCGATGGACTTCTCAATTGAGGGCCCGGTTTGCAATCCACGTGCCACATCGTCGGGCAGACGTCGCTTCAACTCCTCCCAGAAGGCGGCATCGCTCCAGTCCTCGACCCGGTCGGTCAGCGGCACCTGAATGTAGTAGCGGCTCAACTGAGGATTGCGCATCGAACACAGCGCAAATCCACGGTCGTGCCGGGCATAGATCAACTCATCCGCAGCGGGCGATGTCTGCGAGAGCACGCCGAGCCAGCCGAACGGGTAGACCTTTTCGTATTCACGTAGGACATCCGACGGGATCGACTTGCGGCTGACCCCGTGAAACCCATCCGCGCCAACAATGAACTTGGTATCAATGCGACGGGTTTCGCCCTGCTGTTCATAGGTAACATAAGGCCGCACCGTCGTCAGATCATGCAGCGCGACATTCGCGGCCTCGTGGATGATCTGCCCTCGCATGGCGTCACGGGCCTCATAGAGATCGCGCGTCACCTCGGTCTGGCCGTAAACCATCACCGTCTGTCCCTTGGCGCTGCCAGCAAGATCGATACGGTCTAGCCGCCCCTGATGGGCAATGTGAAATCCGTGGTGCACCATACCGTCGCGGTCCATGCGCGCGCTGGCGCCAGCCCGGCGCAGCAAGTCCACAAACCCGTGCTCCAGAACGCCTGCGCGAATGCGTCCCAGCACGTAGTCCCGGGTCTGACGCTCCAGCACGATTGTGTCGATCCCGGCCCGGTGCAGCAGCTGCGACAGCAACAGCCCGGAGGGACCACCTCCAACAATCACCACCTGTGTTGTCTGGCTCTGCATCAGCTCTCTCCTGTTCGCCCACACATCATGCCGAAACTCCGCCATCTTGCGAATAGACCCAATCGCCGCATTCTTGTATATTTCGCACATGACCGACCCAAAGGCGATAACCACCTACTCCCTGTTTGGGGAGAATACAGAACTGGCCGATCTTCTGCATATCGAGAGCATTGAGGCACGGTCCTCGCTCCACGATTGGTCGCTGACGCCCCATCGCCATGCCCGGTTGCATCAGATTTTGACGCTGACGCAAGGCGGTGGTCTGACCACGCTTGACGGTATCGAGCAGGATCTTCATTCCCCGTGCATGATCAATATCCCTCGGGGTGCCGTGCATGGGTTCCGGTTTAGCAGCGATACCAGAGGATGGGTGCTGACATTGACGTCCGACCTTATGGATCAGGTGCTTGGCGATAGTTCCGACATTCTGACAACGCTGGATCGTGCGGCGGTCACCCCCCTGCGGGATGACTTGTTACAGCTTATCACCGCGATCCGTGATGCTTATGGTGCCGACGGGTTTGCACGTACAGCGATCCTACGTGGACTTGTGGGCGCGGTCACCGGCACGGTCGCGCAATACATCGGTGCGCAGCAGTCCCGCGATGCCAAACTGAAGGCGCATCAATTGTTTGCCCGGTTCGAAACACTGGTAAACCGGGATTTCCGTGCCCGGCGTCAGGTCAGCGACTACGCACGTGAACTTGCCGTTTCGACAACGCACCTCAATCGGATCAGCCATCAGGCCACCGGGCAATCCGCCTCACAGCTGATCAACGAGCGGATGCTGCGTGAGGCGCGTCGCCTGCTGATTTACACGACATTGAGTGCAGCACAGATCGCCTATGAGCTTGGCTATGCTGACCCCGCCCATTTCAGCCGTGTGTTTGCGCGGGGGACAGGGCTGCCGCCAAGACGGTTTCGTCGGCATGTCACCGCAGGTGGATTGCCACCTGAATAAACCGCCGCTGTCTTGGCAGATGATTAAAAAAGAAACCGCCCCGGATCGCTCACGGGGCGGTTTTGATTGGTTTTGGGCAGATAGCTGGCGGTTACTCTTCCGGGCCCAGCTTTGACAGACCTTTCAGAATATCGATGGCATAGGCCAGTTGATAATCCTCTTCGCGGCGCTCCGCTGCGGCCTCCGCTTTGGCGCGGTCTTCCTCGATCTGGCGGACCTCATCCTCGGAAAGGCTGTCGTTGTTCAGACGCCCCCGCAGATCTGCCTCAGACCGGGTCCGGCGGGCGGCGGAGGTATTTTCCTCTTCCTCTTCCGCATTTGGATCCCGGCGCGGCTGTTCCACGACAATATCCGGGGACACCCCAAGCGCCTGGATCGAACGGCCGGAGGGCGTGTAATACCGCGCTGTGGTCAGGCGCATCGCACCATCCCCCTTCAGTGGCATCACCGTCTGGACCGACCCTTTACCAAAGGATTTGGTGCCGACCACAATGGCACGGCGGTGATCTTGAAGGGCACCCGCGACAATCTCAGATGCTGAAGCCGACCCGCCATTGATCAGCACCACAATGGGTTTGCCGTCGACCAGATCGCCGGGAGTGGCATTGAACCGTTCGCCGTCCTCAGGATTACGCCCACGGGTAGAGACGATTTCACCGCTGTCGAGGAAGCTGTCCGCCACTCTGATCGCCTGCGTCAGCAGACCACCGGGGTTGTTGCGCAGATCAAGTACGATACCGTTGACATTGTCCATGCCGCCGGCCTCTTCCAGCTGCTTTTTCAGGCCCGCCTCAAGGTTTGGCGTGGTCTGGTCGTTGAAAGTGGTCAGGCGCAGAACAACCGTTTCATCTTCGGTCCGGGCGCGTACGGCCGTCAGCTTGATGGTGTCGCGAATGATCGACACATCAAAGGGCTCCGCCTCACCTTCGCGCACAACGGTGATGACGATCTCGGAGCCAACCGGCCCGCGCATCAGATCCACCGCCTCGTCCAGAGCCAGCCCCAGAACGCTTTCGCCATCCACATGGGTGATGAAGTCGCCCGATTCCATCCCGGCCTCATCCGCCGGGGTGCCATCAATGGGCGAGACCACTTTGACGAAGCCTTCTTCCTGCGTGACCTCAATGCCCAGCCCACCAAATTCGCCACGGGTCTGCACCCGCATATTGGCGGCATCATCCGGGGAGAGATAGCTGGAATGCGGGTCCAGTGAGGCGAGCATGCCACCAATGGCGGCTTCAATCAGCTCAGTCTCATCGACATCTTCGACATATTGCACGCGGATGCGTTCAAAGATGTCCCCAAAGAGGTCCAGCTGCTCATAAACGCTGGCCTCCCGGCTGCCTTCCTGGGCCAGAAGCGGCTCAGCTACATAGGTGGTGGCAAGTATCCCTGCCAGCGTGCCGCCCACTGCGGCCATCGCGAATTTTCTCATGAACTAATTTCCATCCTTGTCGGTGCGGAACCAGGTTTCGGGGTCCACCGGACTGTTGTCCATTCTCACTTCTATATAGAGCGTTTCTGTGCGGTCAGTTCCAGCCCCTTCACCGCTTAGTGACAAAATGGCGCCGATTTCCGGGTTTTTACCCCCCATCAGGCCAATCGGGGTTCCTGCGGGGATGACCTCCCCCATGGTTCCGTAAACTTCGGCCAGTCCCGACAGCACAAATAGCGTCTCGGGCTGCGGTTCGAGGATGACCACATTGCCAAGATCCAGCAGCGGCCCCTGATAGCGGATCGTGGCGGCGGTGGGCGACACCACCAGCGCGCGCGGACGTGCCGCAATCAACCAGCCGGGACGGGCGATGCCTGCGGCGTCTTTTTCACCATAGCCGCGCAGGACCAGCCCTTCGACGGGGATCGGCAGCTCGCCCCGCAGGGCACTGACATCGGCCTCAATTGTTGCGATCTCCCCTTCGGCGATTTCAGCCAGCCCGCTGGCAAAGCCGCTGAGCGTCTCTGTCGAGGATATCAGGATCGCAGTGCGTACCGGATCCTGAGTAAAGCGACGCGGAAGGTCGGTGCGGTCGGCGATGGCGGCAGACAGTTGCACGCGGGCCTCTTGCACACCGTTCAGACCTTCCTGCAGGGTGTTGGCGGCGCTTTGTTGCAGCAGGCGCAGCGTCTGGACCTCCTCCAGATCACGGCGCAGCGCGGTTGCTCGCGCCTGCAAGGCCGGTGTCACCTCAGCCAATGTCATGGCAGAGCGGGCGGCCCCAAGCGGCCCCGAGGGGTGCAGCATCAGCACCGGTGGTGGTGCAGTCTCAATGGTCTGCAAAACCCCGAGCAAATCCGCCACATCATCTTCGCGCGCTTTCAGCTGGGCCGCCAACTGCCCCTCGCGCTGCGCGACACGGCGCAGGCCATCGCGCATGGCCGCCAGCCCGGCCTCATAGGCGCGGACGGTTTCGGTCAATGCAGCTACGCGGTCCCGTGCAGTTTCCGCCTGCTGAAGCGCAAGCGTGGCAGTCTCCAGCTGGTTGGCCGCCCGCTGCGCCGCTGTCGCGGGATCCTCTGCCGCACTTGCCCCCATTGCCGATGCGGACAGAGCCAGCGCAAGGGCGCAGATCTGAAAGCCACGCCAGACAGCAACCGGCCCCAAGATGCCAAATGCTGAGCTCATGCCAGCAGGCTCTCTCCGGTCATTTCATCCGGTTTCGGGAGGTTCATCAGCTGCAAAAGCGTTGGTGCCAGATCTGCGAGACGGCCATCACGCAGCTCCGCCCCAGCCGGTCCACCAACCAGCGCGACGGGTACCAGATTGGTGGTATGGGCGGTGTGCGGGCCGCCTGTGTCAGGATCGACCATCACTTCACAATTGCCATGATCAGCTGTGACCAGCATCACGCCACCTGCGGCCTTCAACGCGGCGACGACCTTGGCCAGCCCCTGATCGACCGCTTCGCAGGCCTTGATCGCAGCATCGAGATCACCGGTGTGACCAACCATATCCGGGTTCGCATAATTGGTGACAATCAGGTCATAGCCCGCCTCAATCGCCTCGACAAACCGCTCGGTCACCTCAGGCGCTGACATTTCCGGTTGCAGATCATAGGTCGCAACCTTGGGCGATTTCGGCATGGCGCGGTCTTCCCCCTCCTCAGGGTCTTCTTTGCCACCGTTGAGGAAGAAGGTCACATGCGGATACTTCTCCGTCTCGGCGAGGCGGAATTGACGCTTGCCCTGTTTCGCCACCCAAGCGCCCAAAGTATTGATGATCGCGCGTTTGGGAAACACGGTTTGCATGTATTCGTTATGGCCTGCCGAATATTCCACCATGCCCAGCAATGCTGCCAGCTCCGGGCGTGCCCCGGTATCGAAGGCATCAAAACCCGGCTCTCCCATAGCGCGCAGGATCTCGCGGGCACGGTCGGCGCGGAAATTCAGGCAGAAAATGCCATCCCCGGCCTTCACGCCACCATACCCATCAATCACCGTGGCCTTAACAAACTCATCCAGCTCATCGCGGGCGTAGCTGGCCTTGATCGCGTCCGCGGCGGTCTCCGCCTCATATTGCCCGCGGCCATGAATCATTGCGTCATAGGCCTGACTGACACGTTCCCAGCGATTGTCGCGATCCATCGCATAGTAACGCCCCGTCACGGTGGCGATACGCGCGCCCTCCGCGAGATCGCCTTGCAGGGCGGTGACAAAGTCCAGAGCAGATTTCGGGGCAACATCGCGCCCATCGGTCATCACATGCAGCCAGACAGGCACACCCGCATCGCGGATCGCCTTCACCGCAGCAAGGATATGGGTGACATGGCCATGGACGCCGCCATCCGAAACCAACCCCATGAGATGTGCCGCACCGCCGGTTTCCTTCAGCCGGGCAATAAAGCCCTGCAGCGCCTCATTGTCGAAAAACGAACCATCCTCGATTGCGAGATCAATCTGGCCCAGATCCATTGCCACCACCCGGCCGGCGCCGATATTGGTGTGGCCCACCTCTGAGTTCCCCATTTGCCCGCTTGGCAGGCCGACATCCGGCCCATGGGTGATCAACCGTGCCATTGGGCAGGTCTTGGCAATCTCGTCAAGCGTTGGTGTCCGAGCCAGATAGGGCGCATTGGCGGTTCCTGGATCGGCATTGCCCCAACCATCAAGGATACACAGAACAACTGGTTTGGGCGTCGACATGGTTTCAGGCTCCGGCTCTGAGTGGCGTTACTGCCTTCTACAGATTTGCCGGGGGTTGGGAAACCGCCGATCGGTCTGGAGGGACTATCTACGCGCCCCTCCGGTCTTGGGCGAGGTCCTCAGACCGGCTGCGCCGCCGATGTGCGATACTGGCGCTCAATGTCCAAGAGTCGCTGTTTGCGCCACAGCCCCCCACCGTATCCGGTCAGCGACCCATCCGCACCAATCACCCGGTGGCAGGGCACCACCAAAGCGATCTGATTGGCGCCATTGGCGCGGGCAACAGCACGGGTGGCATCAGGGCGGCCTATGGTGCGCGCAATCTCCGAATAGCTGCGGGTGATGCCCGGTGGGATCTGTCGCAGCGCGTCCCAGACCTGCTGCATGAAGGCTGTGCCATGATAGGCCAAAGGAGTCTCAAATCGCGCCGAACGCCCCGCAAAAAACGCATCCAGTTCCGCCCGGATCTGCTCGCTCGGCGGTGTGGGACCTATGCCGAGGTCGCCTTTCACCGCGCGTTGCAATTTGTCCAATTCGCCCTTGAGCGCCTTGCGCTCCACGAATTCCAGCAAATGCAGTTCTGTCTTGCTGGCAACGGCAATCATGTCACCAAGCGGTGTCGCAATCCAATCCGCCAGCAACAGGCCTTCGCCGGTCAGGCTGCCAGGCGCACGTCCCAACAGGCGGGCAAATGCGGCGCGAAACGCACTTGGGGAGTCAAATTGCGCATCCAGCTGCGCCTCGATCACCTTGCCGCCGTCCGACAACACGGTGAAACCTTCGCGCAGCCGGCGCTGGCGGGCCATCTCCAGAAAGGTCATGCCGAACTGCCGCTTGAAACTGCGCCGCACCGTGGAGAGATCAAAGCCCATGCGGGTGATATCCCCCTCCCCCCAGCGGTAGTCCGGGCGTTGATCCAGGGCCGCCAAAAGGGTGGCCACTGCGGGATCCGCCTCTGCCATCGGGCGCAGGGGGTGGCACCGTTTGCAGGCGCGAAACCCGGCTTCGATACATTCGCCTACGCTGCCGAAAAACTGGCAGTTCTCGCGTTTGGGTTTGCGTGCCGGGCAGGTCAGGCGACAGAAGATGCCGGTGGTGGCGACGCAGACATAAGCCTGCCCGTCATACCGGTCATCGCGATTGAGCAGCGCCTGATACAGCGCCTCATGGTCAGGAAGATCAAACAACATATGCCTTGTTTAGCATATGGTCGTCAGCCTGCCGCCGATAATCAGGCGTGGATTATGCGGTGGCAGGTTTTTTGGTTTAGCAGCCTCTGGCATGCGCCCGTGTCAGTCCAGCGCGACGCGGCACCAGACAGCGTCGTGATCGGACAGCGGACGGCCATTTTCATCAACTGAAGACACCAGACGGTTTTCCGTTGAGCGCATGCCACGGGTGCAGAACCAATCCAGTTTCATCTGCCGGTCCGGATGCGGCGTGATGAGGCTTGGCCGGGTGGTGACACCATCCGGGGTCGCCGACCAGTCATAGCCATGCGCGCGCGCCAGATCGAACAGCGTCTCACGTTGCCAATCGAAATCAGGCGGCAAATGGTTGCCGGTGTTGAGATCCCCGCCGATCAACACCGGCATATCCGGCGCAAACGCCTCAATTGCATGCAGCAGACGGTCGAATTGCGCATGGCGGTGTTCGGCGTCAGCATTGCTTTCCAGATGGGTGGAGACAACGCAAATCGGCCCCGCCTCAGTCGGCAGGACCGCCGCGATAGCCATCCGCCCGCCAAGACGTGGCTGCTCCGGATCGGCGGGCACCTCATCGGAGGAAAACCAGTGGCCGTGGTCATCCAGCCGGATCAGGGTGACACGCTCTGGCGGAACGGCCGAGAGGATGGCGTTCCCATGCCAGCCAAACAGGTTGAAATCATCCGTGCAGAATGCCTGCTCGGTCGGGCCACCCAGATCCAGTTCATGGAACTCAACGCCAAAGACGTAAGCCATGTCCAATGCTTTCGCCATGGCCTCGGTGGTGTGGCGCTGACCGGTGCGGGCCATGCCGTGATCCACCTCCGACAGCAGGACGACCTGCGGGGCGAGAGGTTGAATATGGCGGGCCGTATCCTCCGGGAACAGGCAGCGCTCGACGTTCCAGGCAACAACGGAAACCGAGGCGGTCAAGACCTCCAGAGAGGCCTGACCGCCGGATTGCAAGGTCGACATTGCCGGCACCTCAGCCATCAGCGCCCGGTGCGCCACCGCATTGCGCGGCGCCGCCTTGATCCGCGCCTGCAGATCGGATGAAACCGTCGGCAGGCTGTCCAGAACCCGTGTCATCGTCGCTGGCCGCTTTCCGCATCAAACAGGCAGATCGCAGCTGGGTCGACCGAGATCTGATGGGTGCCGGGATCAACCGGGATGTCCTTCAGTACGTGAATGGTGAAGGGTTGCCCCCCCAGCTTGCCATGCAACAGACGATGGGCGCCGAGTTCTTCAATCAGCTCCACATTGATGGCAAGGCCACCTTCGGCAACCAGCTGGACGTCCTCCGGCCGGATACCCAGCTTGACCGCGCCCTGGGCCGAGGTGTCCAGCGCGCCCATGGAGACACCATCCGGCAATGTCACCTGGCCGTTGGCGATGGTGGCGTCGATCAGATTCATCGGCGGGGCGCCCATAAACGACGCCACAAAGACAGACGCCGGGTTGTGGTAGATCTCAGACGGGGTGCCGATCTGTTCGATACGGCCACCGTTCAGCACGATGATGCGATCCGCCATGGTCATCGCTTCGACCTGATCGTGGGTCACATAGATAGAGGTCACGCCCAACCGGCGCTGCAATGCCTTGATCTCAATCCGCATCTGGTTGCGCAGCTTGGCATCGAGGTTCGACAGAGGTTCGTCGAACAGGAACAATGCCGGGTCACGCACGATGGCACGGCCCATGGCAACCCGCTGGCGCTGTCCACCGGACAACTGAGACGGTTTGCGATCCAGATACTCTTCGAGGTTCAGCATCTTGGCGGCCTCGGCCACCTTGCGCTCAATCTCATCCGCAGGGGTTTTGCGGTTTTTCAGACCGTAGGCGATGTTCTTGCGCACGGTCATATGCGGATAAAGCGCGTAGTTCTGGAACACCATCGCGATATCGCGATCTGCGGGATCCACGTTGTTCACCACCCGGTCGCCGATCTCCAGCGAACCTTCGGTGATATCCTCCAGACCGGCGATCATGCGCAGCAGGGTGGATTTGCCACAGCCCGACGGGCCGACCAGGACGACGAACTCGCCGTCCTCGATCTTGAAGCTGGAGGAGGTGACGGCCTCAACCCCGTTGGGGTAGACCTTGCGTACAGAATTCAGGGTAACCTGAGCCATTGTGTGAAGTCCTTACTTATCGGATTCCGTCAGGCCCTTGACGAACCAGCTTTGGAAGAAAATGACGACTGCCACCGGGGGCAGGATGGCAATCACTGCCAGAAGATTTGCGCGACCGAATTCCGGCACATTTGTGCCTTCCAGGGTCTGAGTGATCTGTTTGATCCCCCGCACCAGCGTATACATGTCCTCTTCGGTCGTGATCATCGTGGGCCAGAGATACTGGTTCCAGCCAAAGACAAACATGATGATGAACATCGCTGCGATCATGGTTTTGGACAGCGGCACGAGAATATCGATGAAGAACTTCACCGGCCCTGCCCCGTCGATGCGGGCAGCCTCAACAAGTTCTTCGGGGATCGACCGGAAATACTGCCGGAAGAAGAACGTCGCCGTGGCCGATGCGATCAGCGGAATGATCAGCCCCTGATAGGTGTTCAGCATACCCAACTGCTGCACGACCTCATAAGAAGGCAGAATACGCACCTCCAGCGGCAGAAGCAGCGTGGTGAAGATCACCCAGAATGCCAGCGAGGCGAACCGCAGGCGGAAGTAAACGATGGCATAGGCCGCCATCATCGCAATCACGATTTTGCCAAGCGCAAAACCGATGCCCAGCACGAAAGAGTTGAACAGCATCCGGGTCCCGGTATTCGCTCCGGAGAACCCAGACGCCTCAAACATCGCCTTCTCGAAATTCTCATCGAACTGATCGCCGATTTTCAGCTGCGGGCCGTATTTGATGATGTCCACATCCGGCACCGTGGTGGTCAGCACCACCATGATCAGCGGCACCAACATGAACAGCGAGCCGAGGATCAGCACAGTGTGGTCGCCAATAGCCCCCCAGTTGATGGAGCGGCGTGGCGTTTGGACGGGTGTTTGGTCAGCCATGTCAGCCCCCTCAGGTATAGTGGATGCGGCGGTCGATCAGCCGGAACTGAAAGATCGTAAGCGCCAGAACAAGGACCATCAGAATAACCGACTGCGCCGACGAACCACCCAGATCGTTGCCACGGAAACCATCCACGTAGACCTTGTAAACCAGGGTCATCGGGTTGTTCCCCGGCTCACCTTTCACAAGGGTGTCGACGATGCCGAAGGTGTCGAACAGCGCATAGGTGATGTTGATGATCAGCAGGAAGAAACCAGTCGGCGCCAGCAGCGGAAAGGTGACATCCCAGAACCGGCCTGTGGCTGAGCGATTGTCGATCAGGGCCGCTTCGCGCACGGAACGCGGGATCGACTGAAGCCCGGACAAAAAGAAGATGAAGTTGACCGGAATCTGTTTCCAGACCGACACCAGAACCATGGCGGCAGCAGTGTCATTGAAATTCACACCCAGCACAAAATCCCAACCAAAGACGCCAGCAAGGCGCGTCAGCGGCCCCCAGCTCTGGTCGAACATGATCAGGCCGATAAAGCCTGCAACCGGCGGCGCCACCGCGTAGACCCACATAAGAAGCGTCCGGTAGGTGCGGGCACCGCGCAGAACATTGTCCGCCTTCACCGCCAGCAGCAGTGCAATCGCCAGCGAGAAGAAGGTTACCAGCACTGTAAAGACGAGAGTGAAGATCGCGACACGGCGATATTCGGAATTGCCCAGAAGATCGGTATAGTTATCCAGCCCCACGAAGGTCGAGCCAAACCCAAACGGATCCTGAAGGTAGAAGGACGACTGGATTGCATGCCAGGCGGGCCAATAGAAGAAAATAGCGATAATGACGAGCTGCGGCATCAGCAACAGGATCGGCATCCACTTGGTCGAGAATCCGGCGCGTTTCACGGTGTGCCTCTTCGTTGGAATGCGTGACGGCCGCAGGGGCTGCGGCCGTCACAAGTAAGGGGAAGCCCCGCGATTAACCTTGGGTTTTTGCGAAACGGGCCAGCAGGTTGTTGGCTTCGGCTTCGATGGCGTTGAACGCGTCTTCAACCGATGTTTCACCAGTCAGGATGCGGCCATATTCACGGTTCATCACGTCGCGGATCTGCACATAGAAGCCCATGCGATAGCCTTTGGTGTTGTCACCACCGGGCAGCGACAGCTGCTGGATACCAACCTCGGCAGCAGGCGCACGGTCATAATGGCCGTCCGCTTTTGCCATTTCATAGGCGGCTTCTGTGATCGGCACATATCCGGTCTCTTTGTGCCAGAAATACTGCACCTCAGAAGAGGTCAGGAAGTCGAAGAACGCAGCAGTTGCCTTGTTTTCTTCGGCATCATGACCAGCCATCGCAAACAGGGACGCGCCGCCGATGAACGTCTGCGTCGGCTCTTTGGTCACACCTTCCCAATAGGGCAGCATGGTAGCGGAGAAATCAAAAGGCAGGTCTTTTTTGCTCAGACCACCAAACGAGCCGGAAGAACCCAGCCACATGGCAACCTTGCCTTCTTCAAACGGCGTCTGGTTGTCCCCCCAGCCCGTGCCGAACCATTCAAAATGGCCCTTTTCCTGCCAGTCAGTCACGGCGGTGAAATGCGCTTTGATCGCGTCATTGTTCACCAGAATCTGAGTGTCGACGCCGTCGTAACCATTGTTGTTGGTTGCAAACGGCAGGTTATGGCGGGAATGGAAGTTCTCGGTGAAGATCCAGGGCAGGTGCGATTGCGACAGGGCGGTATACCCAGCCTCTTTCAGCGCGGGCGCAGTCACGGTCTGGAATTCTTCCCAGGTCTTGGGTGCGGTAACCCCCGCTTTCTCCAGCGCCTGAATGTTATAGTACATAATGGGCGTGGAGGAGTTGAACGGCATGCCGATCATCTTGCCATCGCTGTCGGCGTAGAAATAGCGCACACCAGCGATATAGTCATTGATGTCGAAATCAACGCCATTGTCGGCCAAGAGATCCTGCACCGGAATGGTCGCGCCCTTCGCGCCAATCACGGTAGCGGCGCCGGCGTCAAACACCTGCATCACATTGGGTTGCTCACCCGCGCGGAAGGCGGCGATGCCTGCGGTCAGGGTCTCCTCATAGGTGCCCTTGAAAACCGGGGTGATCTTATACTCATCCTGGCTCGCGTTGAAGTCAGATGCGATCTGGTTGACGGTATCACCCAGCGCACCACCCATGGCGTGCCACCAGGTGATTTCAGTTTCGGCAAATGCAGCATTGGCGGCGAATGCCAGCGTGGCAGCGGTTGTGAACGCAATACGTTTCATCTTCTGTCTCCGGTCCTCCGTCGCCCCCTAAAGAGCGAGCGGTTCCAATTGAACCACGGCGACCGGTTTAGCCCGCCGTGGTATTATGAATTGGCCTCCCCTTAGGCCAGTGAGCTCTGCTGCAGCAGCGCTTGAAGCGCTTTTGTCTCAGGAACGAGTCCGTTGCACCAGATCTGCACACGTGTTCATATAGGGGCGGTATGTAACGGTTATGTCAAGGGTTTCGGTGTTTGAAGAAAAAAACATCCCGCCCGAAAGGGACGACAGATGAAACGACAAGGGCCAGCAGCTGGTAGGCGGCTTTCGCGCGTGACAGCAGCGGATGTCGCTGAAATTGCAGGTGTTTCGCGTTCGGCAGTGTCGCGGGCCTTCACCGAGGGCGCCTATCTTGATCAGGAAAAGCGCGAACGCATCCTGTTGGCCGCCCACGAGCTGGGCTATCAGCCAAACGCACTGGCGGCCACGTTGCAGGGTGCCCGCTCAAATCTGGTTGCGGTCTTTGCCGGTGAGATGCGGAATGAATACGACAAGGAGGCCACCTCGGCCCTGATTGCTGGCCTAAACGCTGCGGGTAAATGGCCAGTGGTGATCGCCGGTAGTGGCGACCATGCCCGCGATGCCGTCACTCAGGTGCTGCGATATCCGCTGGACGCGATGATTCTGCGCAGCGGCAGCCTCGCCACCGAGATTGTCGATCTTTGCAGCAAACTGCATATCCCCGTCATTGCCTCTGGCCGTATTATCGACGCTGAGCGGGTCGACAACATATGTCTGCGCAATCATCAGGCCGCCCTGCTGGCAGCAGATCTGTTTGCGCAACGCGGGCGGCAGCACGTCGCACTTGTGGGCGGGCCGGACGACTTCGGCGCGACCGCTGAGCGTCGGAATGGGCTGCTCGAGGGCCTGGTGAAGCATCGGCTCACCCTTGCTGGAGAAATCAAAGGAAACTACACGACCGAGAGCGGATATTTCGCCACCCAAAGACTGTTGGAACAGGCCGACTTTGATGGGATATTCTGTGCCAATGATGCCATGGCCATCGGCGCACTCGGGGCGCTGAAGGATGCCGGGCGTGCCGTATCACTGGATATCTCGGTCATCGGTTTTGACGATATCGAAATGGCCCGCTGGCCAACCATCCGGCTGACCACATTGCGAAACCCCATTGATGACATGGTCGCTGCGGTGTTGTGCTGTTTGGATCGACGCCTTGACCATCCGCAAGCGCAAGAAGAGACTGTGCTGCTGGATGCGGAACTCATTCTGCGTGACACGCACTAATCCCCACATCCTGTTTCTAAAACAAATCCAATATCTTACCCCGTCTAAGACAGGTCCATCTGACTTCGCTCCCAGACGATGAAAATCGGCTGGTCCGCCCCATAGGCCCAGGCACAGGTCGGCGGCGCCGATCAACACGCGATTTGAGTATCATCGCATCTGCCCAGCAATATGAAGAAGAACACTCACCTAGCAGTCAGAGCCACGATTTACGTGACCACCGCGTCAACGCCCTGAAACGCCCGCACATGCGCCCGGGGAAAACTGCCTAGTTCATCGGATGTTCAGAGAAAAATGGCTGGGGTGGTAGGATTCGAACCTACGATCTTCAGTACCAAAAACTGTTGCCTTACCACTTGGCCACACCCCATCGGTGAGCGGCTGTCTAAAGGCAGATATCGGGAGGCGCAAGGGGGTTTCTGGAAAAAAATGCAGTTTTCGCGCTTCCCTTTGATCGCGTGGATTGGCCTTGGAAATCACCACCTGCGATCTTTGGTTTTTCGTGGCTCACCCAGTCTTTACAAGGATCGCGCCTGCGCGTTTTCCGGCCTCCACAGCCTGATGCGCCTGAGCTGTATCCGCCAGATCGAAAACCGCAGCGACAGGAGGCTGCAGCGCGCCCTGCGCCGCAGCGGCATTGATACGTTCGATGGCATTGCGCCGGGCCTCTGCGGGCAACAGATAGACCAGCGCCATCTCCAGCGTTACGGCTTTGAACATCAAGGGATAGAACGGCAGGCTTGGGGTCATGTCCCGTGCTGATCCATATGCGGTGATGCGTCCGTTGGGGGCGATGACGGCGGTGTCGACCGCACAATTGGCGCCAAATTCGACCTCAACAATGTGATCCACGGGACGGCCCCCGTTTGCGGCCAGGATCTGGTCAGCCAGATCATCCTCAGCGTAACTCAGCACTGCATCAGCTCCGGCACGCTGCACCCGTTCAAAATCCGCTGACGAGCAGGTGGCAACCACCCGCGCGCCGCCCCATTTGGCCAACTGCACCGCCAGCAGACCAACCGTACCGGCGCCACCTTGGATCAGCACCGTCTTGCCACCGACATCGCCGCCAGAAAACACTGTATGAGCCGCTGTAAGTGCAGGAATACCCAAGACTGCCCCCTGTTGTAGGGTCAGCCCTGCGGGCAGAGGAGCAGCCTGATTCGCGGGCAGGGTAATCGAGCTGGCTGCGGTGCCATTTGGACGTTGCCACTGACCATTCCAGATCCAGACCTCCTCACCGATCCGGGCCGGATCAACCCCCTCGCCCACCTCGACGACCACGCCAGATCCGTCGCTATGCGGGACAATCACAGGATAGGGCAGTTCAGAGACGCCAGCACGGGCACCGGCCCTTGCCTTCACATCTGATGGGTTGACGCCGGAATAGGCCAGTTCAACGCGCAGTTCGCCCCGCGCAGGCGCGATATCGGGCAGATCCTCCAATTGCAGCACAGTTTCCGCCGGTCCAAATGCCCGATATGTGATCGCTTTCATGATGTGGCCCCTCTCACCCTATGCGACCGAGCGCCTGCGTCGGCAAGACCCGGCACCAGTCACCCCCGCAAAAGAACGAAGACGCGGCAGGCTTGCAAGCCCCCGCGTCTGCCTTGTTTTCACCCGGATTAACGATCACCCGGCTTTCATCCTGTTCAGGCAGGAACGCCTGCGGATCTCAGCGCCTTGCTCCAGTCTTTGCCGAAAGGGGCATTGGGGGCGGCATGGTCTTTCTCATAACGGGCGATATTGAAGCCCGGCTGGACATCCAGCAGGGATTTCACCACATCCCGCGCCTTGGCCGTTTGACCCATGGATTGCAGGGCGATGGCCTTCGTCCGCAACGTTGCCGGGAACGTCGGGTTGGCCTGTAGCGACCGATCCGCAAGGCTGACCGCGCGATCATAGTTCTGCGCCCCAAGGTTGGCCGTAGCCGAAAGCGAATCGAAGTAATATCGCTGCGGCCCAAGCGGTGACAGGCGACGCGCGGCATCAGTCAGGCGGACGGCATCTTCCGGCTGGTTCTGATAGGCAAGCGTTGTCCCCTTGAGCAGCAGAGCCAGAGCCTCGTTCGGATTGTCCTTCAGCGCAAGGTCATAGGAATCCTGCGCCAGATCGAAGCGGAACATCAGGTGGCTCGCGATCAATCCGCGCACGGTCAAAGCCAGCGAAAAGGACGGATCCTGCGCCAGTGCCGCCGCAATCAGCTGATTGGCCAGATGCGCATCCAATTGTCGGTCGGTCGAGAACCCCTTCTGTACGCGCATCACGTGCCACATGGCCATCCAGGTCAGAGCAACCGGGTGCTGCACCTCACGCTCCAGCAACACCGCGAGAATTTCCTGCGCCTGATTGAACTGCGGCAGCTGCATGTCCTGCATCAGTGCAATCGCAGCCATCAGCAGCGTGTGACTGTCGTGCTTGGACAAGGGGCGAAAGCCGACAAGTCGTACTGACTCCCCCACAACCGTCCATCCGATCTGCGCAGTCACATCCCGCAATGCGGCGCTGCACCCGCTGGTCAGTGTCGACAGCGACTCTGTGAAATCACGAGACCAGATAACCCGCTCACGTTCGGCATCATGCAGATCGACCTGAAGCCGATAGGTCTGTCCGGTGAGATTTACCGTTCCTGAGACCAAATAATTGGCACCCGCCATTGAATAGACTTCACTTGGTCGGATCTGATGCGGGTCAAACTGCCGCGAAGCCAGGTAAGACGTCACGCAAAAGGCGTGACTGCGCGACAGATGGCGCACCAGTTCCTCGGATAGTAAGGCACCGAGCGGCGATTTCGCATCTCCTGGCGCACGATGCACAAAAGGCAGCACCGCTATCGGTGGCAACAGGCTATCAAGCACGGCACGGCTGTAGTCTCTCAGCATTCCGGTTGCAGCCCGGTTCCGCGCATCCGCTCGTGTCAACTCATTGCGCTGCTGTTCCAACCAAACCGCAAATGTCGTCTCATGAGGAAGTTCGAATCCCTCCATGAAATCGCCTTTCCCCGGGTCTGCATCCACTTCAATTTTGGACAAATCTAGCACCACGCGCTCTCGATTTGCAGAGAGCAGAGACGCGCATTCCGTTCCAAGATGTCGTCGAAGTGTCGATAGTGCGGTGCGCAGGCTCGCCTTGGCCTGTTCTGGCTGCGCCAAACTCCAAAGGGTGCGCTCCAGAAACGCCCGCGTTCGTACTCCGCCCTCGGCGGTAGACAAAAGTGCCAACAATGCTTGGTGCTTTGAGCCGAGAAGAATACTCTCTCCATCGGGCAGAAAAACTCCAAACGCGCCGAAATGGCGAATTCTAAGTTTATTTTCCATATCCCAAACCCACTACCTCTAGCAATACAACCGGAACCAAAACCCCCTACCCCGATCAAATTGATTACCCACGCGTTAACCATCTCACAGAGGCAAATGAAAGTCATCAAAAATAATACAACCTAAGGGGTTTCAAGCATTTCCAATAAAAAACTGTTGCAAGTAGCACCACCTTCTCAGACATGGAGTTGCGCTACTTCTCACGGGTGCTCCGGTGACTGAGAACTATGTCAGCCAAGAATGGTCTGATTGGACAGGGCACACCCCTCCTTGTGAGCTGTGTGTGCCAATCTACAACCATCTCAGGCAGTTATTAGGATGCGTTAGCAACGTGGACCGGCTGATATAGCCCCATTCACACCCCGCATATTTAAAAAAAATAAATACATGCAAAGGTTGTCTTTATATCATGTACCTTGCACGAACCGGTACCCAGCCCCTGATGCCTCAACATAACCTACGCCGCCAGCTGGCAAATGATAGCCCACCACCATCATCTGTTCCGCAGCCAGTTGTTGTAACAGCATTTGTCGCACCTGTGCTGCGAGGGCAGGGTCCTGATCTGACGCAATCTCCCAACCGGGCTCGGAGAAACTGACATGCGCGTTGGTAACCGCATCCCCCAAAACCATAACCCTGTCTGAGCCACGGGCGATCTCAAACGACATATGGCCAGGCGAATGGCCAAAAGTGGCCCGCGCAGCAACATTGGGAAGGATCTCGGCACCATCGTCAAACAAGGTGATTCGCTCTGCCAATACCTCCATCCGGCGACGCGCACCGACAGCCATGGACGCCCTATCCTCGCCAACCATATCGACAGTCGCCGGGTCGAACCAATAGTCCCACTCCTGTCGCCCCATCAAATGCTTTGCGTTACCAAAAAGCGGATCATCAAAATCGTCCAAAACTCCCCAGAGGTGATCCGGGTGACAATGGGTAAAGACAACATGGGTAACGTCCTCTGGGCTGATGCCAACCGCGGCCAGTGCATCCGGCAATTGCCCTGTCCCATCCTGAAAGGCTGGCCCGGCCCCCGCATCGAAGAGAACAATGCGATCCGCGTCACGCAGAAGCGTGATATTGATCGCCGGCGTCAGCGGATCGTCAGGCGTCATCCCATGCTCTGCCAGAACCGGGGCAAGCATGGCGGGATCCAGATCACCGTATAGGAACGACGGCGGCAGACGCATCTGACCATCGGACAGGCTGAGTATCTCCGCACCACCAAGCGAGACTCTGGTCTCAGACCAAACTCGACTCGCTGGCAACAAAGCCATGCCCGCCCCCAGCCCCTGCACAAAACGCCGTCTAGTCACTGTCATGATCTGCCTCCCTCGACACATTCTTATGATATTCAAATATGTGCATGATATGAAGCCCGGTCAGACCTGATATCTCGGATTGTTTTTGCAGAATAAGAAAGAGCCTACAGATCGCGATCTGCAGGCTCTTTGGTTTTCATTGCAAGAATACGGCTTACTTCCGGCTCAACTCTTTCCAGACGCCGTTTTCAACCACCGAAATAACAATGACATCGGCACCGCGATGGTCATCAGGACCATAGGTGATTTGTGTGTCAGTCAGCGCATCAAAGAAATCGAGGCTTTCCATCCCCTTGATGAAGCTCTCATGCGTCAGCTCGGGGCCCGCCGCCTCCAGCGCGTTCACCACGGTATTGGCAGCGCTATATCCAAGCATGGCAAAGCCACCAGCGGGCTGGCCGAACTTGGCCTCATAATCCGCCATAAACTTGGCGGGCACTTCATCATCGGCCCGGGCGATCAGATCGGCCCAGCCTGCCGCCGCATATAACCCGTCTGTCACGCCGCCCGGTACGGCGGCAACCACCTCAAGAAATCCGGCAGAGGTGTTGAGGAATTTCACATCTGTCCAACCCAGTTTCTTGGCCGTGCCAACCACGGTGATCCCCTGCCGCACGCCAAGCGCCATGGTGACGACATCGCACCCTTCCGCCTTCAGCTTGGTGAGGGAGCCAACAAAATCCAACTCATCCGGTTTGTGCGTGGTCTCAGCAGCGAAACGCAGGCCCAGGTCGGCGGCAATATCCGCACTGCCCTCCTTGATCTCCTTGCCAAAGTCGGACGGGATATACATGGAGCAGACTTCCTTGGCATCGAACTCCTCTGCCAGATAGCTCACCCCGGCCCGCACCTGATCATAGTAGCTGGAAAAGCCGATGAATTTGTTGTCCACCGGGTCCTGCAGCATCTGTCGCGCAGCGGTCAGCGGGCTGATGTTGGGAATACCCTTCGGGTCGAGCAGTTTAAAACCGGCGATATTCATCGGTGTGCCAAGCGACAACAGCATCGCAAACACCTGATCGCGGTTCAGAAGCTTGTTGTAGCCCTGCATCGCCCGCGGGATCTGGTAGCCATTGTCTTCCACCACGAAACGGAGCTGACGGCCATGGACCCCGCCATTTGCATTGGCTTCCTCGAAACGTAGAATGGCGCCATTTACCGCAGGCACGCCCACCGCGGCAAAGATCCCGCTTAGGTCATTGACTGACCCCAACACGATTTCGCTGTCGCTGACGCCCTGAGTGTCCGCCATCGCCTGCGGCGCAAGCCCCGCTGCCAGAGCTACCCCGACAAGCTTCGCTGTCCATGTCTTCATCTGCGCTTACTCCCTTGTGTCCCCCGGCGCGGATGCGCCCGTTATGTCAGTACATCTGGTCAATCAGGTGCTTGTGCTTTTTCTCCACCAGCCCGCGTTTCAGCTTCATCGTTGCGGTCAGCTCGTCATCCTCAGCCGTCAGCAGGACATTGATCAGGCGAAAATCCTTGATCTGTTCGACGCGCGCAAAATCCCTGTTCACCGCATCGACCTCCCCCCGGATCAGATCAACCACCTGTTCCGCCGCACAGAGCGAGGCAAAATCACTAAACGGGATTTTTCGATCCTGGGCAAATTTCTCGACGTTCTCCTGATCAATCATAATCAGGCAAGTCAGGAATTTACGCCGATCACCAATCACCACTGCATCGGAAATATAGTGGCTGAATTTTAGTCGGCTCTCGATTTCCGCCGGGGTGATGTTCTTCCCACCAGCAGTGATGATAATGTCCTTGATCCGCCCGGTGATGGTTAAGAAACCTGCATCATCCAGCTGTCCGACGTCGCCTGTGCGCAGCCAGCCGTCCTCGGTGTAGGTTTCAGCGGTTTTTTCAGGCTTGTTCCAGTAGCCCCGGAAATTGTTCAGCCCCCAAAGCTGAATTTCGCCATCCGGCGCGATGCGGATCTCGACGCCCGGCACCGCCTGACCAACAGTGCCCGGACGATGCGACAAGACCCGGTTGGCAGCGGTCAGCCCGGCGTTTTCGGTCATCCCGTAACCTTCGATCAGAGGCACCCCGATCGACCAGTACCAGCGCAGCAACTCAGGTGAGATCGGCGCCGCCCCCGTGCCGCCCCGGCGCAACCGGTCCAGCCCCAGCATCCGCCGCAGATTCCGCAGGACCAGCAGATCCCAGATACGGTAGCGCAGCGCGATGCCGGTCGGGACGGGTTTCGCGGCCAGCACATAGTTGGCCCGCGCCGCACCCGCTGCCACCGCCCGGTTAAAGGCCCAGCGGCCCAGCCAGGTTGCCTCCTGCCCCAGCACCAGAACGCGGGAATAGACTTTCTCCCAGACACGCGGCACCGCAAAGAAGGTTGCAGGCGAGACTTCCTGAATATTGTCAAAGACCGTCTCCGGGCTTTCGGCGAAGTTGACCGTACTGCCCGCCGCCATCGGCAGATAGACCGAGACGTTGCGCTCAAGAATATGGCACAGCGGCAGGAAACACAGCTGTTCATCCGTGGCGTAACACTCCAGCGACCGCGCACCCGACTCCATCGTGGCCAGAATATTCTCATGGCTCAGCATGGCGCCCTTAGGCAGACCCGTGGTGCCCGAGGTATAGATCAGCAGCGCAGTATCATCCGGTCGAGATCGCGCCACCGCACCCTCAAACGCCGTTGGATTGGCAATTTTATAGGCTGCCCCCTGATCATAGAGCTGATCGAGAAACAGACATTTCTCATGCCGGAGATCATGCAGCCCGTCGCGGTCCAGAATGATCACCCAGCGCAGGTGCGGAACCTCCGCCTCAATCTCCAGAAACTTGTCCAGCTGTTCGTCATTCTCCACCACCAGAAACCGGCTGCCGCTGTCGTTGACCAGATAGGCCAGCTGCTGCGCTGAATCCGTGGTGTAGACCCCCGAGGCAATTGCCCCGGCGCCCTGAATACCCATATCGAGGTAGAGCCATTCCTTGCGATCTTCGCTGAGGATTGAGACAACTTCGCCGCGCTCCAACCCAAGCGCCATCAGGCCGAGGCCGATCTTCTCGGCGTGGTCCCAATAATCTTGCCAGGAATAGGCCTTCCAGATGCCCATGTCCTTCTCTCGGTGCGCGGTGCGGGGACCAAGCGTGCGGCAGCGCAGTGCAAAGAGCTTCGCCACCGTATCGCAGCGATCCACCATGACCGGCCGTTGTCCGGGCGTTGCGTTGTAGCTGGCACCGTTCAGCACGACCTGAGGCAACGGGGCAGTTGCCCCATCCTGCTCTGCTCTGCGATCTGCCGCCACCACTGTCTGTGTCACCGTTATTCCCATCCGCGCTTGAACCCATGTTTTTGCGCCTGTTCAGGCTTCTTGGTCAGCGCCATGTCTTCTTGCGCTTCCAGCGTTTTTCACTGCGTTGGCCCGCCTCCTGATGGCCCAGATAGAAGGATTTGATATCCTCGCTCTCCATCAGCCGGTCGGCGCTGCCGTCCATGACAATGCGCCCGATTTCCATGACATAACCGACATGAGCCAGTTCAAGTGCGATACGCGCGTTCTGTTCTACCAGCATCATGGTCACCCCCTCATCACGGTTCAGCCGTTTGAGGATGCCAAAAATTTCCTGCACCAGTAGCGGCGACAGCCCCAGGCTTGGCTCATCCAGAAGCATGATCCGCGGGCGCAGCATCAGGCCGCGGCCAATCGCCAGCATCTGCTGCTGACCGCCGGACAACGTCCCGGCCTCCTGGTGGCGCCGTTCCGCCAGAATGGGAAAATAGTCAAACACCATCTGGCGATCACGCTCGATCTCCGCTTGATCCCGGCGGGTGTAGGCGCCCAGTGTCAGGTTTTCCTCAACAGTCAACAGGGGGAAAACCTCCCGTCCCTCCGGCACATGCACGATGCCGCGCCGGACAATGCGGTGTGGCTCCTCGCCTTGGATCTCTTCACCATCAAAGCTGACACTGCCCTTTTCAGGATCCATGATCCCAGAAATTGTCTTTAGCAGCGTCGATTTCCCGGCCCCATTTGCACCCAGAACAGTGACGATCTGACCAGCCTCCACCGAGAGGGAGACACCGCGAATGGCCATGATGGGACCGTAGAAACTCTCCAGATTGCGGATGTCCAACAAGGCTGCCCCCATCACACCGCCCCCGCGCCCAAATAGGCCTCAATCACCGCAGGATCGGCCTGAACCTCAGCCGGGGTTCCTTCCGCCAATTTGGCGCCATCCGCCAGCGCCAGCACCCGGTCCGATACGCTGGAGACCAGCCCCATATCGTGCTCCACCATAAGAACGGTGATCCCCATCTGCTTGCGAATATCATCAATCCACCAGCGCATGTCCTGAGTTTCTTCAACCGACAGGCCGGACGCGGGCTCATCCAAGAGCAAAAGCCGTGGGCCGGACGCCAGCGCGCGGCCCAGTTCAACCACCTTGCGCACCCCATAGGGCAACCCGGCGATCATCTTGTCGCGGTAGGCCTGCAGGTCGAGGAAGTCGATCACCTCTTCCACCGCGGCCCGGTGGCAGCGCTCTTCGCGCCGGACGCGCGGAGAAAAGAACAGCTCTTCCATCAGCGTGCTACGCCGGTGGCGATGCCGCCCGACCAGCAGGTTCTGCAACACGGTCGCATGGTCGAACAGCTCGATATTCTGGAACGTGCGCGCAATGCCCAAGTCGGCCACCGCATCGGCTTTGGACTGCAGCAAGTCCTGCCCGTCAAAACTCAGACGGCCCGAATGCGGTTGGTAAAACCGGGAAATCAGGTTGAAAACCGTCGACTTGCCAGCCCCGTTAGGACCAACGATGGCATAGACCTCCCCCTCCTCCACCGAGAAACTGAGATCGTTCACCGCCACCACGCCGCCGAATTTCAGCGTCGCATGTTCAATCTCCAACAGGCTCATCTGAGGCGCTCCGTCTTGAGATACGATTTCTGGCGGCGGAACATGTCTTTGCGGGCAAAGGGGAACAGCTCAAACCAGATACGGATCTTCAACCAGCGCCCATAGAGGCCCATTGGTTCAAACAGGATGAACAGGATCAGGATCATCCCGAAGACGCCGGTTTCCAGCCCCGGAATGGCAACACCACTGCCCAGCACGCTGTCCTTCAGGATCGACAGCCCCTGCGGCAGGAACGCAACCACCACCGCGCCAAAGAACGCGCCATGGATGGATCCAAGCCCACCGATGACGATCATCATCAACAAGGTGATGGAGATCACCAGGGAAAATGTTTCATTGTTGAAAGCGCCAGCGTAGTAGCCCATCAACGCCCCGGCCCAACCGGTGATCATGCAGCTCAGCCCGAAAGCGGTCGCCTTGGTGCGGGCGATATGAACCCCCATCGCGGTGGCGCTGACCTCACTGTCGCGCACTGCGGCAAAGGCCCGGCCAAACGGTGAGCGCAGCAAGTTTCGATAAAACAACGTACAGATTACCGTGACACCGAGCACAAGATAGTAGAACCGGACCGGCATCGTCCAACGCTCGATCTCAATACCGAACAGGCGGATCACATCAGGGAACTTACCCGAGACACCACCGGTCCAGGGTTCCAGCAAAACGATGATATCATCGGCAAGGATCGACAGGGCAATCGTCGCAATAGCTAGGTAGATCCCGTGCAGACGCAGCGCCGGAATGGCGATGATGCCCCCCACGATCCCGGTAATCACCCCTGCCAGCGGAAAGGCCACCACAAAAGGCAGCCCTTGTTCGATCAGGATGGTGTTAGCATAGCAGCCAATTGCCAGAAACGCGGCGTGGCCAAGGCTGGCCTGACCGGTCTGCCCGGTCAGCAACATCAGCCCCAGTCCGGCGATCGCCCAGATCAGAACATTTGTGACTTCGCCAATGTAGAACTCATTGATCAGCAGCGGCAGCGCCAGTGCCAATGCGATCAATGCGCCATAAACGAGCAGGCTGTGACGGTCGGGAAACAGGCGGATATCGTGGTCGTAGCTGGTTTTGAACTGGATCCGCATGGCTTCAAACCTTCTTTGTGCGGACTTGGCTGAACAGGCCGTGTGGGCGGAACACCAGCACCGCGAGCAACAGCACGTAGGGGGCAATCTGTGAATACCCAGCCGCGAGGTATCGCGCGGCAAAGGGTTCAATGACACCCACGATCAACCCGCCTGCCAAGGCACCAGGCAGCGAGCCGAAACCGCCGATGACCGCTGCTGCAAAGGCCTTGATCCCCAGCAGCCCTGCATTCGGATCAATCGCCCCTTTGGAGGCAAAGAGAATGCCCGCAACCGCCGCAGTTGCCCCGGAGAGCCCCCAGATCAGCCCCTGCACCCGCTTGACAGGAATGCCCATGAAATACGCCGCCATCTGGTTCTGACTGGCCGCCTGCATCGCCAGCCCCAGCTTGGTGCGCTGAAAGAACTGATAGAGCGACCAGGTCAGCAGCACGGTCACAATGATGATCGCCAGATCCGCCAAGCCCAGAACAACCCCTACAAGTTGCACATCACCGAGGGCAAGCGGGCTCTCTAGCGTTTGCGGTTCATGCCCCCAGATGGCACCCGCGAAAAACCGAATGACAAAGCCGAGCGCGATGGTCAGGATGACCACCGCCGTCTGGTTCTGACCAAAGAGATGGCGCAGGATCACCAGATCCAGCAGATACCCGAGCCCGGCCATGATCGCGATCGACAAAGGCGCGGCCAACCAAAACGGCAGATGCAGATATTCGGCGTTGGTCAGCCCCAGCGTGACAAAGGCGCCGAGCATCATGAAATCGCCCTGCGCGAAATTGACCGCTTCGGTCGCCTTGTAGATCAACACAAAGCCAAGCGCGATCAGGCCGTAAACACAGCCATTCGCAAGCCCGCTGACCAGCAGCTGCACTCCGTCCAAGATGTCCTCCCCTGCCCGTTCAGGGCGGCTTTCGCGTATTTTTGCACGATGCAGGCCTCCTCAAGCCTGCTCGTTACCGCGATTAAACCCAGAGTAGAGAGATACATTTTCACCTGTCAATCCACGCGACCCTGCGTCAGAGCCAGAAAAACAGGCTATCAGATTCGCAGAAAGCACCTAACATTCGCATCGGATCAACCGCCTACAGCATCACCAAAATAGGTCGTATCGTCGCTGTCAGCTGCAGACGTTTTTCAGTGCAGCGCAGAATCTCGCGGCGGCTGGGGACAGGCGATGTTCACTGCGCAGGCACAGCCCCACTGGCCCACGGGTGCTGTCCGTATCCAAGGGCAGTGCCACCAGAACACCGCTGGCAAGATCGGACCTCACAACGCCGTGGCTGATCACCCAGATGGCCTGATGGGCCAACGCGAATTGGCGACCAAACGTCGACGACACCGTCTCGATGGGCGCATCGGGCATCGGGATGCCCTGCTCCAGGAACATCCGCTCAACTGAGGAACGTATGATCGACGCAGGCGGCGGCATCAGCACCGGGTATTTGCCGAACAGGGCATCCGGCAGATGCGCAGCATCCAACCTTGTCAGTGGGTGGTCCGGCGCCACAACCACCGTGACCCGCTCGCGAAACAGCGGATCGAAATCCAAGCCGACCATGTTTTCAGGCGCAGGCAAACGCCCCACCACGACGTCCAGCTCTCCGCGTCGCAACAGATCGAGGAGATATTGATTGTCACCTGACATCACCGAAAACCGGTTGCGCCCGCCTTGCTCCCAGATACTGGCCAGCGCGTCTGGCACCACGGTGGCCGATACCGTTGGCAAAGCCCCAATAGTGACTTTCGATCCTTCCGCCGCATCCAGCCCGCGCAGCAGATCAACACCATCACGCGTCAGTGCCAAGCTGCGTCCGGCATAGTCCCGAAACATTTCACCATAGGCAGACAGACGAATACCGCGTCCATGCTTCTCCACCAGCGGCTTCTCACAGACCGCTTCCAGCTCACGCAGAGCGCGCGTCACCGCCGGTTGGGTCATACCCAACCGCTCCGCCGCCTGGGTGACGCTCATCTTTCGCGCAACCTCAACGAAGACCTCCAGATGTCGGAGTTTCAACTGAGACGAAAGACGCATATCATTTTCGACATAAAACTATCCATATTGCAGGATTATACAGACCAATTACGATATGAGATAACACATAGCGAATGGAGAAGCAGATGCGCAAGCCACAGTATGACGCAGGTCAGAACATTCGCCGAGAGGTCTTGGGAGCCGCCCATGTCACCAACGCAGATGCGGCCACAACCCCGTTGGACGCGCCGTTTCAGCAGCTGATTACCGAGGTCGCCTGGGGCACGGTCTGGGCTTCAGATCAGATCAGCCGCCGCGAGCGGTCTATGCTGACGCTCGCGCTCTTGGCAGCGCTCGGCAATTTTGACGAGATCCCGATGCACATACGCGCGACCGCAAACACAGGGGCAACCCCCGAAGATATTGCAGAAGTTTTTCAGCATGTCGCCATTTATGCCGGGGTGCCACGCGCCAATCATGCGTTGAAGCTCGCCAAGACAACCTATGCCGAGATGGCCGCCGAAAAAGAGGCCACAGACGGTCATGCAGGAGACAGCCATGACGCCCCCTGATTACTTCTCCCGCGACCGCCGCTGGCACCCGCCCGCTTTTACACCGGACTACAAAACATCGGTTAGCCGGTCACCGCGATTGCCCCTGCTCAGTCTGGAGAACACGGCGAGCGAAATCACCGGCCCGACCTTTGCGCCAACTGACATCGCAGAAGGCGATAACGATCTTCTGACCAATTTCGCGCGTGATGGCGGCAGTCCGATAGGCGAGCGGATCCTGCTGCATGGCCGGGTCGTGGACGAAAACGCACGACCTGTCCCCAACACGTTGGTCGAAATCTGGCAGGCCAATGCCTCTGGCCGGTACCGGCACAAGAAAGACGGCTATTTGGGCGCATTAGACCCGAATTTCGGAGGCTGCGGTCGGGTGCTGACAGATGACAATGGCGCCTATGCCTTTCGCACGGTGAAACCGGGGGCCTATCCCTGGCGCAACGGTATCAACGACTGGCGTCCGGCGCATATCCACGTTTCGGTCTTCGGCAGCGCCTTTGCCCAGCGCCTGATCACCCAGCTTTACTTCGAAGGCGACCCGCTGATTGCTCGCTGCCCCATTGTCAGCACCATCCCGGATCCAGTCGCCGTACAGCAGTTGATCGCGCGGCTCGATATGAATGAAACCCGCCCACTGGATATGATCGCTTATCGGTTTGACATCGTTCTGCGCGGACGTCGGTCGACGATGTTCGAGAACCGAATGGAGGGGAACTGATGACGTCGCTGAAGGAAACACCCTCACAAACTGCAGGGCCTTATGTCCATATCGGTCTGGCTCCCGGCGCTGCCGGGTTTGACATCTACGAGACCGAGCTGGGGCAGGATATCGCGGGGCCAGAGGCCAAGGGCCAGCGTATTCGCATCGAAGGTCGGGTTCTGGATGGCACTGGCGCCCCGCTGAAAGATGTGTTGATCGAGGTCTGGCAGGCCAACGCCAAGGGGATATATGCGCACCGGGAGACGCCCCAACCGGAAGGGGAGCCGCAACAGGTCGAGGCCGGATTCCGGGGCTGGGGGCGCGTGATTTCAGATTTTGATACCGGCGACTGGCAGTTTGAAACCGTGAAGCCCGGTCCGGTTCACGGCCGCGGCGGCCAAATGATGGCGCCCCATATCAACCTCTGGATTGTGGCGCGCGGCATCAACGTTGGCCTGAATACCCGGCTCTACTTCGAGGAAGAGCATGAAGCGAACGGTAACGACCCTGTGTTGAAGCTGATTGAGCAGACCGCTCGACGCAGCACTCTCCTCGCTCGCAGGCAGGGGCAAGCAGACACGGACACCGCCGAAACACCTTTGGTCTATCGCTTCGACATTCATCTACAGGGACCGGATGAAACCGTGTTCTTTGATATCTGAGGAGGCTGATCATGAACAATCCTTGCATCATCTGCGTCGCCATTACCGGCTCTGTTCCGCGCAAAGCTCATAATCCGGCCGTACCAATCAGCATTGAAGAGCAGATCGAAAGCACCCATGAAGCCTATGAAGCCGGTGCCAGCATCGCACATTGCCATGTCCGGCTTGAGGATGAGACGCCGACCTCGGATCCCGACCGCTTCGCCCGGCTCATGGGCGGGATCCGTCATCACTGCCCTGATATGATCATCCAGCTGTCGACTGGCGGGCGGTCAGGGGCCGGGCGCGAACGCGGCGGCATGTTGTCGCTGCGACCCGACATGGCTTCGCTCTCTGTCGGCTCCAACAACTTCCCAACCCGCGTCTATGAGAACCCACCGGATCTGGTGGACTGGCTGGCGGAGCAGATGCTGGCGTATGACGTCAAACCGGAGATTGAGGCCTTTGACCTCTCGCACATTCACCAGGCAGTGGCGATGTCACGGGACGGTCGACTGAAGGCCCCGCTTTATGTGCAGTTTGTACTGGGTGTCAAAAACGCTATGCCGGTGGACCGCGACGTCTTCGATTATTACGTGAAGACCATGCAGCGGCTTGCTCCGGACGCGCAGTGGTGCGCCGCTGGGATTGGTGCCGGTCAGCTGGACGTCAACGAATGGGCCATCGCAGCGGGTGGTCACACACGCACCGGGCTGGAGGACAATCTGCGGCTGGACCGCCATACGCTTGCGCCCTCCAACGCCGCATTGGTGCGCCGCGCCGCAGATCTATGTGATCACTACAACCGCCCTGTGGCAACATGCGCCGAAGCCCGTGCCATTTTAGGTCTGCGCGCTGCCAACTGCTGAGACCCTTCGCGCACAACCTCTTGGGCCGGGGTTGTCGCGGGCCCTCCGCTCGCCCCTCTTTCGGCTGTTTTATGCTGAGGATTGCGGACGCGGCGTCAGGCGGCTCTCCCCTCTTGTTTGCGCGGATAGCGCACCTTATCTCGTTGATGCGCGCGACGCATTCGCAGCAAGAGCCGCTCCTCCCTCGGCTGCTGTTGCCCTACTGCCTAACCCTCCCGAGTTGCATAGGGCCTCGAATGCGCCGCGCGTCACCTTACATCACAAACATCGGCTGATCTGATTGAACCGCCCGGTTACTCATCCGTTTCAGGTGGCTGCGACAGATCACGCAGAATGGGGCAGTCAGGCCGACTGTCACCTGCGCAACAGGTCACCAGCTCCGACAGCGTATCCCGCATCGCTTCAAGATCGGCGATCTTGATATTGATCTTGTCGAGATGCTCCTGCGCCAATTGTTTCACATCGGCACTGGCACGACTCTCATCCTCATAAAGCGCAAGCAGCGTCCGGCAATCTTCGATGGTAAAGCCAAGCGCGCGGGCGCGGCCCAGAAACGCCAGCTTGTGCAGGTCGGTCTCCGCAAAACAACGATAGCCATTATCGCTGCGCCGCGGTTTGATCAGGCCTATGTCTTCATAGTAGCGAATGGTCTTGGCCGGCAGGCCAGAGCGGCTGGCCACATCACCAATGTTCATGGTCGCACCTCTTTCATCTGCTGCGCGGGTGTTGGATCCGCCGGTGTCTCTGACTGACCTATGTCCGACCGCAGCCCACGCAAGCGCAGCGCATTGCTGAGCACAAACACACTGGACAGCGCCATCGCACCAGCCGCCAATCCAGGCGACAAAAGCGGCCCGCCGAAGGGCACAAGGACTCCCGCAGCCACAGGCACCAGAAGTATATTGTAACCAAAGGCCCACCCCAAATTCTGCCGGATATTGCGCAACGTCGCCCGGCTGATCTTAATGGCGTTGACCGCCCCGCGCAGGTCGCCAGAGACCAGGACGATATCAGCTGTCTCAATGGCCACATCGGTGCCAGTGCCGATTGCAATCCCGACGTCTGCCGCCGCGAGAGCCGGGGCATCATTGATCCCGTCACCAACGAAGGCAAGGGCCCCATGTTGCTTCTGCAGCGCCTCCAATGCGCTCACCTTATCACCGGGCAAACAGTTCGCTTCAACGATCTCAATCCCCAGATCGTCAGCGATAGCCTGCGCCGTGGCCGCCCCATCGCCGGTCAGCATCGCAACCTTCAGCCCCTGCGCAGCCATGGCCTTTACAGCGGCACGGCTGCCCTCTTTGACGGGATCGGTTACGGCCACCAACCCGGCCAGGCGCCCATCAACTACCGCATATAGCGTGGTTGCACCGCGCGCGGCGAGACTCTCAGCCTCCTCCTCAAATGGCGCACAGGAAACACCCTCACGCGTCATCAGTCGTGCAGCCCCGATAAGAACCAGCTGGCCCGCTACAGTGGCACGCAAACCATATCCTGGGATGGCCTCGACCTCTGTCGCCTGCGGGATATCCGCCCCCGCTGCCGCTGTTATGGCCCGTGCGATCGGATGTTCCGACTGGGCCTCTGCCGCCGCCAGCAGTGGCAGCAGCCCGGCCCTGTCAAACCCGTCGGCACAGCGCAGCATGGTCAGTGTCGGGCGGCCTTCCGTCAGGGTGCCCGTCTTATCCAAAGCAACCACGCGCGTATCCTGCAACCGTTGCAGAGCGTCTCCCTTGCGAAACAGCACGCCCATCTGTGCCGCACGCCCAATCCCAACCATGATTGACGTTGGCGTCGCCAGCCCCATTGCACAGGGGCAGGCGATGATCAGCACAGACACCCCCGCAACCAGCGCCAAGGGCAGGGCCGGGTCCGGGCCAAACAGCAGCCAGACAGCGACCGTCAGCGCCGCAATCACGATCACCGCCGGGACAAACCACAGTGTCACACGATCCACCAGCGCCTGCACCGGCAGTTTGGCGCCCTGCGCCTGCTCCACCATGCGCACGATCTGCGCCAGCAGCGTATCGGCGCCGACATGGGTGGCGCGATAGTCCAAAACCGCAGCCCCATTGATGGTGCCTGCCGTCAGCACATCGCCATCAGCTTTCTCCAAGGGAATCGGTTCTCCGGTGATCATGCTCTCATCAACAAAGGAGCGTCCGGTCAAAACCGTGCCATCTACGGCGATCCGCTCACCCGGTCGCGCCCGCAGATGATCGCCGACACGCAGCTCCGAGACCGGACGCTCCTCCGCCTTGGTGCCCGTAACAACCAACGCGACCTTGGGCTGCAGCCCGACCAGAGCACGGATCGCAGCGCCGGTGCGCCCCTTGGCGCGGGCCTCCAGCCAGCGCCCCAACAGGATCAGGGTGACGATTACCGCTGCCGCCTCGTAGTAGACATTGGCGGTTCCCGCAGGCAGCAGGTCCGGGGCAAAGGTTGCCACCACCGAATACCCGTAGGCCGCCGCGGTCCCGATCGCCACCAGCGCATTCATATCCGGCGCAGCGCGCAGCAGCGCAGGCACCCCCTGGCGGTAGAACCGCAGACCGGGACCAAACAACACCAGTGTTGTCAGCAGGAATTGCAGAATATGGCTGTTTCCGGTGCCGATGGTGCGCGCAACCCAATGGTGCAGCGCAGGGATCATATGGCCACCCATCTCAATCACAAAGACAGGTAGCGTCAGGGCCGCGGCGATAAGGAATTCCCAGCCAAGACGCTGAATTTCAGCTTCCTTTTCAACCTTCAGGCTATCGGCGTCGCTTTGCGTGTTCCCGATTGGGGTCGCGGGATAACCTGCGTGCTTGCTGGCCTTCAGCAGATCCTCCGCAGTCAGCACCCCGGCCAGATAGGTCACATGGGCCTGCTCCTGTGCAAGGTTCACGTCTGCCGAAACCACCCCGTCGACCTGTTGCAGAGCGCGTTCGACGCGACCAACGCAGCTTGCGCAGGTGAGACCACTGATCTGCAACTCAACCGTCGCCTCTGCCGCCGGGTATCCGGCCGTTTTCAAGGCTCCGCGCAGACCCTCCGCCGATACCTCGGACGAACCAACAACGCGCGCCTTGCTGGTTGCCAGATTGACGGACGCCTCCTTCACCCCTGGCACCGCAGCCAACGCCCGCTCTGCCCGGCCAACACAGCCCGCACAGCTCAGGCCGGTCACCTCAATAGTCCGCTCCCTGACATGTGATTTTTCCATGGCTGACACCTTCCAGACATTGTCATTAAGATCGTAACTTCGCTGATATGGGGCTTCCAGTCACAGGAAGGTCAAGAGCCTATCCGTGTGAAATTAAATCCTTTCAACATCGAAGCCACCCTGAGCGCGAACTGGCTCCGGGATGACGGGAACGGAAGCCCCGCTGTCGTATTTTTTCAGGGCGCAGTTGATCAGCATCGTTAGACTGGCGACAGCAAGAAATGCACATCCCGCGACGGCGGGTGGTTTACGCCCCCCCAACGGGTCTGCCAATATGCGGCTCAGCGCAATTGGCGCCTGCCGTCACAGACAGAACAAAGGAATTTCACCATGATACGCACTCGCGCCGCTGTGGCCGTTGCCCCGGGCAAACCGCTGGAGATTATGGAGGTGAACCTCGAAGGCCCGAAAAAGGGCGAGGTGCTGGTCGAAATCAAAGCAACTGGTCTTTGCCACACGGATGAGTTCACCCGCTCTGGTGATGATCCCGAGGGGATCTTTCCGGCAATTCTGGGCCATGAGGGTGCAGGCGTCGTGGTCGAAGTGGGCGAAGGCGTGACCAGCCTGGAAGTGGGCGACCATGTGATCCCGCTTTACACGCCGGAATGCCGCGAATGCGAATACTGCCTCAACCCCAAGACCAACCTGTGTCAGGCGATCCGCTCAACGCAAGGGCAAGGCCTGCTGCCCGACGGCTCCACACGGTTCTCAATGCTGGATGGCACGCCGATCTACCACTACATGGGGTGCTCCACCTTCGCCAACCACACCGTGGTGCCCGAAATCGCCCTGGCCAAGATCCGCAAAGACGCCCCTTTCGACAAGGTCTGCTACATCGGTTGCGGTGTCACAACGGGTATCGGCGCGGTGATCAACACCGCCAAGGTAGAGATCGGCTCACGCGCGATTGTCTTTGGTCTCGGCGGGATTGGCCTCAACGTGATTCAGGGCCTGCGCTTGGCCGGTGCGGATCAGATCGTCGGTGTGGACCTCAACCCCGGCAAGGTCGAGATGGCCACGCAGTTTGGCATGACCGATTTTGTGAACCCGGCTGAGGTTGACGGCGATCTGGTCGCTCATCTCGTGGAGCTGACCAAAGGTGGCGCAGATTACACCTTTGATGCCACGGGCAATGTACAGGTGATGCGGACCGCGCTTGAAGCTGCGCATAAAGGCTGGGGTGAGAGCATCATTATCGGCGTTGCACCGGCAGGTGCCGAAATCTCCACCCGTCCGTTCCAGCTGGTCACAGGCCGCAGCTGGCGCGGCACCGCCTTCGGCGGCGCGGCCGGGCGGACGGATGTGCCCAAGATTGTAGACTGGTATATGGACGGCAAGATCGAAATCGATCCGATGATTACCCACAAGCTGTCTCTTGATGAAATCAACCACGGGTTCGACCTGATGCATGAAGGCAAATCGATCCGCGCCGTCGTCGAATTCTGATCCTGCATCGCAAATAAGACACTACAGACAAAACCATGACGCAGGCCACCCGGCCTGCGTTTTCATTTGGGCTGCGCATCCGTCGAATCCGGATCAGACACGCCCACAGGGCTGGCGGCAAGGTTCAACCACAGGCATAATCAACCTCACATGCTCCGCTTTGGCCGAGGAACCGGATTGAAACTGCACGCTATCGATATCTCCAAGAGTGAGTCTGCGGCGACGATCATTTTTCGTGCGCTGCAGAAGGCAATCATCACCGGCGACCTCTCTGACGGCACCCCCCTGCGACAGGATGAAATCGCCAAGGCCTTTCGCACCTCGCGCTTTCCCGTACGCGAGGCCATCGCCCGTTTGGAACAACAGGGGTTGGTCACCTCACAGCGCTACAAAGGAGCGGTGGTCGCGACCCTGTCGATGCAGGATGCCTCCGAGATTTTTGATCTGCGCGCAAAACTTGAGGCCGATATTATCCGCGCCGCGGTTGCCAACATGACGCAAGAGATCACAGATCAGGCCCATGCGCATCTGGATGCCTTTGCGGCCTGCAATGATCCGATGCAATGGGGACCGCTGAACCGGCAATTCCACGGCACGCTCTATGGCGTCAGCGGCCTGCCCTACCATGTCGAAGTCGTTGAGGGCGCGATGGATCGTATCGACCGCTATCTGCGGGCGCAGTTGATCATGAGTGACGGCATGGCCCGCAGCGACCAGGAACATCGCGCTATTCTCCGCGCCTGCGAAGCGCGCGATGCTGAACAGGCCGCCCGGCTCACGGCAGAACATATACTGGCGGCCAAAACCTCACTTGAGGAGCAATTGCGGGCTCAGATCCCCTGATCCAGCCTCATTCCCCCGCATCGACTGCTGCAAGACTGACATCGTATCCCCATAGCCTGCGCAGGTGCTTCAGCACCTCGTCGCGGTCCTCCTCCGACAGGTGGATTCCGTCCCGAACGGTATGGGTCAGCTTCAGCTCGCGATCGCCCTTCAGGTCGGCGTCGGTGACCTGAATATCAGGCTCTAAATAGGCCAGATCGTAAGAATGGGCGAGATCCCGGCGCACGGAGCGATAGCCGGTTCGGTTGTGAATCTGGCTCACCACCAGATGTGATTGATCCGCATCATCCGCGAGGGTGAACAGTTTGAACTTGCGAATGAGATGCGGCGACAGGAACTGCTGGATGAAGCTTTCATCCCGGTAGTTGGCCCAGGCGTCCCGCATCACCCGGCGCCAATCCGGATCACCTGCAAAATCAGGGAACCACTCCCGGTCCTCATCGGTCGGCGCCTCGCAGATTCGCCGGATATCCTGCATCATCGCAAAGCCGAGCGCGTAGGGATTGATGCCCGAGTAACGCGGGTCGTCATACTCGGGCTGGAGCACTACATTGGTGTGGCTGTGCATCATTTCCATATAGGAGCCTTCGGTCAGGCGCCCCTGCTCGAACAGCTTGTTGATGATGTAATAATGCACAAAGGTCGCGCACCCCTCATTCATGACCTTGGTCTGCTTCTGCGGATAAAGATACTGCGCCAGCATCCGCACAATGCGCAGGATCTCGCATTGCCAAGGCTCCAGCACCGGACTGTGCTTTTCCAGAAAATACAGCAGGTTCTCCTGCGGCAGATTCATCAGCTTGCGGCGGGCACTGTAGGGTTCATCCTTGATCTGTTCCAGCTTGTCCCGGCCCAACGTCGCATCGGTCCAGATGTCCAATACGCTCTGCGCGCTCTCATGACCCTCGCGCACCTTCTGCATCGCGGCCAATTCTTCGGTGGTTGGTTTGGGCGGGCGCCCGTAGCGAAACACCCCCTGCGACTGCAATGCATGGGCCGCATCCAGAATTTCCTCAACCGCGCTGAGGCCATAGCGTTCCTCGCAGGCCGAGATGTAATTCTTGGCGAAGGCCAGGTAATCATGGATACCAGCCGCATCGGTCCATTGCTGGAACAGATAGTTGTTCTTGAAGAAATGATTGTGCCCAAAGGCCGCATGCGCCATGACCAGCGTCTGCATGGCCATGGTGTTCTCTTCCATATTGTAGCTGATACAGGGGTTTGAGTTGATGACAATCTCGTAGGCCAGCCCCTGCCGCCCGGTCCGGTAAAGCGCCTCATCACGGGCAAAATGCTTCCCGAATGACCAGTGCTGATACATCAGGGGCAGGCCGACGCAGGAATAGGCATCCAGCATCTGTTCGGCCGAGATGATCTCGATCTGGTTTGGATAGACGTCCAGCCCCAGATCATTGAGCGCGATTTCCTCAATCGCATCGCGCGCGACTTCCAACAACTCAAAGGTCCATTCCGGCCCTGTGAACATCGGTTTCGCGACAGTGTCACCCGCCTGCATTCTGCGCCCCTTTTGCCTTGGGAAGGAAAAACTCCCGGAAAATCGGATAGATATGCGATGGCTGCGACACGCGCTGCATTTCAAAATGCGGAGCCTGTGCCTTCACCTGCCGATAGTTCTGCCACAAATCCTCGCCCGCCTCGGGATTGTTCAACAGCATCTCTGCGTTTTCATCGACGATTTCGACGTAAGCGTAGTACTGGCAAACCGGCAGCAGATCCTCCAGCAGCAGCGCCTTGCAGCGCGCCGAGTCATTGCCGAAGTTTTCCCCGTCAGACGCCTGCGCGCCATAGATGTTCCATTCATCCGGCGGATACCGTTCAGCGACGATCTCCTTCATTTTTTCCAGCGCGGTCGAGACAATGGTGCCACCAGTTTCGCGCGCATAGAAAAACGTCTCCTCATCGACCTCCTGCGCGTGATGGGTATGGCGCACAAACACCAGTTCGGTGTGTTCATAGCTGCGCGTCAGGAACAGATGCAGCAGCAGGAAGAAGCGTTTCGCCAGATCCTTCTCCCGCTCCTGCATGGAACCCGACACATCCATAAGGCAGAAGACGACCGCGCGCGAATTGCGGATTTTCTCTGGCACATGCGTATCATACCGCAGATCCAGCGGGTCAATGTAGCCCACTACCCGACGTTTGCGCTCCAACACCTCCAGCCGATGGCGCAAATCCTCGAGATGGATCTGCTGTTTTTCGCTACGCTCCGGCAGCGACTCCAGCTCTTCAATCTCGGCTTGTAGCTCGGCAATAGATCTGGCGGAGGGCCGCTGCAACGCGATCCGGCGCCCCAAGGAATTGCGCATGGTCCGCACAAGGTTGAGGTTATTCGGCGTGCCCGCCGTGGTCAGCCCGGCGCGGCGTGTTCCGATAGTTTCTGTCTCTACAGTGGCCTTTTCAACCAGATCCGGCAGCTCCAACCCATCGAACAGAATTTCAAGATATTCGTCCCGCGTCAGGGTGAAGGAGAATTCATCCGCGCCATCACCATCCTCGGAGGCCTGTTTGCCGCCCTCACCCGCACCGCCCTGGGGTCGTTTCAGCGTATCGCCAACCACGAATTCCTTGTTGCCCGGCAGCACATGGCGCCGCCGCCCCCCCTTGGGGGAATGGTGAAACCGGGGTTCCTTCAGCCCGCGGGAGGGGATGGTGACCTTCTCGCCTTCGGCCGGGATGCCACCACCATCCTTGATCGACTTATCTCGGACCGATCTGTCGACACGTTCCTTGATACTTTCGCGGGCACGTTCAAGGAACCGTTGCCGGTTCCCCAAACTCTTGCCCTTGGGATTGGCGCGCCTGTCGATAAAATGATGCATCTGGCACCCACCCTTTTTCTGTTAGCCCGCCTTGTTCACGCGCATGTACCACTCCACCAACCTGCGGACCTGCCGGTCGGTGTAACCGTGGCTGCGCATCCGTTCGACGAACTCCTGATGTTTGCCCTCGGTTTTGCTGTCCTTCTTGGAGCCAAAGGAAATCACCGGAAGCAGCTCCTCGACCTGGCTGAACATGTGTTTTTCGATCACATCGCGCAGCTTCTCATAGGAATTCCACGCCGGGTTTGAGCCGGTATTGGCGCGGTGGCGCAGGGCGAATTTCACAACCTCATTGCGGAAATCCTTGGGGTTGGCGATGCCGACGGGTTTCTCGATCTTGCTGAGCTCCGCATCCAAAACCTCGCGATCATAGAGCTGGCCAGTATCGGGGTCCTTGTAGTCCTGCTCCTCAATCCAGGCGTCAGCATAAGAGATATACCGGTCGAACACGTTCTGCCCGTATTCGGTATAGCTCTCCAGATAGGCCTTCTGGATTTCGTTGCCGATGAACTCCTCATAGCGCGGCGCCAATTCTGTCTTGATGAAGGCAAGATATTTTGCCTCCGTCTCCGTTGGGAACTGCTCGCGCTTGATCATCTGTTCCAGCACATACATCAGATGAACCGGATCAGCTGCGACCTCATCGGTGTCGAAGTTGAACGTGGTCGACAGCACCTTGAAGGCAAACCGCGTGGAGATCCCGTTCATACCCTCATCAACTCCGGCGCGATCCTGATACTCCTGCACGGTTTTCGCCTTGGGGTCGGTGTCCTTCAGGCTCTCGCCATCGTAGACCCGTAGCTTTGAATAGAGGTTGGAGTTCTCATGCGGCTTCAGCCGGGTGAGAACCGAGAACCGGCTGAGAATTTTCAACGTCTCAGGGGCACAGGGCGCTGCTGCAAGTTCGCTGTGCTCGATCAGCTTGTCGTAGATCTTCGCTTCTTCGGTGACGCGCAGACAGTACGGCACCTTCACAATCGACACCCGGTCAATGAAGGCCTCATTGTTCTTGTTGTTCTTGAACTGCTGCCATTCAGATTCATTGGAATGAGCAAGGATCAGGCCGGTAAAGGGGATCGCGCCGAAGCTTTCGGTCCCCATATAATTGCCTTCCTGCGTCGCGGTAAGCAGCGGGTGCAGCATCTTGATCGGAGCCTTGAACATCTCAACAAACTCAAGGATGCCCTGTGTTGCGCGGTTCAAACCGCCTGAGAAGCTATAGGCATCCGGGTTGTCCTGGCTGAAATGCTCCAACTGGCGAATGTCGACTTTGCCCACCAGGGTAGAAATGTCCTGATTGTTCTCATCCCCCGGCTCAACCTTGGCCACGCAGATCCGGCGCAGCCGCGACGGATACAGTCGCACCACCGAAAATTTATTGATATCGCCGCCGAATTCATCAAGTCGCTGCACCGCCCAAGGTGACATCAGCCCGGGCAGGCGGTGCTGCGCGATCCCGTATTCATCGTTCAAAAGTTTGCCCATCCGCACCGGATCGAAGAGGCCAAGCGGGCTTTCGAAAATGGGGGACAGCTGGTCCCCTGCCTTCAGAACGTAGATCGGCTGATCCTCGACCAGACGCTTCAGCCGTTCCGCGAGAGAGGATTTGCCGCCGCCAACGGGGCCCAGCAGGTAGAGGATCTGTTTGCGCTCTTCCAACCCCTGCGCGGCGTGGCGGAAGTAGCCCACGATCCGCTCAATCGTGTCCTCCATGCCGTAGAAATCTTTGAAGGCAGAGTATCGTTTGATTGTGCGGTTCTGAAAGATCGGCCCCAGTCGCGCATCTTTCGATGTATCGACCAGTTCTTCTTCGCCAATCGCCTTGAGCATACGCTCAGCGACATTGGCGTACATGCTGGGATCATCGCGGCAGGCATTCAGATAGTCCTGCAGCGACATCTCCTGCTCGCGCGTTTCGCCATATTGTTCGGCAAAGATTTCGGCAATGTCTTTCATCTGGCTCTAGCCTCCTAGTTACTGCGCGCCGGTCCTCCTGGGGTCCAAGATCGCACACGGACAGAGGGCGCCCAGCGCGAGGGCCAAGGAATGTCCGCGTGAAAATATTCGTCTGAATTCTGCTCGGCACCGGATCCGGCTATACAAGACAAGCGGGTCACTCTGAGCGGTGACATTCCAGCTGCGGCCTGGGTTTCGGCGTCGTGTACTTAGGATCAACTCTACACCAATTATGCCCTTTATCCTATCTGAAACTGGTGTCTTTTTGGTTAATTGCCAGTGCGTTTTAAAAGAACACTCGTTCACACATCGGCGATATCCACGTGACCCGGGCTGGCAAAGCTGCGCGCGACTCGCGCCGCTCAGATTACGCTAAGTTTCAGAAACTGCCTGTGATACAAGGCCGATGAACGCTCCGGGTTGACGCAAACATATCGCAAAACCACTTCGGTCAATTCCCTAACGTCAACCAGAGGGGGACATTAACAAAAATGTCCCGATAAACTTTGATGCAAATTGACTACAAATTAGCCACACCCCGATCTTTTCGGTAAAAATCCGCTCATCAAAACCTAGACAAGGCTGCTGGGAAGGCAGCAATATGGCGGCAATATGACCGCGGAGACGGTCGATGGGCAAAACAATGCAGGCTACCTTGGCGCTACGATTCTGGCGCTTTGGTCTTTGACGAGCGGTATATAAAAATGAGTACGGTTGGATACATCGTCCGCGACATGGCGGGCACCAAGCAGCATGGTACATCTGCTGACACCCCCCAAGCGACGATTGCAACGGCAGCAGCGAAAGACATTTCGCTGAACCTCGGACCGTCCGATGTCGAGAGCTATGCGCGGCGCGGACAAGACCTTCATATTACGCTGATCGACGGCCAGGTGGTGGTACTGGATGATTTCTTCAACACCGGTGCAACAGGAAGTAAAAACCTGTTCCTCAGTGAGGAAGGCAACTTCGTCGAGGTGGTTCTGGAGGACCGCACCGATGGGATGCTCTATGCCAGCTACGAACCCCTCGATCTGAGCGGCAAGTGGAGCGCCTATGATGATATGGTGTTCCTTGATGTAGAACGTATTGAGCCAGTTGTTGCGCCTCTTGTGGCTCCTCTGATCGGCGGTCTCGGCACCGCTGGTGCAGCAGCCGGTGTGGTCGGTGCAGCTGCCATCGTTGGCGGCGGTGGTGGTGGTGGTGGTGGTGGTGGCGGCGGTGCCGTGACACCAACCGTCGACAACCCCGATGCAACATACCCCGTCGCCGGATCCACTACCGACGATGTGGTCGTCAGCGGCACCGGTGCCCCTGGCTCCACCGTCGAGGTGACACTGGGCACCATCACCGAAACGGTCACGGTTAAGGACGATGGCACCTGGGTTGCCAATTTCCCGGTCACCAACATGCCGCCGGACGGTTCGTATGAGACAACAGTCTACGTAAAGGACCCGGACGGAACCGAATTTAATCTTGATGGCCCTTCGGTCATCATCGACACCACACCGCCACCGATCGCTGTCAACACCGTCGAGGGCGATGATCACATCAACTATATCGAAGTGGCCGATGGTGTTGTGATCAACGGTACTGGTGAAGCCGGTGCCAGCGTCAGCGTGGAATTCCAGGGCGTCACCCGCACCACTACGGTCGCGGATAACGGCACTTGGTCGGTGAACTACAGCGTGAACGAGGTGGCGACGGGCATTTACAGCTCCACCATCGAAGTCACCAGCGCCGATTCCTTTGGCAACACCAGCACCACCTCCCACACTGTTGATGTCGACACCGAGACCCGTGTGACCATCAACACCCAAGTGGGCAACGATCACATGATCAGCGGTGCCGAGCAGGCGGCAGGCATCACCCTGACGGGTACGGCCGAAGCCGGATCAAGTGTTGTGGTGACCTTCCAGGGGGTTAGCCGCACCGTGACAGCTGACGCACAGGGCAACTGGTCGGCCAGCTATCTCAGCTCGGAGATCGCAACCGGCACCTATGACGCTAGCGTCTCTGCCGTGGCAACGGACACCAGTGGCAATACCAGCTCCACCTCAACCTCGATCCCTGTGGACACCGAAACTACGGCGTCTCTCGACGCAGTTCAGGCAGGCGACAATGTGATTTCCGCGCCGGAAGTGACCAGCGGTGTAACCCTAACCGGCAAGGCCGAAGCCGGTGCCAGCGTCGCCGTGACGCTTGAGGGCACCACGCATACCGTGACAGCGGATGCGCAGGGCAACTGGAGTGCGGATTTCGCCACCAGCGAGATCCCGACCGGCGAATATGACGCCAACGTCTCGGTCACTGCAACCGACGTACTCGGCAACACAGCCTCCACCACCGGCACCGTCCGGGTGGACACCGAAACCGAGGTCGCACTCAGCAACCCCATTGCGGGGGACAACCTGATCAACGCGGTCGAGGCCAACAACGGCCTGGATCTGACCGGCACCGCCGAGGCAGGTGCCAGCGTCGTGGTTCAGCTGGGCAATGCAACCCGGACCGTGACGGCCAATGCTCAGGGGCAATGGACTGCGAGCTTTGCCGGGTCTGACATTGCCGATGGGACTTACGACACAACCGTGACGGCGACGGCGACAGACGCCTATGGCAATACCGCCTCGACAAGCAGCCAGATCCACGTCGACACCACGACCAGCGTCGGTCTCGACAACGGGCAGGCCGGGGGCGATGACGTGCTGAATGGTGCGGAAGCCGCAGGCGGCCTCACCTTGACCGGCACTGCTGAGGCCGGTGCATCCGTTGCTGTCACCTTCCAGGGCATCACCCGCACCGTGACAGCGGATGCACAGGGCCGCTGGAGCGCGTCTTATACCACTGGTGAAATCACCCCCGGCGAATATGACGCTCCGATCAGCGTCACCGCGACCGATGCCGCCGGGAACAGTGAGAGCACGACAGGCACCCTGCGCGTCGACACCTCGACCGCGGTCAGCATCGATCCCAATCAGGCAGGCGGTGACAATATCGTCAACGCCGCCGAGGCACAGGCCGGTGTGACGCTTACCGGCGCTGCCGAGCCAGGGTCTGCCGTTGAGGTAACTGTCGCGGGTGTGACCCGTACTGCGACCGTGGCTGCAAATGGCACTTGGAGCGCCCTTTTCGAGCCGGGCGCGCTGGCGGCTGGCGAATACAATACCTCGGTCACAGTGTCGGCAACGGACGCGGCGGGTAACACCGCTTCGGCCTCCTCTGCCCTGCGGGTAGACACCGTTGTAGGCACTGTGGCGCTATCTCCCGACCCGATCGAACTCGACGATGTGATCAACGCCGTCGAACGTGCGGACGGTGTCGAAATCAGCGGTACCGCGACACCGGGTCTGACCGTGACTGTTGGCCTCGGCGCGGCGAGCCGCCAAGTTGTCGCAGACGGAAACGGCAATTGGGCCACCACCTTCCCGGCCAACGATATCCCGACCGGTGAACGAACGCTGCCAATCTCGGCTTCGATCGTGGATGACGCGGGCAACACCGCAAGTGTCTCTGACACTGTCGCCCTCGATACACTTGTTGACCCGCTCACTGTTCGACCAAACCAGACTGCCGATGACATCATCACCAAGGCAGAACAACAGGCTGGCGTCACCTTCAACGGGACTGTTGAACCCGGATCGAGTGTGAAGGTCATTGTGGATGGAAATGAGGTGACAGCAACGGTCGATGCACTGGGTAACTGGAGCGCCACGCTTAACGATGACGATCTGCCAGACGGCGACCGCTCGGTCCTCGCGACCATTTCGGCAACCGATGCGGCCGGAAACACCGACACGGTCACGGAGCAGTTCGATATCGACACCGTGGTGGACCCCGCCTCGATCTACGCACTCAAGATTACGGGCCAAGGCATTCTTGAGCTTGAGACAAAGGACGCCACCGACAACTATGCGGTCAACACTCTTGATCCGGCCGGCACAGTGAGTACGCCTGCCGCGAGCAAGACCGTAGACCCCCAAGACGGGACCGAATTTGCCTTTGGAACCCCCATTCCCGATGGCACCCATCTTGTCTTGTCGCGCAGTGACAACCTGGGCAATACGTCCAGCACGCTTGTGATCTTTGACGATAACGCGACGAACGCAGGCACGCTTGACCATGCCCAGCTTGGCAATTTCAATATTGACAACCTCGATCTGAAATTTTCCACCGACGCCCAGCTGACGCTGAGCGAAGCTGACATCAAGGCGCTGTCGAACAATTCTAACACGCTGACCATTCACGGTAGCGATAACGACCAAGACAAGATCACAGTGACGGGGGGCAACGCATCTAGCACTGGAACCCGCATCGTCGATGGCGAGCTGTATAATGTCTATACGATCGGAAATGACGGCACGACACTGATCGTCGATCAGGACGTACAGGTCGTCATCTGATCCGAAAACAGGTCGACCGGGGGGCGGTCAAACACTATAGCTGACCCTCTCGACCAAATACCCGGACACAAGGGTAAGGACACAGGCGATGCGAGGGGGCAGGATGCAATTGGGACGACCCATTGGCGCGGTGGCACTGTTGTGCTGCCTGTCTGCCTGTATGCAATCCCTGCCCTTTGCCAAACCCGGCGAAGGCGCCGATACGGATGTCAGCCGTCGCGCCAGTAGCTTTGCCCAGCCAGATGCCAAGAACCCTTCAGCCGTGATCTCCACGCTGATGCAGCGTCAATCGCTGCTGGAAGACGGCAGCGTCTATGACGTCGTGGCCCAGTCAACGATCTCCGCCTCTGCCCGTGCCGCAGAGGCAGAACTGACCAGCGCCAAACTGCGCGCCGAAGCCAAGTCGAAAAACTGGCTACCCACGCTGGGGCCTTCTGTCAGTCTCACGGATCTCGGCGACCTGGTGGCGGGTATCCTGATTGAACAGGTGCTGTTCGACAACGGCCGCCGCAAGGCAGAGCGCGCCTTTGCCGCCGCTGACGTCGAGGTGGCCGCCGTCAACCTGTCGATTGATATGAATGAGCGTGTCGAAACCGCTCTAAGCCTCTATGTGTCCGGGCTGCGCGGCTCCGAGAAAGCCGCCGTCGGCACCCGCGCCCTGTCACGGATGTATGAATTCGAGCGTATCGTGTTGGGCCGCGTTGAAGGCGGCGTCTCGGATCGCGCCGATCTCAATGTGGTGCGGAGCAAAATCAATGGTATGCGCTCTGCTGTGGCGACAGCCAAGGACGCCAGCGCAACGGCGACCGCAGAGCTGAAGGCGATCACCGGTCAGAGCTTCGCTGAAACCCCGAGCCACCTGCATCTGGCCTCCCCGCCGGAAGCCGGAACCTATTTGACTGTTCTCAAGGCGGAAGCCGAGGCCACCCGCAGTGTGGAACAGGCCAAGATGGAACGCGCCGGTCTGCTGCCGCAGGTCTCTGCAGCGGGCAATGTCACCAGTGATGGATCCGGCGCGGGTCTGACACTGGATCTGGCGCAGCCCTTTGGCCTTGGTACCCCGGCCGCGCTGAAGGCGATTGAAGCCTCCAAGGAAATTGCCAAACGTCAGGTCTCCGAAGTTGAGGAAGACGCGCGCCGCGACTACAGCCGGCAAATGCAGCGCCTTGCCTCCTATCGCAGGCAAGAAGCCGAAGCCGCAACACTGGCGCAGACCAGCCGCGAGACCTATCGCCTGTTTCAGGCACAGTTTAAGGCCGGGCAACGCTCGGTCATGGATGTGGTGTCCATCTATGAAGAAGTGGTACGCCGCGAACACGCCCATATCGATGCAAAATACGAAGTCGTTCTGATCCAGCTGGCACTGGCAAGCGATATGGGGCTTTTGGCCGATGGGGACCGGATTTGAGCAATTCCAACCGCCCGACAGATGACACCGTGCTGCGGACCGTCCCCCCAGCCCCCCGCGCGCCGGATGATGCTGCACGCGCCAGCGGCGGCAAACCTGTACTCCGTGCTGTAGAGACCCAAGCCGCACCACATCTGGCGCCAGCTTCGGCTGCACCTACGCCCACACCCGGCCCCGCAGCCCCGCCGATGGCTGAGGTGGATCTAACTGGCCTGCTGGAAGACGGTGACATAGGTGAGGTCAGCGCACTGATTGAGGATGCGACAGCCCGCATTCAGCACCGCGCCGCATTGATCGCGACCTTTGCCGCCCTCAAAGGGACCAATGTCGCCCTCAGTGACGTTGCCGAACACATGTGGCGCAACGATCCCGGCGATGTCTCTGTGGACTCCCTTGCGCGTGCGCTACAAACCACCGGCATGCAGGCCCAGATCAATCATCAGGTGCCTCTCACCGCCGAGAGCTGGCCCGCGCTGGCGATGATGAACAACGGCCAATGTGTGCTGGTGCTGTCGCAAAGCCGCGACATGCTCAGCGTCTATGACACCACCTGCACGGACAACCGCGCCGATGTTCCGGTGGGCGAGTTCGGCCCCTATTTTACCGGCACCACGCTGGGCGCGCGCAATTCGCTGAAACAGATCGCCGCGCGTCATACGCCGCAGCTGGAAAGTGACCATTGGTTCTGGGGGGAATTCCCCAAATACCGCCGTCAGGTGGGTGAAATCATGCTCGGCTCGCTGGTTGCCAATATTCTGGCAGTCTCGGTCGCGCTCTTCTCCCTGCAGGTCTATGACCGCGTCGTGCCGCACCAGTCCCACGCGACGCTTTGGGTGCTGGCGGTTGGTGCTTTCCTCGCCATCATGCTGGAGGCGCTGCTGAAACTGGCCCGTGCCCGGCTGACCGATGCCGCCGGACGCCAGATTGAGCTCTCGGTTCAGAACAACCTGATGCGCCGTCTGATCGGGATGCGGTCGGACAAGAAACCGCTGCCCCCGTCAGGCTTGTTTGCCGCGATGCGTGACTTTGGATCGGTGCGCGAGTTCTTCACCTCGACAACGATTTCGACACTGGCTGATATCCCGTTCATCGCCGTGTTCCTGCTGCTGGTGGCATCAATTGCCGGACCGATTGTCTGGATCATCATCGCTGGCGGCATTCTGATGCTGTTGCCCGCCTATTTCATGCAGAAGCGCATGATTGCTCTGACACGTCAGACCCAAGGGGCCAATGCCAAGGCTGGTCGCCTGCTGCATGAGGTGGTGAATGAGCTGGACACCCTCAAGAGCCAGCGCGGCGAAGATCGTGTGCTACGCCTTTGGGACGAGTTGAACACCTTGTCCACCCATGCCGCAACCGAACAGCGCCGCCTGTCCAGCGCCCTGACCCATTGGTCGCAGGGTGTGCAGCAGGCGACCTACATCGGGTCGGTTGTGGTTGGTACGTTGATGGTGTTTGCCGGTGAATTCACCGTCGGGACCATCATTGCGACGGGCATTCTGACCAGCCGGACGCTGGCTCCCCTAACCCAGTTCGCCGCGACACTTGCCCGCTGGAGCAATGTGAAAGGCGCGCTGGAGGGGCTGGATGCCATCGCCAATTCTGCTCAGGAAAAAGAAGACGAACGATCCTATCTGCGCCGTGACAGCCTGCAAGGGCGGTTTGAACTGCGCGAAGTGATGTTCCGCTATGACGAAGATGGCGCGCCGACGCTGGATGTGCCGGGTGTCGCGGTGACACCGGGCCAGCGGGTTGCCGTGCTGGGCGTCAATGGCTCGGGCAAATCCACGCTGCTCAAACTGATGTCGGGGCTTTATGCGCCGGATCGCGGCCGGGTGATGATCGACGGCACCGATATGACCCAGATCGACCCGCGCGATCTGCGCCGCCACATCGGCTATCTCAGCCAGGATGTCCGCCTGTTTGCCGGCACCCTGCGCGAAAACTTGAACCTGAACCAGCTGGAGCGCGACGACGACCGGTTGATGACAGCGCTGGATTTTGCCGGCCTGGGCGCGCATGTGCGCAACCACCACAAGGGCCTCGATCTGGAAATTTTCGACGGCGGCGGCGGTCTTTCCATCGGGCAACGCCAATCCATCGGCTGGGCACGCCTGTGGTTGCAGAACCCGTCAATCGTGCTGCTGGATGAGCCCACGGCGGCGCTGGATCAGACGTTGGAACGCACCCTGGTCAGCCGCCTGGAAACCTGGCTTGAAGGCCGCACGACCGTGATTGCGACGCACCGGATGCCGATCCTGTCGCTGACCAATCGGACGCTGATCCTGCAATCGGGCCGGATGGTGGTCGACGGCCCGCGTGACCAAGTTCTGGCCCATCTCGCGGCAGGGGAAACCAAATGACCTCAACCGGCTACGATCTTCGCGAAACCTCACGCGGGGCCAGCCGTATCATCTATCTGGTCGCAGGCGCGCTGGTGGTGTTTCTGCTCTGGGCCAGCTTTGCCTGGGTTGATGAAATCGTGCGCGCGGATGGCGAGGTTGTCTCTTCCTCGCGCTCCCAGATCGTGCAGAACCTTGAGGGCGGCATTCTGGCTGAATTGCATGTCCATCAGGGCGATGCGGTGAAGGCCGGACAGATCCTTGCCCGCCTGCAAGACACCAAATTCCGCGCCGCTGCAGATGATCTGCAGGACCGGATCGACGCCTTGGAAATCAAACAGTACCGGCTTGAGGCCGAGCTGGAAGGTGCCTTCGACTTCAAGGTGCCGGAGGAATTGGCGGATCGCTCTCCCGGAATTTATACGTCTGAACGGGCGCTTCTGAATGCCCGTCAGACAGATTTCACCAGCCGTCGCGCCAGTGCCCGCGAAATCCTTGACCAGTTGAAGGATGAATTGGCCAACATGCAGCGCCTCTATAAAAAAGAGATCGTCGCGCTGATCGAGGTCAATCGCGCGCAAAAATCTGTGAGCGATGCGCAGGCGAAATACAATGAAATCGGCACCCAGTCAGAGCTTGAGCTGGCGGAGGACTACTCCAAGACGCTGCGTGAGCTGACCTCCTACCGGCAGGAACTGCGGCTGGCGCAGGACCAGCTGAACCGGACCGTGATCACCTCCCCCATGGCAGGGATTGTCAACAGTCTGGCCGTCACCACCATCGGTGGCGTGATCCGCCCGGGCGAGGAGATTGTCGAAATCATCCCGCTGGGTGAGGAGATGTTTGTCGAAGCGCGGGTCAAGCCCGAGAACATCGCCAGCGTGCAACCCGGACAGGATGCCACGATCAAACTCTCGGCCTATGACTACACCATCTATGGCTCGCTGCGTGGCAAAGTGGATTTTGTTTCCGCTGATACATTCGAGGACGAACGCAATCCGCGTGCCGAACCTTACTATCGTGTTACGGTGAAAGTGGACCGGTCGGAGTTTACCGAACGCCAGCAGGCGATTGAGATCCGCCCAGGTATGCGCGCCACGGCGGAATTACAGACTGGTAGCAAGACGATCCTCAACTACATGCTAAAGCCGCTGTATAAATCCCGCGAGGCGCTGCGCGAACCTTAGGGGCACGTCTCAACGCTCCCGCTGCGATCCAGTCGGGGCCAGGCTCTATAGTAGCGTCTTGTTGCTGAACTGATTTCAGTCCAAGGCTGCGCCGGTCAGGGAGCGCAGTTCAAAGGAACTCTAGTATCAGGCAGATGCTTTGCCGGTAGAACATCTGAAATGCCTCTGTCCGAATGGGCAAACGGGGGCTGCTCGACCCGGTCTCCATGCCGGTTTACCCCGTCAGATCCTCACATCAGCTGGCAGAACGCATCATCGCAATCACTGTGCGGTCAAATGAGGTTCCGATGGAAACCCGGCGATTGCCCACCGCCGCCTTGGCCGAAATAACTGAGACCAGTCGCGGCATCCGGCCCGGCGCCACATCAAACACCGGCGCTCCGGAAGCACCGAAATCAACCCTGCAGGTCATCACCAATATTTGCGCCTGCCGCGCCAAGACATGGCAGTTTTGCTCCAGATTAGGGCGGTTCTGTTGCGCCATCGAATACGAGAGGACCTCAACTGACGCGCCGCGCGCCGGGCGATTGGCCAATTCAAAAGGCTGGATCATCTTGCGACTGATGGGGCGATCCAACCGAAGGATCGCGATGTCATTGCCAAGCTGAGAGTCGCCCGGTTGCCCGTATTGATAACTTGGATGGACAACCGTCTTTGTAATTGACCGCGCCGCCTTTGCTCGACGTCCGTTTAGCCCAGCGTCGAAGCGGATGCTGGTCGGGTCGACCTGACGCCCCGTGACCGGGTCGTAGACACAATGCGCGGCTGTCACGACCAAATCAGGCGCCACCAGCGCCCCGGTACACATGTTCCGCCCCGAAATGTTCAGCCGACCTACGGCCTCCCAACCGACGACGGAGGTAATGCTGGTCTGCGGTTCCTCCGCAGCAGCGCTATCAGGCATGCCAAGCAGGAGGCATGCCGCAAAAGCAGCTAAAATGCGTTTCATCGCCCTCTCCAAATTCCCACGCTCACACATTGGTGCAAGGCTGCGGCTGGATTGAGGCGCGAAACTGCCAAACATGGCCGAAACCATGGGCGAAATAAGTCACTACTAACAAATCAGTACCCCCCCCAGGGTTTTGATGACCCATCATCGCAAAAAAACCGCAGAGCGCACACAATTTCTCAGTGTTTCTATTAACTTTTTAATAAACCCCTATAACTACTCGACAAATCTAGATGGCAAACCACGACTGTTCGGCCATCGACTTCCGGCACCCGCCCCAATGCGGCAGCGCCGTGGCAAGGCTGCCACAAAGCGGCAGGCCCGGCTCTCACTGACGACAAGACCCGCGGCAAACCGCGGGATTAACTTTCAGAAAACCAAAACTCGACCTTAACGCTCTGTTAGGTTTTATCTGCAATATCTTAACGCGCGGTGGTGTGATGCTGCAAATTTGACCTATCTTGAGCGGCGTAGCCCCCTGAATGGCTCAACAAGAATCATATTGAGCCGGGGAATCAGGGCCCACATCGCAGCACCAAGTGCCAGACAGGCCAACAGCACAGCCGCCGCACGAAACATCCCCTGAAATCCAAGTGCGGCGATTCCCGGAATGCTCACAGCCGGTGACAGTATCTGTCCCAGAAACACCGAGGCCATCAACGCCCCTGCAACGATACCGCGCCGGTTGGCTGGCGATAATGCAAGAGCCAAGGCAATGAAATTTGGCATCACGGTTGCCAACCCGCCACCAATCGCAACCATCGCAAGGCTGTGCCACAGATCACCGTCAATCGTCAGCAGCAGGAACCCACCCGCCATCAGAGTATACCCCAACGCATAAGAACCAGCCTCCTGAAGAATGCGGTTGATACGGAGGTAGAAGAATCCCGTCATGGCACCAGTTAGCGTCAGCATGCCCAGCATCAACCCGGTTTTTGCCGCATGGTCCCCGCCCTGTGCAGCAAGGAAAAACGGCAATTGGGTTGGCATCATGAAGAAAACCAGACTGGTGATCATCTGCAGCAGCGCCAGTCCTGCAAGCAACATCCGCCATCTTGCGTGAGCTGTACCACCTTCAGGCGCGGCAGCATGTTTGTTCTGACGCAGAGGATCCGGCTCTGTCACGTGCCGCCAGACCAAAGGCGCCAAGATGATTGCGGCCCCGTAGATGGCAAACGGCAGCCGCGAAGATATCAGCGCCAGCCACCCGGCAGAGGTGATGAACAGCAACCCACCAAAGTTGCGCGCCGAGGTCTGCAACCCCATCATACTGCGCCGCGCGTCGCCGACGAAATAATCGCCGATCAGTGCGGTTTGTGCGGTCATGATCATAGCGACCGCCACCCCGAGCAGCAGCCTGCTGATCATGATGGAAGTCAGGTCCGGCAACATGAGCCCCGCGACACCGCTGAACGCAAACAGCACGACACCAAGCAGCAGCATCCAGCGCCGCCCGTATCGATCTGCAAGCCATCCTGCAACGGGCGCGAAAATCAGAACGGAAAGCGACGGTGCAGGTACCAAGAACCGCGTCAGCAAAGCCGCATTCGGGCTTCCGGAGAATTCTGCCTCGATGCCAGGCAGCGCCGGGCTGATGGTCGCATTTGCCATGATCGTCAAGGTTGCCGCCAGCAACAATGTTATGGCGCGCGGATCCTTCCAGATGGCGTCGGATCCTGAAACTATCTGCCCGGACATGCGATACTCCTGTTGTGATATTCAGCACTCTCAAGCACCCTGCAACTTCAAGTCCACTTTAGGTCAAGAGGGGAAATCGATGCGCCTATATGATATCGGAGAGGTTGCTGCCCGCTGTGGCGTCACTCCCGCCACGCTCAGGTATTACGAGGAACTCGGCCTGATTACCTCGCTGAGCCGCAAGGGATTGCGGCGGCAGTTCGGACCGGAGACGCTCTTGCAGCTCTCGCTGATCGCGCTTGGCAAGGCTGCCGATTTCACGCTGGCGGAAATTTCCGGTATGTTTGGTTCCGACGGCCAGCCAGACCTGCCCCGCGCAGAGCTACATCAGCGCGCAGACCAGCTGGATCAGCAGATCCGCAGCCTGTCGACCCTGCGTGACGCAATCCGCCATGTCGCAGACTGCCCTGCCCCATCGCATATGGAATGCCCGACATTTCAACGTCTGCTGAAGGTTGCGAAGCGCGCGCGTGCAAGCGGCTGACACCGCATATGTGGCGCGCCGCCCATAGACTTATTAATGCTCTGAACCATATCGCAGGGAGCGAGAGGTACAGTTGCGAGGCAAAAGACATCATGGGTGTGGCACATTCGATTTATAGGCTGATCACAGATGCGAAGGCTCCAAATCAGCAGGCTGCTGACCGGGTTGCCACCCATGTCACCGCACTGACCGGAACCAAGCTGGCCGACGGGTTGATTGACCCTAAACTGGTGCTGGCGTGGCTGCTTAACGCCATCGGAGCACCGGGCTACCTGATCGGCGTACTGGTTCCGGTGCGTGAATCCGGCTCACTGCTGCCGCAGCTGGCGCTTGCGCAGCGCATCGAACAAAGTCGCCAGCGCAAATACTATTGGGCTGCAGGATCGGGCCTGCAGGGACTGGCGGCACTCGGCATTGCAACAGCGGCTTTGCTGCTGCCGGGGGTTGCGGCAGGCTGGGTCATTCTAGCTTGTCTGGCGCTGCTCGCGGTGGCGCGGTCGGCATGCTCTGCCAGCTACAAGGATATTCTGGCCCGCACCGTGGACAAGGGCAAACGCGGCTCGGTCTCGGGGACGGCGGGGACGCTCGCGGCCAGTGGCGTGTTCCTCTTCGCCGTTCTTCTCAGCACTGGCCTCTTGCCACGCACGACTGTCGCAATCTCGCTGGTGGTTGCCTTGGCAGGGGTGTTCTGGCTTGGTTCAGCAGCCATTTTTGCGCGGCTGGATGAGCCCGAAGCCGCACCCCAGGAGGCTGAAGGTTTTGCCCCGAACCAGCTGCTGCGCCCCCTCAAGGAAGACTACGAACTGCGCCGTTATATCGGCACAAGAGCGCTGCTGGTCTCAACCGCCCTGGCGCCACCGTTTCTCGTGATGCTTGGTGGCCGGGACGCGGAGAGCGGTTTTGGCAACCTTGGCCTGTTGGTCCTGACGTCATCGATTGCCGCGATTGTGTCGTCATATATCTGGGGGAAGCTGTCGGATCGCTCCAGCCGCCAGACCCTGATGATCTCAGGTGCATTAAGTGCCATGACACTGGCTGCGGCGGCAGCTGTCGGCTGGACCGCCGGAGCGCCTGCAGGTATCGTGGTCGCTGGTTTCGTCTTTGTGGCGCAGATCGCCTATCAAGGCGCGCGCGCCGGACGAAAGACCCATCTGACGGACATGGACACCGATGGGCACACATCTGTCTATACCGCGCTTTCCAATACGCTGATTGGAGTGCTCATACTGCTCGGTGGTGGCTTTGGGCTACTTGCCGATGCGTTTGGAGCCGCCCCTGTTTTGGCCCTCCTCGCCATTCTCAGTGGGCTTGGCGCGGCCCTTGGCGCGCGGTTGAGTGAGGTACAGGACGAGTCTGCCAACTGACAATCGATCTGGTCGCTGCTCGCCAGTGTTTCTCAGGCGGCAGCGGAGGACGACCGGCTATCACCCACCTCCGCGCCGCTTTCCGCCTCTGCCGACAGTGGGGCACAATCGGCCATGGTGTCTGCCCGTCTTTCAGCGTCCAACCCTGCGCCAAACAGGATGACAAAGGCGGAAAGCCACATCCAAGTCAGCAAAATGATCACCCCCGACAAAGCCCCGAACGTTTCGTTATAGCTGCCGAACGCCTGCACATAGAGGCTGAACCCTATGCTCCCGGCCACCCAAAGCGCGCAGCTGAGAATTGCGCCGGGGGTGAACAGCTTCCAGCCCTCACCCGACCTGTCAGGGCCAAAGCGGTAAAGCAGCGAAATTCCGGCGATCCCCACCACAAACATCAAAGGCCAACGCAGCAGTTGAGTTACACCAGCCAGCAGGGCGGAGTCCCCAAATAGCGCAATTGCTGCCGGAATTGCTGCGACGATCAATAAGAGCAGAAGCGCACCACAGATTGCGGCAAGCGTGATGGTGACAGTCACGAGCTTTAGAACAATAAAGCTGCGCTGCTCCGTCGTGCCAAAAATGACGTTCAAACCTTGGATCACACTATCGGTGCTGCGCGACGCCGACCACAATGCCAGTGCTGCTGAGGCAGCTGCGGCCCAGCCGAGCGTGTCGGGCCGTGCCCCTGCAACCTGAACCAGTTGCTTGTTCACCAGCTCCGCCGCCGACGACGGTAGCAGACTGGTGAGCCAGGTGGACTGTTCGGTAATCAATGTCGGATCAGCAAACAAACCAAACAGGGCAACCGCTGCAGTGATGCCGGGAAACACGGACAGAAGCCCGTAGAATGCAACACCGGCCGCCAGTAGCCCGCCATGGGCCTCACCCATGCGGGCCCAAGCGCACCAGAACAATTTCACTGAGGCGGGAAGCTTCCCCAGCCAACCCTCTGCGCCGGAGGGTCGCTCCTGATTGGTGGCGACAGCACTATTACCTGCCATGCCCTCAGTACGCAGTTCATCTCGGCCTCGAGGTTTATTCGTCGCATTCCCCCCCATAACCTGGGTATCGTCCCCAGCGTGGAGCATAGCGGAAGCTGTCTCTTTGGACTTATCCCCTCGATATTCTGGCTGATTTGGCATGATGTCTCTCCTGAATTGACAAACCAACGCTTCAGACGCGGTTTTGTTTCTTGGAACTTACACAGTGCCTGCGGGTTGGGGTCATGACTCAGTCTGATCGGAGATACCCATGAGCCATTTAACCTCTTACCCCACCGCCACCCATGACCTCGTGGTGATTGGTGGTGGTTCCGGCGGGTTGGCCGCAGCAAAAACCGCCGCACGGCTGGGCGCTTCTGTCGTCATGATCGAGCGGGCTGAACTGGGTGGAACCTGCGTCAACCGGGGCTGCACGCCCAAAAAACTAATGTGGTGCGCAGCGGCCCAGCAGCAGGGCTTGAAAGAAATGGCCAAGGTTGGCCTGACCGACAAGCCTCCGTTTGACTTTGCCGCCCTGCGCCGCCGATCAGACGCAAAGATTGATCGGCTCAATCGCCATTTCGAAGAAGATCTGCAACAGGCCGGCGTTCACCTGCTGCGCGCAACCGCCGAGATTGACGAGGGCGGTCAGGTTCACGCCGGCGGCGATATCTTTCGACCGGGCAAGTTGTTACTTGCAACCGGTGCGCGGCCGCGCGCTCTGGATATTCCAGGAGGAGAACTTGCCGCGACAAGCGATGATGTCTTCCGCTGGGCCGATTTGCCTGGTCGGTTGCTTATTATCGGCGGTGGCTATATCGGCTGCGAGTTCGCTAGCATATTCGCAGCACTCGGTAGCGAGGTCCAGCTTATGACCGATGGCAACCGGTTGCTGGAACAGTTTCACGCCCCCGCTGTCGACTGCGTTCAAGCTGGTCTCGAAAAACAGGGCGTGACCATCGGGTTTGGCTGCAAACCGGTTAAGATCGATCTCAATGGGGCCATGTTTAAGGTCAGCTTTGACGACGGCAGCATTCAATATGCTGATCGTGTCATTGCAGCGGTCGGGCGGGTGCCTAATACGGACAATCTGGGGCCGGGACTCCAGGGCATTGCTCACGCGAAAACCGGAGCCTTGGCCATTGATGAACGTTTCCAAACCTCGATTCCCGGCATCTATGCGATCGGTGATGTCGCAAACCGTCTGCCCCTGACACCGGTGGCGACACGCGATGGCGCCTGTTTCGCCGCGCAACATTTTGGGGCGAGCGCCGATCAGATCAATCTGGATCTCGTTCCGCAATCAGCCTACACGATCCCGCCCGTGGCCCAGATTGGGTCCTTGTCAGAGGGGCAGGACGACGGAGAGGTCATTGCGAATCTCGCCAGCGATGTATTGGACGACGGCACCGCAGCGAATTCATTTTTCGCGAGTACCTTTGTCGACGATGTTCTGACTGGCGTTGCCTTGGTCAACCATGCTGCACCTGAGATGATCGCCCCATTTGCTGCTCTCCTGGCAAGCGGTGCGACCGCTGAAGCCCTGGCAGCTGTCACCGGCATTCATCCTAGTTTCGCGGAGGAGACCGTCGGCCCCTAAGGCCCCCTAAGGGCAAAAAACGCGCTCCCAAGGGATCGCGTTCCTTTTGTCTCAGACAGGTCAGGTAACCTAGCTTTTTGCGCCGCCTGCTGAGTGTTGTAAATTCAATCGCAGAGTGTCCGATCGATCAGTGCCAATCCAAGTAAAAACATTGAAATCAGAAACACCACATTTGCAGCCAAGGCTAATCCGGTTGCGATGCCTCCGAATGCCAGCACCGCCGAAGCCGCTGCAATCAGAGAGAAAATCAATGGCCAGTTTATCATCGCTTTTCCTCATTCTGTCGTTATCGTCTGCTGAGAAAACGCTTTTAACAACGGAAAGTTCCCAATCTGACCCCACCGCAAAGACGTCCGGTCCGGATCTGTTCTGAGATCATGGCCTATGTTCGGGTATCTCCGGTTTGATCTGCGCATAGGTCAACACGGTGAACACCGCGGTGCCGCCAATGACATTGCCAACAAGAACCGGGATGAAGAACCCAAAGATCGCCTGTCCCAAAGGCAGTAACCCCTGCACCATCAAAAACGCCATTTCGACCGATCCGGCCACGATATGAGTGAAATCGCCCGCCGCAATCATCCAGGTAAAGATGACAATTAGAGGAATTTCGCTGTGCTGTGCTGAGGGCAGCATCCAGACAATAGCAGCGATCAAAATTCCCGATGGAATACCGCTGATCAGGCCTATAAGAGGCGGCATACCGGTCGCATGCTCACTGATTTTCACCATGGCCGCACGCAGATCTGCATCCAGCACAGGTGTCAACGCAAAAAACGAGGCGATAAGAAAGGCACCGACGACATTCGCCGCCAGGACAACCGCCCAAAGCCGCGCCGTGCGCAGAAAACTCGCTTTGTCTCCGCGCAACATGACAGGCACCACGGTGGTGATAGTGTTCTCGGTGAAGAGTTGCATGCGCCCCAAGATCACCATCAAGAACCCAAGAGAGTAGCCGAGGTTTTCGACCAGAGGTGACCAACCGGCCTCCGGCAGATGTGTCTTGAATACCGCCTTGCCCAGCACCGAAAAACTGATCAGCAACCCAGCAGCAATCCCTGACCACCAAAGCGCCCGGATCGGGCGTTCGAGCTCTTCTTCGCCAGTGCGACGTATGGTTTCAAAGATTAACCTGGGAGAAAGGCCCGTCGCCTCCTCGACCGCCTCATTCTCACATTCTTCTTGAATGAGATCCTCGCCGGGGGGTCTGGCCTCGGTCATATGCAACTCCTGTTTTTCCAATACTACACAACGTTCAACTGCCTTGGAATGTTCCGCTACTCGGTCCCTTTTCCGAGGACTGCGATAACAACCGTCACCTTCAGAAGAGCCACGTCCATGGTCGAAATTCTTAGCATGATCTCAATGAAACAGACGATAGGCCGACTGGCCGGTGCCCTGGCAGCGCCCCTTTTCCTCTGACCTGCGGTCAGCTGATTTTGTCTCAATGTACAGTTTTCCTCAACATGCGGTTACGGTCACGCCAGGCGGGAGCTAGCAGTGCCACACCGATCTGCGCCGAAGCCTATGGCAGGAGTGCCAATGCGACCTGTGGCGCTATCTCCTCACCGGGTCAGAATATGAACAGTGTCCGCGACGATACCCGCACGGGTCAGAACCTTGCAAAGAACGTTTGTGCGTCCTCTACCGACTTCCAGCGCACCCTGCGGAACATGACTGAACCTCTGGATTTCCCGGACAACCGGAAAAAGCGGTTGAAACTGCCACTTACGCTCCAGATCACTTTGCAATTGCGATGGGGTAATGAGGATTTAACTCTCCTATAGGTTGTGTTTATGCTATTCAAACCTTCTTTGACCCTAAAGGAGTATTCGCAATGAACCTTGGTATACTTGACGAAAATGCTGCTGCATTAGCGACCCAAAATCTGACCTATGCTCTCAAATGTGTCGCATATGATGACGCTTATCTTCGAATGGATGCAAATGGCGTCGACAAGCCCGCCCCTGAAGGGGCAGGAACGGTTAATGCCCAAATTGGGGCCGGACCATGGGAACAGTTTATTCTGACCCCACAGGATGGCGGCACAGTAGCCCTATTGTCGGCGGAATGGTCCAATTGCTATGTGCGCATTGGCACGCCATCACCGCAACAGATCAAGCCGATTAACTGCCAGTTTAGCTGCGGCGCACTTGAAAAATGGCTAATGCGCTTTGTCGGCCCCAATCGTGTTGCCTTCGAATGCTCGACACTGTCTGGCTACTATCTATCGCTCAACACGGAAGGCGCCAAAAATGGGAGCGGGAATGGTGTCGGCATCGCGCAGGGGATCCAAGAGTTAAACGAGAACGCGACATTTGAACTCGTGTCGCAATCCGGCTGATTTCCTGATCTACGATGGAAAGTCGGCCATCTCTCTCACTCTGAGGTATTGGCCGACAACAGCCCCAATGGGTGGCCTGTGTAGCTTTGACAGGTCACCCGAAAGGCTGCTCTCAGCCCTCTATGCTGACCGGAAGATCCATGCCGTGCTCTTTCAGCAGGGCGTGGCGGCGGGCGGTCTTGAGGTCTTCGCGCACCATTTCGGCGCACATCTCCTGGGTGGTGATTTCCGGCACCCAGCCCAGTTGCTCCTTCGCCTTTGACGGATCACCCAGCAGCGTCTCCACCTCGGCGGGGCGGAAATAACGCGGGTCAATGCGCAGCACCACATCGCCCACTTTCAGCGCCGGGGCCATATCGCCCTCAATCGCGGTCACCGTGGCAATTTCCTCCACGCCTGCGCCCGAAAACGC